>JBOGCG010000056.1:0-4682 GCA_051656625.1 Sarcina sp. | reverse complement strand
TCCTTCGTTGATAAAAAAGAAATGGTTTCAATAGATATTAATAACAATGATTATTTTATAATCAATGAAAGTAGAAGATTTAATAAACCTTCTACAATAAAAACTTTAAAATCCACTGAAGAAAATATTATCGTTGTTTTTGAGGATTGGTTAGAAATAGAGGGCAAAATCTCTTCAAATGCTTTAAAGGAAGTAAATGAAGAAATTTCTCTTGATTTTCTTTATAGTCTAGCTTTATATCATATACTTAATGAAGATATAGATAGCGCTGAAATTGCTTTAGCTCAAAGTAAAGATATTATGGCCTATGAAAGTCTATCAAACTGTTATTCCTTTGTTGAGAAAGGACAGGCAATTAATGCAATTACTTCTTTAATAGAAAATAAAGATAAACGTTTTAAAAAAGGTAAAGAAGATATTGAAATTACTTTAGCTGAAAATGAACCACTTTGTCTTTTAGAAGTTCTTAAAGAAATTCTTTTAGATGAAGAATCAAAACTTCTTTGGGATTATGGTTACAAATATAAAAGAATAGGAATGAAAAAAGCCTCCATAGAAGATGAATATAAATTTATTCATCCTAAAGTAGGCTACGGAGATATTGTAGATGTTACTATAGGTTCTAAAAAATTAAATATTGGGGTTTTAGTTAAAATAGATGGTGAAGTTCAACATAGTTTAACTAAATTAAAATTAGATGCCTCTATCTATAAGGAATATAATTTAATAGTTAATGGAAATATTAATACTGAATTTCTTTGCTGTAAGCTATCTAAAAAACTAAAAACAAAACTTAGAAAAGAAAAACTTATAAAAAGTACAGTAAAAACCTTTGGTGAAGAAATCTCTATTTTAAACTTAAAAAAATTAAAAACTACAAATAAAAGATTATTAAAATCTTTAAATCAAAAGGAAATAGCTAATTATCTATTTGATATTGAAACTCTTAGTTGTAAACAATGGGCTTTGAAAAAAGTCATTGATAATTTACTAACAGAGAATAATTTAAATAAAAGTGATTTTTCAAACTTAATAGCTGAAGAACTAGAGGTTAGAAAGAATTTCAATGTAGATAATTATGGCTTTTATAATGGTTTGAAAACTAAAAAAATTGAAAATAGCTCCTATGAAATTTATCCTGCTAAAGTTTTAGAATGGAAAATCGAAAAATTCCCTAAAACTAAAACTCAAAAAACAGCTTTAGAATATTATAATTCTCTAATAACTGATGATATTGGAGGTTCCTATGAAGTTCTTTCTAAGGAACTTAAAGAAATAAAATTTGAAAAAACTAAAAAACAACGTCTAGTAAATTTAGTTAGATTATCTGCTGCTTTAGCTTCAAAAACAATTTTTATTTGGGATCAACAGGAAGAAAAAGCAAAAAAAGAAATGGATAAAAATTTAAACATGAATATGATTGTAGGAGAGAAAGTTAAAATTTCTAGAAAAACAATAGATAATATCTCTTTAAGAGAAGACTGCTATGAAATTCTAACTAAATGTAATTAATCTCTAACATAAGAGAATAGCCTCTCATTGTTAAATACGATTCTTACTCAACTATGGTGAAAAGCAAATATATTTAATGATGGCAGACTATTCTATTTTTCTAACATTGATAATTTTACATCATCAACAAAAATACTATTAAAATATTCTTTCTCTGTTAACTCTAACATTTCTTTAGTAGTACCAGTTACTAAAATCCCATAACTTTTCACACCATTTTTCTCTATATATTCTAATTGATCACTATAATAGATTTTACTTATATCATTAATTTTAAAGATACTATTTAAAAACTCTTCACTATCTCTCATATATTTTAATTGACTTTTTAGATGAGTTTCTAACTTTTCTTTATTAAAAATTTCATTTTCCTCTGAATTAGCCAATTCTAAAAAAGGATATTTCTCTTCATCATATTTTCCCTTATCTATTACTGGACCTACCCCCTGTGGTTCAAAGCCTATTGCACTGCTACGCTCCATTCCTCTTATGGCAACCCAATTAATATTAATATCCTCCTTTACTTTCTCTAATTGTTCTAAATCTAAATCTTCTTTAAAACTTATAAATGCAGAAACCAAGGCTGTTTCAGGTAACTTTTTTAACTCTTCCCTATAGAAATTTAAATCTTTTTCACTTTGTCCTCTACTATTCTCATTGGAAAAGCCAAAATTATTTTCTTTGTCATAAAAGATTCCTACTGATGGAAATAAAAACAAATTTTCATCTTCACTGAAAAATTTATTTCTTATCAATCTACCATTAATTTTTTTATCATTATTGAACCGATTGTGTTGATTTATATTAATATCATAAACTCCATAGCCCCTTGGAATAGCTTCTGTACCGAAATTAGTTATATATCCTGGGAAGTGAAGATTTGTAAATACAGATACTTTAACAAAAAATTCTCCTATAGCTTCACTTTCTTTATAATTTCCTTTACCATTAGGATTATAAAAATAAGAATTAAAGGTTGGTGTAACAATAAATTTTCCCATTGCTATAATTGCTAAAGTGATAACTATAGATTTAAAAACAATTTTACTTAGTTTTTTATCTATTTTCTTTTTTACAATTTCCACCTTTCCATCATTAATAAAATCATTATGATTATTACCTGCTTCCCTTGAAAATAACTTTTCCGATAAATATTCATTTATAATATCATTTTTTTCTAACTCTTCCTCTACTAACTTTTTTTCTTCCTCTGTAGCTATCCCTTTTTGATACTTTAAAAATATCTCCTTAAAACTCATAAATCCTCCTTTAAAAGATCCTTTATAATCTTCAAGGGAAATAAAAGCTTTATAAAAACTATCACTTATTAGTTCTTCAGTTAAATAATGATCTTTACAAACTGAAAATCCATAAATATATAAATCTTTATAATATAATCTATAAATCTTTTCTAATTCATCTTTTCTCATAACTTTCCCCTTCATCTATATAACGTTTCTATACTCTTAATGTCACAACAAATTTATCGGTATTTTAATTTCTCTCTTAAATATCTAATATTTTCTTATAAATTATATATACTAATAAAAAAAAGAAAAAATTCTTGACTATTACCTAAGGTAATAGATTACTATTACTTAAGGTAATAGTTTGTACTATTGATTTACACAAATGAGGAGGATATTTTAGATGGGCTTATTTTCAAGAAATTCAGATATAATATGTAAATGCAATAAAATATCAAAGGATGATATAATTGCAAGTATAAAAAATGGTGCAAAAACTTTTGAAGAAGTTAAAGCAGCTACAGGAGCAGGAGCTGGTGCTTGTAAAGGCTTAAGATGTAAGAAAAAAATTAATCAACTAATTGAAGAAAATTAGTTTAAATAAAGTAGACTCTATAAAAAGTAAAATTTTTATAGAGTCTATATTTTTTACTTTTTTTTCAATTTAAGTTATTTATTGACTGTTTATATTTTTATTGTTAAAATATAAACATAATTTTATTAAGGAGATTTTCATGAGAAAATTATTTTATATAAGCTTTTTATCTTTTTTATCATTATTTTTTATTAGTTGCAATTCAATCAATAATAATAAAATTCTTCAAAGCAATGATATTTCCTCTATAGAAAAAGAACATTCTAATAATTTTTCCTCCGACATAATAAATAAGAAACATACTAAAGATAATATTAAACGTAGTTTTAAAATAGTTACTAAAAATAAAGATTTTAAAGTAATTAATAATGATGAAATCACCACAGTAGGTCTTACAGTTGCAGAAAATTTAAATAAGATTTTAGGAATTATCTCAAATAAATATTTTGATAATGAAGTTATTGAATTAAAAGAAATAACAAATAATAAAACTGCTATAATTAACTTATCTGGTAACGCTGATTATTGGTATAATAGAATTAAGCATTCCTCTAAAGGACAAATCACTGAATATACCCTTATAGAAAACGTTCTCCAACGACATTACAGTGGTTTTTGGATTGATGCAGTTCAATTCACCATTAACGGAGATCTTATAGAAAATATTGGTTATGCTCCAAATCTATCTAAAATCACTTATAAATAAAAACTAGGTTTTATCATTAAATTTTGACAAAACCTAGTTTTTTGTTTTTATCTATCTATTTATATTGCTATAAATATTATTGCTCCTATTATTGAACTACCACTGGTACAAGACCAGTGGATTCTTTTAGCGTAGTTTGGTATTTAAATTTCTACCTTAACAGGCAACCCTTATACGCTTGGGAGAGTCCAATTTCCCATTATCCCTCATAGTTTTCACTAATTCGGGAATACATTTCTCTGATTTTCTAAGTATATTTAAGCTTCCGTTTATGTCTGAATTTACAAGTCCAAAACTACTTACAAAAAGACCTCTCACTATTCTTCTTGATTTATCATAATTTTTCTTTGTGATAGGCTCTAAGTCAAACGCAGAACATCCACTTGTATAGCTTTCTTCTTGGAATTTAACTTCTATTCCTTGCAATTTAGCTTTATATCTAATTAATTCGGCTAAACGTTGTATCGGAATTTGAACAAAAGTTTTATTAAAATCCATATCTTGCTTAATTCCTTTTAGTTTACCCATTACGATTTTACCTACATTATTTTCAATAGATTTATCAATTATAGATTTAGAAACTTTGTGCATATAATCATTAATATAATTATTTCTATATCGT
>JBOGCG010000055.1:0-7755 GCA_051656625.1 Sarcina sp. | reverse complement strand
GAATAAGTTTCTGCTATATACTTTTTACCATCCTTTGTTACATAGCCTTTATTTCCTAATGATATATCAGGAATAAATAAAGTTACTGTTTCCTTTGCTGCTGTTTTTGAACTACTTATATTTTGACTATAAACAATTTTATTTATAAGTGTAGGTTTTACAAACTAAGGTTGCACCCACCGCTGTAGCTCCTAAAGCTGCAGCTATTGATATACTTGCAATTATTTTAGTTTTCATAAAAATTCTCCTTTGTTTAGTTGTTAGTTTTAATTTTCTTTTGTTAGTTATTTTTCATTAATTCAAATTTATATTAATATTTAATTATCTATTAGCCATGTGCATATCCAGTATTAGCTACTACAGTCCAAAATGGCCAAGTACCAGATTCTTTTGTATAAACAGTGTAGTAAGCTGGTGTTCCCTCATTAAAGGTAATTTTAGTAATTTCACTGGCTGTTGCATAGCCATCCTTTGTTATCATTGATATTATCAATTCTTTTGCTTGAGCCATTGTAAAAGGAACATCATTAGCTGTTAGTCTATCTAGTTCTACTGTTGCCTTTACAAATTCTCCTGCTGTTATATTCTTTGATAAAGCCACTTCACCATTTGCATCAACAAAAGCTTGTACTAAAACTGAATCTGGAACTTTATCAAGCCAAGGTTGTTCCCAATAAGTTCCTGTGGCATCACAAATTCCAGCACAGTTGTTTTGTCCTGACATTATCCAACTTCTCATATATTGATTTAATTGTTCTGAAGAGATGTTGTTTCCTGTACTATTAGTAACTACAACTGCACTTTGAAGATATTGATTAGTAACACTATTAACAGGAGGTACTGAATAGGTTATTGACCCACTATTATTTCCATTACCAGTCTTATTAGTAGTATTATTAGCACTATTGGTACTATTAGCAGCATTAGAGTCAGCAGTATTAGAACTATTTCCATTATTAGTTCCTTTATTATTTGAATTATTACTATTTGAACTATTACTATTTTTACTTGTTACATTTGAATTGCTACTATTATTATTTTCATTACTATTTTTTACATTAACTAAATTATTTGAATTACTTGCATTATTATTTAGATTTTCTTTTTTAACTTGATTTTCATCTACTTTTTTCGTAGCATTATTTTCTTTTGCTGTCGTATTATTATTTGAACTTACAGGTATAGGATTTGAATTAAAAATAAAATTTTCCCCAATTAAAAAAGCTCCTATACCTAAAGCAACTATGATAATAGCAGTTATCACTACTTTTTTCATTAAATTCACCTTCTTGTAAAGCAATTTGAAATTGTAATTTTTTTCTCTTTAGCTAAATAATACTATTATTAAGCTTTTCTAAAATTACATAAATATAACAATAAAAATTCATCTGTTTAAATTTTGTTATCATTTTTTTTCAAAACTATTACTATATAAAATATTTTTTCTATAAAGCAGCTCCCCTAGCACTGCTGCTCATAAGCTTTTATGTATTTTTCTTTATTTTGTAACTTTTCTCTGATTTTCAAATTCTTTTTTTCTTCTAAAAAATCAATTTTTTCTAAAAACATCATATATAAATTTAAAGATTTTATTTGTTCTACTATTGATTTTTTACTAGTAGCAACCATTTTTATAAACCATTCTATTAAATATTCTTCTATTTCTTCATAGGATATATTTTTTATTTCCTCTAAATTTTCAAAGGAACTATAAAATCCTATAAATAAAAAGATATTTTTCATGTGTAGCCCTATTATTTTTTCTTTTAAGTGTTTTTCTTCAATTAAATATTTTTCAAAAGATTTTAAGTGATTTTCTATTTCCTCTGTTATTATAAAATCTTCCTCTTCCATTTCAAGATAGCTATTTCTAAATTCATTTTTTATACTATTTTCTAATTCTTCTAAATAATTTTTCATTGTAATTGTAATTTCTATATCAGTTAAATATTCAAAAGCTCTTGATTCTATCTCCACATTTCTTTTTTCTAACAATTGCTCTCCCAAAAGAGTTAAATCATGAAAATTTTCTAAAGAATATATAATAGCGGTACTTTCAACTTTATCTTTAAACTCTAACAATAACCCTACAAAACCCATAATAGTAAATTCCATTCCATAAACAAAATTTATTATTCCTAAATAATCACCAAATATATGAGTGAAAAATAAATCTACAAACCAACCTATCTTGCTATCTAATAAGTACTCACCAAACTCATCACCTAAATCCTTACTTAATTTTTGTACATTCCGTAAAGTTAAAAGTTCCTCTTTTTCTAACTTCATCCCCATTTTGTCTAAATTTTCCACAAAGTCTATTAACTCTCCCCCTGAAAATAAAGAATAATTATAAAACCTATCCTTATCTACATTATTATTTAAAAAATCTGATAATAAATTTTCTGGGAAATAATATTCAAAATTAGCTCTTAGTGATTCCTCTGAATATTCTATAGATTTATCTATAATTAACTTTAATTTTTCCTCTTTACTTAACTGTTCATATTTTTCGTAATTTTTTGAAAGTTGATAAGATAGACATCCAATAGAGTCCATTCTTTTCAAAACATCCATTTTTATAGCTATTGCTATTAAATATTTTAAATAATTACCATTTCTATAACTAAGCCTATTAACAAGTTCCTCTCCTTCATTAATTAAGCACTGCTCTCCTTCTTTTATACTTAATATAGGGGAGCAATATTTCACAATCTTTTCTAAATCCTTCAAAACAGGATTTTCTTTTTCACTATAATAAAATAGTTCTAATTTATATTTAAATCTAGATTTTTTACTATATTTAATTCTTAAATCTATATTTAAAGAATAAGTTCCAGGATTTTTAGCTTGAGCTACACTATTAATTATTAAATAAGGTGTTAACACCGTATTTTCTATTAAGGGGCTATACAACCATTTTCTAAAAATATCCCCACTATACTTTAAAATATAATCAAATTGATTTTCATTCATTAAGTCCATCACTGCTTCAAACTCTATCTTAAAATTATTAATTAATATTTCAACTCGTTGATCATTTTCAATTTCTTTTAAAAATTTTTTCTTCATAGCCACGCCTCTTTCCCCTATGATTTTTTCATTTTCTTAGTTTATTTTTCCAAAAAAACTATTTACTATACGAAATTCAAGGAAAATTTTTAATTTTTTAAAGAAAATAATAAGAATTTCGCCATTATAACTACAACAAAAACCAATATGTAAAATACTTACTTTTTATTTTCATAAAATTTGCTAATTTTTTTCGATAATTATTTTATTATCATCAATATGATTTTTTAATTATTAACTTTCTTTAATATTGTTTATTTTTTTAATAAATTAATTATTTAATAGTGATAAAGTAATATTTTGTAAATGTATACAACTTACAATTTTGCTTAAATTAACATATAATCATTATGTACAAATTATATAACGATTTACATCTTAAGGAGTTGACTGAATGGACAATAATCAAGTGAAAGGTATTGTTGGAAATTTAATAGGAAAAGATGATTCTGAAGAACTATTAAGTCGCTATAACCATGCAGATTTACGATTAATACTTGAAGAGTTAAAAAATAGAAACACCCCTATTTCTAAACAACCAAAACTAAAAAAACTTATCAAAATAATTTTAAATACATTAGCAAAAATAGATATGGATGGTTTATCCTCTAGTATTCAAAGAATTATATTTTACGATATTGAAAATATAGGATATTTAGATTTAGTTAATGGAGTTAATTTAACAATTTTTGATACAATAATAATTTTATCCCATGTTGATAGTTACGAAAAATTAAAAACAAAACTTCATGGAATGATTTTTAATTGTAATATTCTTTTCAAACATATTTCAACTAATGAAAAACAAGCTGTAGATATTCAGTATTATAATATGTGTACTGCCTTAGCTTCTTTAGAAAAAGAAATTGATTTATATGTTGTATCAAAAGATAAAGGATTTGATTTATATTCATCATTATCTGGCATAAATTTAACTAGAGTAAATTCTATAAAAGAAATTCCCTACGATAAATTTATAAATCCAACTTATAAATCTCTTCATAAGTTACTTGATAATAATATAATAGAAATAGTAAAAATAGTTAATTCAGAAAAACTATCATCTTATCTTTTTTCTGAAGAAGAAAAATCTATTATAAAAGCAACCAGATTAGAAGTTATTCGTATGTTACTTAATAATATAGAGTTAACTACAACTCAAGCTGAGAAAATAAATAATTTATTTGGTACTGATATAGCCGCTAAATTGGTTGATAATATAGAAATATCTGAAAAATTCAAAGTCCTTGAAGCAGAAAATAATTCTTATAAAAAGAAAATTTTAGAATTAAATTTAGAAATTGAACAATTAAAAAATCAACTAAATAAATCCATCGTTATGACAAAAGAAAATCATATAAAGGAAGAATCCACTAAGAATTTAAATGAACTTATAGACACTTCTAAGGCTAATAACTTAAAAAAATCACCTCTTAGCTTTACTAGTTCAAATAATTCGCTTCCTGCCTCCTTAATATTAAAGTCTAAACATGACTTTAAAAGTTTATCAATTTCTTATTTAAATAAAATTTTAAAAAAATCTGAAATTGAAAAATTATTAGAAAAAAAACAAATAAAATATAATAAGAATTCAAAAAAATTAGATTTAATTAAATTATTAAAATCAGCTTAGCTACATATTTATTACTGGTTACTAAAACTATCTAAACTTTCAAAAAGGATTTGCTGAAAATAGTAAATATTCAGCAAATCCTTTTTTATTATTATACTCCTCTTATATTTATTTTATTATCTTAATAGCCCCTTTAATAATACTCACTGAAGTATCCTTCGATATCTCTATAGGAATTTGTTTTTTAGAAAAATAACTTTCACTACACTTTATAAACAGAGTATAACTCTTTGATATCTGCCCACCAATTACTATTTTATTAGGCTGAAAATCTTTAGTTACTAAGATTAAAACCTCCCTTAGATTCTCTCCAAATTCCTCCCAAACTTCTTTTGCCTTCTCATCTCCCCCTAAAGCCAACTGTGAAATTTCTTCTGCCACAAATCCCTTTATTCCTTTTTCATTAGCTATTTTCAGTATACCTCTACTTGAGATATAATCATCAATAATACTACCTTTGTAAGGAACATTATAAATCCATCCATTTTTTATATTTTTCAGTTTTTCTTTTATAATTTTTCCATTTTCAATATATGCAGAACCTGCACCAGTTCCTATACACAACGTGAAAATTCTCTCATCCTTTTTTAAACTTTGTAAATATTCTCCTAATCCAAACATAACTCCATCATTTTCAAAGTTTATTTGAAAATCAGTACTAGTATTTTTGCTATTCTTTTTAAAATAATCCAAAAGTAAACTTTTAATATTTACTCCATATATACTTTCATATTTATCTATCCCTTGAATATAAGATATTCCTTTTTCATAATCAAAAGGCCCTGGAAAAGCTATTCCTATAGCTGAAAAAATTTTATCCTTAAAAGAATTTATTCTTTCCTCAATTATCTCTATTAAATTAGTAATAATTCGCTCTTTACTTTCTTTTGCATAGGATTCATTAATTAAAATACCTTTACTTAAAATATTTCCATCACTATCTATCACTGCTGACTTAATAAATGTTCCACCTACATCTATAGCTACAAAATATTTTATATTCATATATCTCCTTCCCTTACATAGGCCTTTAATATTCCTATATTTTTATCTTTACTTTCTCCATAAGGGGCTATAGTATATTGTCCTAAATTTGCTGGTATAATAAATGTCTCCGCATAATGAACTATAAAAGGCTGGAACTTATTTTCTGGACTTTCTACAATAGCTTCTTTCCCTTCAACAAGATTCAATACATTTAAATTCCCCCTTGTATCATGGCTAATCTTTTTATTAAACCAATATCTTCTTGTTTCTATAAATTCTAAAGAATGAAGTCCTGTATTTTCCTCCTTACAGCCCTCTTCTTCATTTATAGTGGTAATATTATTCACTAAATTTTCTTTTACCCAGTTAGTATCTCTAGTAAAATCTATAACAGTCTGTCCATGTTCAATATGGATAGGTCGAGGCAAACCATCTAATCCAACTCTTCCCCAATCCCAAAGTTTAAATGTAAAAATATAAGGTGTTGCACTTACTTCTAATACCATTGTATTAGAGCCTGAACAATGAATTGTCCCACTAGGAATTAAAAAATGATCATGTTTTTTTGCCACAAACTTATTGATATACTTTTCAACATCTAATAACTTTCCATTTTGTCCTTCTTTTAAGGCAGTTAAAAATTCATCTTTTTTTACATTTTCTTTTAACCCTAAATAAACAGTTGCATTTTCTTTTGAATCTAAAATATAATAACTCTCCTCTTGCGTATAATCCATATTAAATTTTTCTTTTATATATCTTTTTAATGGATGGACCTGTAAACTTAAATTTTCACCATCCATAGTATCTAAAAAATCAAATCTAATAGGAAATTCTGCTCCAAATCTATTAAATACATTATCTCCTAGCAGTTCCTCTGGATTATATAAAACTAAATTTATTGAAGGAATTTCAATAACTACATTTCCAAACCTTAAAAGCAAACTATTTTCCTCAGGGACACAATCAAAACACCATGCATAATTCTCTTTATTTTTATCTAAATTACAAACCTCCTTCATCCACTGGCCCCCCCATATACCAGGGTCAAAAAAAGGTACTACTCTAAAAGGTTTTGTCACAATGAAGTTCATTGCCTTTCTAAAGTTATCTCCAGTTATCATTTTAATTGACTCCATATTATTACTATCTAAAATATAATCCATGGTTTCAAAATATTTCTTTTTATAAGAATCTACTAATCTCCATTCGATGAAATATCCTCTTTTATATTTTTTTAATATATCTTCTTCAAAATTTTCCGCCTTATAATTTCCCATTTTTTTACTTCTATATCTTGATTGAATCTCCCACCTAGCTAAATCAGCATAAATATGTATATCTGGAGAAACCATCAAGTTCGTTCCTACTCCTAACACTAGGATTAAACCTTCTTCTATAGATTTAACTTCTTCAATAAATTGATTTTTTTTACTTTCATCAATTAAATCAGATAATTCCATATTTGTTATTCTTCCAAAAACTCTATCCTCAGTTAAGTCATTAGAAAATAACTTATCTAAGCTTTTTTTATCTAAAAATATTTCCTTTGTTAAAAATACTTTATCAAAATTAATATATTTTAAAATATTTTCTAATATTTCCTCTTCATAAACAGCCATATAACAATCTATAGCCACAATATTCTTTTTCCCAGTAAGCTTACTTTTAATTTCATTACAAATTTCTTCATAGCCTAAAAATGCGCCCCTATTACTTTCTGAAACAACTATCTCTGGATATTTATCATAATTAGATTTTCTATTTATATATTTCATAATAACTTCCTTTTCTTATAATAATTTTTTCCCATAGGATTTATTAATAAATTTTCTAATAAATCCCATGGCTTTATAATTAGTCTATTCTGAAATTAACAAATCCAAAATTCATTTCTTTATTACGATTAGTTAAATCCTCTCTATCCTTAGTGGAATTAAACCAACTAATAGAGTAATTAAATTCTATAAATCCAGCTAAAGATGCTTTAAAATTAGTTTCCCAAATATTATTCATAGGCCAAGAGTATAATTTATAATCTTTAGAATTTGTATAATCCTTAT
>JBOGCG010000054.1:0-9073 GCA_051656625.1 Sarcina sp. | reverse complement strand
TTTAATTTGGAATTTTAGTTTATAGTTTTAGAATTGGGGGAGATTTTTTATGAGTTTATTTTCAACTTTGAATGTTGGAAGAAGTGGGATGTTTACGGCGCAGCAGAATCTTAATGTTACGTCACATAATGTTTCTAGTGTAAATACACCGGGGTTTAGTAAACAGAGAGCGGTGATTACTACTAATAGAGCACAGAGTATGGCAAATGGAGTAGGACAGGTTGGAACTGGTTCACAGGTGCAGGCTATAGAGAGAGTTAGAGATCATTTTTTAGATTATCAGGTAAGAAATGAAAATTCTATATTCGGAACCTATGATATGAGAAGTAGTTATTTAAGTCAGGTAGAAGGGGTTTTTAATGAGCCATCGGATACAGGAATAGCAAAGCTTATGAGTAAGTTTTTTGATTCTTGGCAGGAGCTTTCAAAGCAACCTCAAAGTTCTAATAATAGAACGGTAGTTGCACAACAAACTTTGGCTTTAACTGATGCTTTAAATCATACTGCGAAAAGACTTCAGGAGCTTAGGGTTAATGCACAGAATGAAATAAAGAATTCTGTTAATGATATTAATTCAATGCTTAATCAGTTAGATCAGCTTAATAAAGAGATTACAACTGTTAAAGTTTCAGGTAATGCACCTAATGATTTAATGGATAGAAGAGATTTACTTTTAGATGAATTAAGTGGAAAGTTTGGAATAGTAGTTGATAGAGAAAATTTTGAGGGGATTAATGTAAGGGCCCAAAATGGAACATTAAGTTCAGTTCCACCTTTTGTTAATGCAGATCCTAATAAGGATTGTTCAAGACTTTCATATATAAATTCTATAGAAAAGGATAATACTGATCCTTCTGGAACTACATATAAAATAAGTTACTATCAGTTAGGTGACATGGATAGTGAAAATAATGTTAAAACTTTAACTTTAAGAGATGTAACTGATGAAAAGCTTAAGGAAATAGAATCTTCTAGAGTTATAATAGCTGATTCTAAGGGAATGGCAGTTAAAGGTGATGGAGCACCTCTTAGAAATAATGAAACTATATCAGCAAGTGAGCTTATGGTTTTCAATCCAGGAGCAGGTGAACTTGCAGGGGCTATATCAATACAGAAGGATTTAACAGAATACATAAATCAATTAGATAAGATGGCTCTTGGTCTTGCTTTATCAGTAAATGCAGTACATTCAGGTTTAGAATCAGCAACTGGTGGTAGAGGGTATCCAGATAAAGATTTTATGCCTTTCTTTGTTAATTCATCTATAGCTAAGTATGGAAATGATGGAACTATGATAAATTTAGACCAAATTTTAGATGGAGAATTTAAAATTACAGCAGCTACTATAACTATAAATAAAGAAATTTTAAAGGACCCTATGAAAATTAAAACAAAAACTAATGATGATAGATTTCCTTACACTGGAAACAATAATATAGATGGTGAAACAGATGGGGAAAGAGCATTGGCTATTGCCCAACTTAGAAATTCCATGATAAAACTTCAAAATTTAGGTGGAAGTATAAATAGTAGAAAAGATTTATTTGATTTAAGTAAGGGTGGAAATAGATTAATTAATAATGGAATGACTATAGAGAATAATACAGCAGGTATGAGTCTTGAGGGTTATTATAAGGATATTATTGATAGACTTGGTGTACAAAGTCAAGAGGCTCAAAGAATGGTAGAGAACCAAAGTAGTTTAGTAATGGATATAGTTATGAAGAGAGAAAGTATTTCTGGGGTAAATTTAGATGAAGAAACTATAAATATAGTTCAATTTCAACATGCTTATAATGCTAGTGCAAAGGTTATTTCCACAGTGGATGAGCTTTTAGATGTAGTAGTAAATGGATTAAAAAGGTAGGGGAAATAGATGAGAGTAACAAGTAAAATGATGACTACAGGTTATCTTAATAATATGAATAGAAATTTAAACCAAATGCAAAAGCTACAAAATCAATTAACTACAGGTAAAACAGTTCATAAACCTTCAGATAATCCTTTTGTAGTGGCAAGAAGTATGCAACTGCATGGTGATATTGAAGCCAATGAGCAGTATAATTCTAATATAAAAGATACTATAAACTGGTTAGATGCAACAGATACAGCCCTTGGTCAGTTAACAGACACTATGCAAAGAATCAGAGAACTTACAGTATCAGCTGGAAATGCTGCCTATGGTGAGGATGAAAGAAGAGCAATTAAAGATGAGTTAAATCAAAGAGTAGAAGAAATTGGTACAGTTTTAAATACAAGCTTTGATGGAAGATATATATTTGCTGGAACAAGAGGAGCTTTTAAGCCAGTGGGAACTGAAAAAGATGAGAATGGAAATTCATTTTTAAATTATACTAGCAGAGAGGGGGAAGTGATGAAAGAGGACACTGATAATTATAAGCATCAATCAGAACTTTCAATGCTAGGAAAAGATTTAAATGTTGAGATTTCTAAGGGTGTTACAATGGATTATAACGTTAATGTAAAAAATATAGTTAGCTTCTCCAATGAAGCTGGTGAAGAAGTTAATATGATGAATTTATTAGGGAACTTAATAAATAATATAGATTCACCTAATGAAGAGGATAGAAATAAAGTGATAGATGAAAATCTAAAGGGAATCACTGATACTATAGCTAATTTATTGACGGTAAGAGCTGAAGTTGGAGCAAAACAAAATAGAATGGAATCAGCTCAAAGTAAAAATGAGGATGAAAGTTTAAATTTAAAGGAAGTACTTTCAAAGACAGAGGATATAAACTTTACAGAGAAAAGTATTGAAAGTGAAACTATGAGAACTGTATATATGGCATCCTTACAGGTATCAGCAAAGGTAATTCAACCATCACTTCTTGATTATATAAGATAGGAAATAGGTTAAGTACTACTTATAGAAAAGTTTTAGTTTTTTTAATTTCCTGTTGATGAATTTTAAACTATTAGGAAGTATAATAAGAAATAAGCTTAAAATAACATAAAGAGGAGTAATTGAGATGAAATTAGAAACTTTAAATTATGGAACTATAGAATATGAAGAGAAGGATATTATAATTTTTGAGAAACCTCTTTTAGGTTTTGATAAGTTAAAGAAATTTGTTCTTGCAGAAATTGAAGTGAATTCTATGTTTAGTGCCCTTCAGTCAATAGAAGAAATAGCAGTAGGCTTTGTAGTGATTAATCCTTTTAGTATTAAAAGTGATTATGAAATAAAAATAGATGATAAAACTATAGAAGAACTTGAAATAGAAAATCCAGAGGATGTGGCAGTTTTAAATACAGTGACTTTAAATGCCATTCCAGAAAAAATAACAACTAATTTAAGAGCACCAATAATAATTAATGTGAAAAATAATAAGGGTAAACAAATTGTATTAAACAATGAAGATTATTCTATAAAAACTCCTATAATGGGGGGAGAAAAATGTTAGTATTATCAAGAAAAAAAGGTGAGAGTATAGTAATTGGAGATAATATTGAAGTTACTGTAATTAAATTAGATGATGGTACTGTAAAACTTGCAGTAAATGCACCAAAGGATGTTTCAATATTTAGAAAAGAACTTTTAACAGAAGTTGAAAGTGAAAATAAAGCAGCAGTTAATGTTGATTTGAGTCTTTTAAAATTTGTGAAATAAAAAATAGAATAAGAAATGATATAATTGTAAATAAAGAAGATAAGGCTTTGCTTTATCTTTTTTTATTTACTATAATATTTATATTATAGCTATTAGGAGTGATATTTATGAGAAGGTTTAATAGCACGGGATTATGTGTTCCTAAAAAACATTTTATGGTTGATATAAGTGGAAAATTAGCGTCTATAACTAAATTAGTTGAAGATGAATCCTATTTTGTAATAAATAGACCAAGACAATATGGTAAAACTACAACACTTAATGAATTATATAAAAAACTAAAAGATAAATATATTGTTATAAAATTAGATTTTGAAAGAATGAGTGAAGATTTTATTTCAACGAAAGTTTTTTGTGACTCTTTTGTTGAGCAATTATCAAGAGTATTAAAAAGAGAACTTAGAAAAGTTGAAACATTAAATCAATTAGGATATTTAATTTCAGAAATAACTGAGGAAGAAGAAGTTATTTTAATTATAGATGAAGTGGATAGAATATCTAATAATCAGCTATTTATTAACTTTTTAGGGCTTTTAAGATCCTTATATTTAGATAGAGAAGCAGAATTAACAACAACTTTTAAATCAGTTATTTTAGCTGGGGTTTATGATATAAAAAATTTAAAATTAAAATTTAAAGATGATAGTGATACAAGATACAATTCTCCTTGGAATATAGCTGTAAATTTTAACGTTAATATGAGTTTTAATAGAGAAGAAATAGGAACTATGCTTTTAGAATATACTTTAGAAAAGAAGGTTTCTATGGAAATAAATAAAATTAGTGATGAACTTTTTAAATTTACTTCAGGTTATCCTTTCTTAGTAAGTAGAATATGTCAGATAATAGATGAAGAAATTTTATTAAGTAATTTAAATAAATGGAATATTGATAATGTCCATAGAGCAGTAAAAATATTATTAACAGAACATAATACTCTTTTTGATGACTTAATAAAGAATTTAGAAAATAATAAAAATTTGTATAAGTTAATAGAGGGTATACAAATTAAAGAAGCTAAAATAATCTATGAACAGTATAATCTAGAAATAAGTCTTGGAAATGTATTTGGCTATTTAAGCAAAGATGAAAATAATTATGTAATTATAAGTAATAAAATATTCTCAGAGTTGATATTTAATTATATGACTTCGAAAATTGATACATCGATTATGTCAGAATACAATGTGAAAAGTAGATTTGAAACAGTAGAAGGTGGATTAGATATAAAAGAAGTATTGATAAGTTTTCAAGAGTGATAAAATACTGAAAAAGTATTTTATTGCTCTTTTTTATTAAAGTTTTTTACTATAAAGACGAAATTTATAGTATGAAATTTTTATTTTGGGGGAATTAAATTTGTATAAAAATAATGGATATAGTACATATAAACAAAATAGTGTGAATTCAGCATCAAAGGAACAACTTTTATTAATGCTTGTGGATGGTGCAGTTAAATTTGCAAAAAGAGGGAAACTTGCCATAGAAGAAAAAAAAGTGGCAGATGCACATCATAATTTAGTAAGAGTTCAAGATATATTTTCAGAACTTATGGCAACCCTTGATAGAACAGCAGGAAAGTGGGCAGAAGATTTATTTGAATTATATAAATTTATAAATAAAACAGTAGCAGAAGCAAACCTTAAAAAAGATTTAAAAGTTTTAAATGATGCTATAGGACTTATTGAAGAAGTAAGAGATATGTGGCATGAGGCTTATAGGTTAGCACATAGGTAATTTAGAATTTAAAATTTAAAATTTAGAATGATGGAGGTAATTTTTATGAGATTAGGGGGGCTTTCTTCTGGGCTTGATACTGATACTATGGTTAAGGAAATGATGAAACCATATCAAGCTAAGGTAGATAAAGTTAAGCAGGACAAAACTATTGTTGAAATGAAACAGGAGCTTTATAGAGATGTAATAAAGGATATGAAAAACATTTATACTAAGTATTTTGATATTACATCTTCAGCTAATAAGGGAAGTAATTTAATAATGGGAAGTAATTATGAAACTATTAAGTTTACTTCTGGTGATGATTCGGTAGTTACAGCAAAGGGACTAGCAGGAGCTAAAGGCGGTAATTACTCTGTATCTGTTGATCAAATAGCCACAGCATCTAAGTTAGATATAAAGATGGATGCTTTTAAAAATGCCACTGAAGATAAAGTGAAATTAAGTATTGGTGGAGAAGAGATTGAAATTTCTTTATTGGATAAGGATAACAAATCAATTAAGGATAATTCAAGGGCTATTATAGATAATATAAATACAGCAATAGCAGAACATAATAAAAAAGATGATGCAAAAAAGATAGATGTTAAAATTTCTTATTCAGAAATGGGAGATAAAATTTCTATAGAAAGTAAAACTACAGGTAAAGATAATAACTTAGAAATGAAAGTTATATCAGGTATTCCTAATGAAATAACTGATAGTAATAATAATATAATAAAAGTTATAGAAACTGTGGATGCTAAAGATGCTATAGTTAATTTAACTGATTCTAATGGAAATAAGCTAGTTAAAACATCTGCAAGTAATAGTTTTACTATAGATAATGTTCAATATACTATTCATGGAGTATCAGAAAAAAATACAGATGGAACTTTAAAAGAAACTAAACTTAAAGGCACTGTAGATAGTAGCAAGACTATTGAAAATATCAGAGGCTTTGTTAATGATTATAATAATTTAATAGATAAAGTTAATAAATTTACAACAGAAAAGGGGAGTTCATCCTATAGACCTTTAACTGAAGAACAGAAAAAGGAAATGAGTGAAGATGAAATAAAACTTTGGAATGCTAAAGTTAAACAGGGACTTTTAAGAAATGATGATATTTTAACAGGAACAGTAAATGAACTTTTAAATGTTTTTTCTACTAAATTAGGAAGTGGTCTTAATTTATCAAGTATTGGGATTACTACAAATTCAGATTATAGAACTCAAAAAGGAAAACTTGTTTTAGATGAAGAAAAATTATCTGAAGCTTTAAGTGAAAGAGGAGAAGAAACAAGAAAGTTATTGACAGATACTTTTTCTAAAGTAAAAGATGTCTTCAATGAAACAGCAATTAGCTCAACTTCTAAATTAGCTAAAAGAGCAGGAACAGAGGGTTCAGTAACTGCGGTTAATAATGAACTAACTAAAAAAATGGAAGATCAACAAAAAAGAATTGATAAAATGCTGAAAGATTTAAAAAGAAAAGAAGATGCTTTTTATAAGCAGTTTACAAGGCTTGAAGTAGCAATGAATAAATCAAATTCACAGATGGCTTACTTTATGCAACAGGGGTAATTAAATGGAAAATTTAATAATTGAATATATAAAATTTGGAGATTTAGCCTTAAAGGAACTTGAAAAAGAAGATTTTGAAAAATTAGAAGAATTTTTGGAGGAAAGAGAAGAACTATTTAAAAAGATAGTAGAAGCTAATAATGAAAAAATTTCACTGAAAGAAATTATGGAAAAACATAATTTATTAGAAAAAGAAAAACAGTTAGTGGAAAAATTAGATGAAAGAAAAAAAGAAGTAAGAGAAAGTTTAAATAATTTAAGAAAAACTAAAGCTATGAATAATCAATATAGAAATGCCTCGGGAAAACTTTCTTTTCTTAATAGACAAATATAATTAAAAAAATTAAAATTATATTTATAAGAATAGATAGAATTGTTATAATAATATAAGAATAGAAATTATTAAATTTTTATAGATTTAAAACACTAAAGAGGTGATGAGTTGATAGAACAAAATAATAAAAAAGAAAGTGTAAAGTTAGACCAAGTTTTAAAATATTTATTTAATACATCTAATAAAGTCTTGGTTAATTTACTTAATGGACTTTTTAATGAAAATTTCAACCAAGATGAGGTAGAGATAAGTATAAGTAATAATGAGTTTATTGAGGAATCACTAGATGTTCTTAAAGGAGATATGTTCTATACAGCTACTAATAAAAAAGGAAAGAAAATAAATTATCATATAGAATTTCAAACTAAAAATGATAGTACAATGGTTATAAGAACATTTGAATATGGTTTTAGAAAAGCTAGAGATGAAGCTAATAGTGAAGATAACATAAAAACAATTTATTTTCCAAAACAGAAAGTGATTTTCTTTGAGGAAAATAAAAGCATTGAAGATAGTTTGAAATTAAAAATAGTTTTTCCAGATGGAAGTTATCATATTTATAAAGCAGATGTAATGAAATATTGGGAATATAGTAAAGAGGAAATAATAGAAAAGAAAATGTATCCGTTAATTCCTTTACAATTGTTTAATCTAAGAAAAGAACTTAAAAAATTAGAGAAAAATAATAATAAAGAAGCTATAAAATTATTAGCTGAAAAAGCTAAAAAGTTAGCTAGAAGTTTAGCTGAAAGTTCTAGCGAACTATTACATAGTGAAGAAATTTATGGTGAAGATTTTCATAAAATGTTATTAGGAATACAAAATTTAATAGAATATTTAAATAGAGCATACTTTAAAGATGATAATATAGAGGAGGAAGTGGAAGATATGACAAGAACTTTATATGATCCAGAGGTTGAGAAAAAAGGTTTAGAAAAAGGCTTAGAAAAAGGTTTCAAAAAAGGGCTAAAAGAGGTTAAGAAAAAACAAATAGAAATAGCAAAAAATCTTTTAGATTTATTAGATGATGAAACTATAGCTTTAAAAACAGAGTTAGATATAGATGTAGTAAAAAAATTAAGAGATGAAAATAAGGAAAAAGCTTAATAAAGAAATATTAATAATGAAAGAATAGTATATTACTAATATATTTAGTAATTAGCTATTCTTTTTTATTAACCTTTTATTAATTATAGATTTTGAGAATAGATTTTTTGGAATTAATTGCTATAATAAGTTTATTAAAATTTTTAAAAGGAGAATAGGATGAAGAAGATTTTTAAGGGGATAGTTATAGTAGGGGCAACTGTAGCTGGATTAGCAGTTATCAATAGTTTAATGTTAAATGTAAATAATAGCTTAACATCAAAGGTTAATAAGGATACAACTTTAACGTTATTAGAGAAAGTTGAGGTTGAAGGGGGAGAATTAACCTTTGCGGTGGAATCTAATGTTTTAAAAAGAGAAGGAAACAGTTGGGATGATGGAGTAACCTTAGAGATAGATTATTATGAAAAAACATTTTCTGATTTTAATCATATTGAGGGAGATTTTAAAACAAAGATTTTAAAGACTGTTGAAGAGGGAAAGAAATCTGAATTAACAGTAGATAAATATTTATTTGATAAAGAGGGAAAAGAATATTTATATGGAATTGTGGAAAATCCAGAAATAGAAAAAGTTTTTATTAGTAAAGATGGACAAGATGAAGAGGCTAAAATAATTCCTTATTATAATCAAAAGTTTTGGTTTAAGGAAAATACTTTAGGGGAATCAGCAAAAATAAAAGCTATTTTTAAGGG
>JBOGCG010000053.1:0-5900 GCA_051656625.1 Sarcina sp. | reverse complement strand
GTAGGATTTGTAATTACCACTGTGGCATCTGGAACTGCCTGCATCATTCTGTTCATAGCCATTTCTCTTTGCTTTTGTTTTCTTTTTCCCTTTATGTGTGGATCTCCCTCTGATTGTTTAGATTCTTCTTTTATTTCCTGTTTACTCATTTTCATTTCTTTTTTATGTAATTTATTTTGTATAAAGTAATCTGTGGCTGCTACAACAAACATTACCATAGCTACTTTAGATAAAATCCCCACTAATAAATTTTTAAATTCAATTCCGAAAGTAGCAAGATATAAATTGCCTATTTGCATAATTTCTTTATAGTTAGACTTAACAAAATCAACACCTATATAGGCTAATATAAAAATAACTATAAAGTTTTTAAATAAATCAACGATATTTTTTTTAGAGAACATATTTTTAAAGCCTTTAATAGGATTGAGTTTTCCAAGAGAGGGTTTAAGTCCTTCCCCTGTAAATAAGAATCCTGTTTGGGCTATACTTGCTACAATACCCATTACCATAATAGGTAATATTACTGGTAGGGCAATCTTGGCAAAATTCATAAGAAGATTTATTAACTCATTTGCCACTGTAGCTTCTTTTAATCCTGCTGAAAAATCCATGGAGAAATAATAAATCATAATAGATTTAAAACTATTTGCTATATAATCTCCTAAGGTAATTACTATTAATAAAATTACCGCTAAGGTTAAAGTTGAGTTTATCTCTTTACTTTTAGCTACTTGTCCTTTTTTCTTTGCATCTGCTTTTTTCTTAGGTGTAGCTTCCTCTGTTTTCTCATCAGAAAAAATTATTGCCACTAAGGGAGCAAATTGAAAAATAGACCTCATTAAATCTGGTATTAAATCTATTCCACCAACTATAATTTTTATAATCATCGGTAATGCTATTATAAAACTACTTATTCCTATTAATAATTTCACTGGCATTCCAAGTATCATAATATTAAGTTGTGGAACACTTCTTGAAATAAGACCCATAACTATATCTGAAATAATTATTATAATTACTAAAGGTATAGATATTTTTAAAGCTATAACAAAATAAGAAATTATTCCTTCTATCATTACCATAGCACTTTGTTGACTTAACAAATTAGTTCCCACTTTTACTACTGTAAAACTTTCTCCTAATAATTCAATAAGCATATGATGTCCATCTAATATAAAGAAAATTAATAAGGCAATCCAATGAACTAGATTTGACACTAAGGTTGTATTGGTTTTACTATTTGGATCATACATATTAAGCATTCCAAGTCCCATTTGTAAATCTATAAAGCTACCTGCCATCTTTATAAAGTTAAACCATATAGAAGTTGCCATTCCCAAAATAAGCCCAGTAATCATTTCGTTTAAAGCTGCTATTATAAAAGAAATATCATTATTAAAAGGCAAATTTTCTCCATAACCTATAAATCCTATAATAGAAAAAGATAAAATCATTCCTATTGTAGCTTTCACAACCTTTGGAGTTCCATTTGGAAAAAATACTGGAGTTATAACTAAAAAAGAGGATATTCTAATAAATATTAAAATTAACATAATAAAATAAGTTGTATTTATCATATTTCCCACCTACATAGTTATCCTTGCTATAATCTCAAAAATTCTTTCTGTAAAACCCATTACAGTATGTAACATCCAACTTCCTAAAAATAACCCCATTGCAGCTATTCCTAAAAGTTTTGGAACAAAGGTTAATGTTTGCTCCTGTATTTGTGTTGTAGCTTGAATAATACTAATAACAAGCCCTAACACTATTGCTACTAATAAAAATGGACCTGCTACCTTCAAAGATACTGCTAATGCATCCTTTACTACCGTCATAATAAGAGTATCAGTCACAAAATCACCTCCAGCCTACATAAAACTTTGTATTAATGATTTAACAAGTAAGTTCCATCCATCTACCATAACAAATAATAATAATTTAAATGGTAAGGAAATCATTGCTGGGGGTAACATAAACATCCCCATAGACATAAGTACACTTGCTACAACCATATCAATCACTAAAAAAGGTAAGTAAATTAAAAAACCAATTTCAAAAGCTGTTTTTAACTCACTTATTACAAAAGCAGGAACAACCGTTGTTAAGGGTACATTTTCTTTAGTTAAAGTTTCTTTATCTACATTAGATAGTGAAACAAACAATTCTAAATCCTTAGTTCTAGTTTGCTTAAGCATAAACTCTCTAATTGGCTTAGAGCCAACTTCAATGGCTTCTTCCTGCGTTATTTTACTTTCCATATAAGGCTTCAATGCATTATTATTAACCTCTCCGTAAACTGGAGCCATAACAAATATAGTTAAAAATAAAGCTAGCCCTACTAATACCTGACTTGGTATTGATTGTTGTGCACCAATAGCTGTTTTGAAAAATGATAAAACTATAGCAATTCTTGTAAAGCAAGTCATCATTATTAAAAAAGATGGTAACAAAGTCAAAACTGTAAGCATTATTAAAAGTTTTATATTCCCAACATATTCCTTAGGAGTACTGGCCCCATCCACTGAAATATTTATATTAGGAACTGGTACTTCTGTTGGTGCTGCCTTTACACTTACTGTAAAAACTACTAAAAACAAAAAGGTTAGAAGTAAAACTTTTATTCCCTTATTATTTTTCATTCTTTACCTCCCTAACCCTATTCACTAAATTTAATCCACTATTTTTTAAATTAATAATTTTGCCATTGTAAAGTTCATTAAATTCTTTAATTTTTTCCTCTTTTTCTTTTTCAATAACTTTTATTTCTTCTGCTGTTAATTCCTTAATTGTTGAAGCTCCTTTATCATTAGTGACAACAACTACTCCCTCTTCTCCAAGCTTCAACAAATAAACTGAATTGTTTTTTGATAAATCTGTTTTCTCTAGGATTTTTATATATTTTCCCTTTGAAAAACTCTTTACTTTATTTTCTGTTAACTTTAAAATTCCTACTAATAAAATTAGTAATGCTGCGGTAAAAACTATTAATTTAACTGTCAATACTATATATGTCATAGCTATACACCCCTACTGAACAATTAAAGATTGAAAATAAACATCCTTAATTGTATTTTCTTGATTTATTGCACTATTTAAATTTTCTATTAATTTCTTCTTTAAATTTTCTGTATCCTTAGTTTCTTCTACCGTTATAAGTTTCAAAGTATTTATCACTGCATCCCTAAGTTTCACAACGCTTTCCTCTGAAGTTTTTGCAAATTCCTTATCATTTTTATCATAGGCTACTACTATATTTGCTTTTATATATCTCTTCTCTTGATCAGCTAAGTTCACCACAAATTCATCACCTAAGCTCAAATTTGATAATTGTTCCTTCACAATTACTTCCTTGGGATTTGCCTCTGTATTTTTATTTTTCATAACATAAGAAAAAAATATAAAGCTTCCTATAAAAACTATTAAAAGTATTATTCCACCAATAATAATAGACTTTAAATTTTTCTTTGATGAATTTCCCTCATCCTTTTTCTTCTTTTTAGCCATGATATTCCCTCTCCTTATTCACCCTCTGTATCATTTCCTTTAAACAAAATAGTTACTCTTCTATTTGAAGATCTACCGTTCTCAGTATCATTACTAGCAATAGGCTTATATTCTCCATAGCCAACTGCTGATAATCGTTCAGGTTTTACCTTTTTATCTGAAATAAAATATTTAACCACATTAACAGCCCTTTGGGTAGATAATTCCCAGTTACTTTCAAACTGTCCATTGCTTATTGGTCTATTATCAGTATGTCCCTCTATTATAATGTCAGTTTTAGTATTTATAGCTACCTCAGCAACCTTACCTAACACAACTTTACTTTCCTCTCTTAATATAGCTTTTGCAGAAGGAAAAAGAATACTATCACTTAATTGAAGTTCTACCCCTCGTTCTGTTTTATTTACGTCCATTAAACTTTCTAAGTTATTTCCTTCTATATATTTTTTTAATTCTTCATAGGTGTAATCTTCTTCATCCACAGGTAATTCCAGCTCCAATTGATTTTCTCCACCAACAATGGGAGCTTCACCATTTTCTAAATCATAATTAAAAATAGCATCCTTTTTTTGTCCCTGCAAAATTTCCTGAAGAGCATTAGCCATGGACAATATTTTACTTTCCTCTACACTAGCCATAGAGTAAAGTAAAATAAAAAATGTCATAAGAAGAGTCATTGTATCAGCAAAACTAGCTAACCAGCCTCCAGTTTTTCTCTCTGCTTCAGTACTCTTTTTTCTTCTTTTTCTAGCCATTAATCTATAGCCTCTTCAGCAGTATTAACATTAACAGCAGCCCCTACCTCAAAATATTCTTTTTTATCTATAGGGCTCATATAAGTAATTAGCTTTTCTTCTACTATTCTTGGATTAACCCCTGATTGGATAGCTAGTATTCCTTCAAGCATCATTTCTTTCATTTTTATTTCTTGATTACTTTTAAGTTCTAAATTATTAGCAATTGGTAAAAATAACAGATTGGCAAATAGAGCGCCATAGAAAGTTGTTATAAGCGATACAGACATCCCCTCTGCTATAGCACTAACATCTCCACCAAGATTAGCAAGCATTTTTATAAGTCCTATAAGAGTTCCTACCATACCAAAAGCTGGAGCATATTCTCCCCAGGTTCTCATAAGACCGATTCCAACCTTATGTCTCTCTCCCATTTGCTCAATTTCAAGCTCTAAAATATCTGAAATTGTTTCTGGTTCTATTCCATCAACAACCATCTGTAACCCCTTTTTCATAAACTCATCATTAAGCTCATTAATATTATCCTCTAAGGATAATAATCCTTCTTTTCTAGCCTTTTTAGAAATTTCACTAAAACCTTGTACAATACTAGCAGATGATTTCTCACTTTCTTTAGTACTTTGGAAAATTAATGTTCCAACTCTTTTTATATCCCCTAAAGAATAACTTACAAGTAATGCACAAAAAGAGCCTCCAATAGTTATTGCCAAAGATTGTAAATCAAAAAATATCATAAGTCCTGATTTACCCATCATTCCCCATACAACCATTGCTAGTCCACAAACAACCCCGATAAAGGTAAGACTATCTGACTTCTTCATTTTTATTAGCCTCCTAAACTCAAATCCCTCTTAGAAAAATTCTTCTTTTATATTCAATAATGTATTTAATTACTTCATTTGCTGTTTCATTCACTATATATTTTCTTCCATTTGCTAAGGTAATAACAGTTTCAGGAACCTCCTCCATCTTTTCAATATGATCTGGATTAAGGTAGAACTCTTCATTATTCATAGCTGTTAGCAGAATCAAAAAATCACCCCTTTATTAATTTGAAATTTGAAATGTGGAATGTGGAATGTAAATTCAAAAAGTACTACTTTTTTTCAATTTTTAATTAAAATTATTTATTGAAAATTTTGTTCAACTCTACATTAAAAAACAAAGTTTTTCGAATTTATTATAAAGCCATTCCCCATTTCCACATTCCCTATTAGAAAATGAAATTTTTTCTTAATTCCTAATTCTTAATTCTAAATTCCTAATTACATTTAAATTCTTAATTACAACTATCTCTTCAGATTGATAATATCCTGTAAGATTTCATCTCCAGTGTTTATTATTTTTCCACTTGCTTGGAAAGCTCTTGTTGTTGTTATCATATCTGTAAATTGTTCTGATAAGTCAACGTTAGACATTTCTATCATTCCTTGAAGCATGTCCCCATATCCTTTTGAGTTATCATCACCTCTAGTTCCTACACCACTTTTAATAGTTGGCTCCCCTGAGTTTGCTGATTTAGCGTAAAGATTTCCACCAAGTTTATCAAGCCCTTCTGGATTTTTAAAGTTTGCCATTGCCAATTGACCTACTGCAGCAATTGAACCATTTTCTAAAATACAGTTAACTATTCCA
>JBOGCG010000052.1:0-2030 GCA_051656625.1 Sarcina sp. | reverse complement strand
ACTCTTACACATATTATCAATAATAAAGCAGGAATAGGTTGGACTTCTTATTCCCATACAGGGGTTCCGGTACCGGTTTATGCAATAGGTCAAAGCGCAGTTGAGTTTAATGGTTCTTATGATAATACTGATATTTTCAAAAAGTTAGTTAAGACTACAGGAGTAAAATAATGAAAATTTTGAGAAATAAAAATCTTATTTTCTCAATTGTAGCAGTGGTAGGAATAATTCTTTTAAGTTTTATTCCTACTGGTTTTGAAAAACAAATTTATAAAAATTCTCAATCAGCTACAGTTAAAGTACTAGATATAAATAATAATTCTATTTATAATACTGGAATGATAAGACAAGGGAATCAAGTTTGTAAAGTAGAAGTCACAAAGGGGAAATATAAGGGAGAAATTTTTGAAGCTAACAATCTTTTATCAGGAAAGTTAGAAGCAGATAAAATATTTGAAAAAGGGGATAAGGCTTTAGTATTAATAGAAGAAAGTTCAGCAGGAACTGTAATTGGAGTAAATATGCTAGAGCATTATAGAATCAATAAGATATTAATTTTATTAGGAATATTTTTTGCCTTATTAATACTTTGTAGTGGAACAGTTGGACTTAAAACAATAATTTCATTTATTTTTACATTAGTTACAATATGGAAAGTTTTAATACCTCTTTTACTAAAAGGATATAACCCAATATACATAGGATTAGCAGTAGGTGCAGTGATCTCATTGGTAACTTTGTTACTGGTATCTGGATTTACTAAAAGAACCTATTCAGCAATTATTGGCTCATTTATAGCCTCCTTAATAACCTGTGCTTTAGCTATGGTGGCAGGAGATTTATTTAAAATTGATGGAGTGGTAATGCAGTGGTCGGAATCATTATTATATGCAGGATTTCAGAATTTAGATTTAACAAGTATCTATAAAGCAGCTATATATCTATCCTGTTCAGGTGCAATACTTGATTTATCAATAGATATTTCAGCAGCTATAGAAGAACTAGTAATAAATAATCCAAATATAAAGAAAATAGATATATTAAAATCAGGAATGAACATAAGTAAATCTATAATAGGAACACAGACAACAACTTTACTTTTAGCTTATATGGGAAGTTTTATTTGTGTAATGATGGTGTATATGGCACAGGGTACCCCCTTTATAAATATATTAAATTCACAGTGGATAAGCTCGGAAATAGTTCATACTTTTATAGGATGTATAGGTTTAGTAATAGTTTGTCCTATAACAACCTTTATTTGTGGGAACATTTATGCGAAGGGACTTCGCAATTAAACTGAAAAATTTCATTTTTCTAATTAATTTAAAAAGCTATGCTTTTTAATTGATTGGCAAGAGCTTCGCTTTGCAATAGGAGAAATGTTTAAATTAGTAATTTAGAATTAAGAATTAAGAATGGTGGTTAAAATTAGTGGAGCTAAATTTCTTATAATTGATTTTAAAAAAGTTAAGCTCTGCTTACTTTTATCAATCATTCCTAATTCTACATTTTACATTCTAAATTAAAAAAGAGTTTAATTATAAAACACTATTTTGTATTTCACTATCATCAACTGTTGTTAACTTAAGTAAGTCAATAAGTTCAAATTTATCAGTTTTATCTCTTATTGTGTAAAGAGTTCTTTCCACCCAATCCACAGGAGGGATTTTTTTCTTACGTAAATCTGTGAAAGATTCGTTGTTAAATCTTATTAGATATTCAATGATATCAAAACCAAGACCTTTAAGATAATTTAATCTTACATTTAAATCATTTAGACAACTTTTAAGATACTTTTCAATTCTTTCTTTTTTTAGGTCGTAGTTAATTAAAACATCGAATTTTTTATAAAGAGTGCTTAAAATAATTACTGAACTAACATGTAACATTCCAAGGTCATAATCTCCATCAAATAAAACTTCATTTCCAAAGTATAAGTGTCTATAAATAGCCATAGAGCCATCTACAAATTCCTTAACTATTATAGTATAATCTTCATTTCCATTTTGAACTTCATTAAAAGATTT
>JBOGCG010000051.1:0-9321 GCA_051656625.1 Sarcina sp. | reverse complement strand
TTATTTTATTCCCACTCAATAGTTGCTGGTGGTTTTGATGTTACATCATAGACAATTCTATTTACATCTTTAACTTCATTAACTATTCTTCTACTTACTTTATCTAAAACTTCATAAGGGATTTGAGCCCAGTTTGAAGTCATTCCATCTGATGATGTTACAGCTCTTAATCCAATAGTGTGGCAGTAAGTTCTGAAATCTCCCATTACTCCTACTGATTGAATGTTAGGAAGAACTGCAAAGTATTGCCATATCTTACCTTCAAGACCTGCTATTTTAACTTCTTCTCTAAAGATAGCATCTGCTTCTCTTACAGTTTCTAATTTTTCTTCAGTTACTTCACCTAGAACTCTTATAGCAAGACCTGGTCCTGGAAATGGCTGTCTCCATACTAAATCATGAGCGATTCCAAGTTCTTCTCCAACTGCTCTTACTTCATCTTTAAATAATTCTCTTAAAGGTTCTATAAGTGAGAATTCCATATCTTCTGGAAGTCCACCTACGTTATGGTGACTTTTTATAACTGCTGATGTGTCAGTTCCACTTTCAACTACATCAGGATAAATTGTTCCTTGAACTAAGAATTTTATATCTCCAAGTTTATTAGCTTCTTCTTCAAATACTCTTATAAACTCTTCACCGATTATTTTTCTCTTAGCCTCTGGTTCTGATACACCCTTTAATTTTCCAAGGAATCTATCCTTAGCATTTACTCTTATAAGGTTCATATCGAATCCATCTCTAAAGATTTGTTCTACCTGATCCCCTTCATCTTTTCTAAGTAGACCATGATCTACAAATATACAAGTTAATTGCTTACCAACTGCTTTATGAACCATTACAGCTGCTACTGATGAATCTACTCCACCTGATAAAGCACAGATTAATTTCTTATCTCCAACTAACTCTTTTATTTCTTGTATTTTTTGTTCAGCAAATGAAGCCATTGACCAAGTTTTTTCAAGGGCACAAACATTATGTAAGAAGTTTGCTAAAAGCTCTTTTCCAAATGGAGTATGCTCAACCTCTGGATGGAATTGAACTCCATATAATTTTTTATCTACATTAGCCATAGCTCCTACTGGACATACAGAAGTGCTTGCTATAATTTCAAAACCAGCTGGAACCTCTGCAACATAGTCAGTATGACTCATCCAACAGGTAGTTTCTCCAGCAAAACCTTCAAATAAAGGATTTTTCTTTAACTCTATTTCAGTTTTACCATATTCACTAACTGGAGCTGTTTCAACTTTACCACCTAATTTATGGCTCATTAATTGATGTCCGTAACAAATTCCAAGAACAGGAACACCAAGTTCAAATATTTTTTCATCTATTTGAGGACTATCTTCTCCGTAAACTGAATTAGGTCCTCCAGTAAATATTATTCCCTTTGGATTTCTAGCAGCTATGCTATCAACACTATGTGTATATGGAACTATCTCACAATAAACCCCATTTTCTCTTACTCTTCTTGCTATAAGTTGAGCATACTGCCCACCAAAATCAACTATTAAAACTAGATCCTTCATTTGAAATACCTCCAAAATTTAAATTTCTCACTTCTTTAATTTTACATTATATACGATAAATTTACAAAACCTGTATTAAAATTAACCAATACTTTCCTTTTAATTAAAATGCAAGGCTTGAGTTCTTACAATTAATTACGAAGCCATCTCCAACTTCAAATTAAAACGCAAGGCGTAAGCTCTTGCAATTAATTAAAAAGCACAGCTTTTTCATTAACTAGAAAAACAAAGTTTTTCAAATTAATTGCGAAGCCATCACTGATTCTAAATTCCTAATTAATTCTAAATTCTAAATTCTAAATTCCTAATTATTAGTAACACTATAGTTAGGTGCTTCTTTAGTAATATTTATATCATGAGGATGACTTTCTCTAAATCCTGCTGATGTTTGAACTATAAAGTTAGCTGTTTCATTTAAAGTAACTAAATCTTTAGCTCCTAAATATCCCATACCAGATCTTATTCCACCTAATAATTGATAAATAGTATCTGCTACTGGTCCTTTATAAGCTAATCTTCCTTCAACACCTTCTGGTACGAATTTTTTTGTTCCGTTTTGGAAGTATCTATCACTTGATCCTTTAGCCATTGCTCCAAGTGATCCCATTCCTCTATAAACTTTGTAGCTTCTACCTTGATAAATTTCCATTTCTCCTGGTGCTTCATCACAACCTGCAAATAATGAACCCATCATTGCAACTGCAGCTCCACCAGCTAAAGCTTTAACTATATCTCCTGAATACTTTAATCCACCATCTGCGATTACTGGTACTCCATATTCTTTTCCAACTTCTGCACAATCCATAACTGCTGTTAATTGAGGAACCCCAACACCTGCAACTACTCTTGTTGTACATATTGATCCAGGTCCTATACCAACTTTAACACAGTCAGCTCCTGCTTTTATTAAATCTCTAGTAGCTTCTGGAGTTGCTATATTTCCTGCAATTATTTGAAGGTCTGGATATTTCGCTTTTATTGCACTTACTCCATCCATAACACCCTTTGAATGTCCATGTGCTGTATCAAGTGTTATAACATCAACTTGAGCTTTTACTAAAGCATCTACTCTTTCCATCATGTCTTTAGTTATACCAACTGAAGCTCCACATAAAAGTCTTCCTCTTTCATCTTTAGCAGCATTTGGATAAGCCTTTGCTTTTTCTATATCTTTAATTGTAATTAGTCCTTTAAGATTTCCTTCATTATCTATTAAAGGTAGTTTCTCTATTTTATGTTTTTTAAGAATTTCTAAAGCCTCTTCTACTTTAGTTCCTTCTTTAGCAGTTATTAATGGACTTTTAGTCATTACTTCACTTACTTTTTTATCATAGTTATTCTCAAAAACTATATCTCTATTTGTAATAATTCCTACAAGTTTTGTTCCATTAGTTATTGGTACCCCTGATATTCTGTATTGTGCCATTAAATCTAATGCATCTCTTACAGTATTATCTTCTGATAAATATATAGGATCAGTTATTACACCATTTTCTTGTCTTTTAACTCTATCAACTTCTTTAGCTTGCTCTTCTATTGTCATATTCTTGTGGATTATACCAATACCACCTTCTCTTGCAATAGCTATAGCCATCTTTGATTCTGTTACAGTATCCATACTTGCACTCATTAAAGGTATATTTAAAGTTATTTTCTTAGTTAACTTCGTTTGTAAACTAACCTCATGTGGTAATATCTCTGATTTGTTTGGTACTAATAATAAATCGTCAAATGTGTACCCTTGTTTTAATATTTTAGCCATTTTTAACTACCTCCACTACAAAACTAATTATATTTTGAAATTTTTCCTTCATTTTATACTTAATTGTGAATAATTTTATGTCAAAATGCTACTATTAATTAAGAATTATTGTAAAAAAAGACATACTAACTTCGTAAGTGAGTTAATATGTCTACATTTCGATAATGTCTATATTAATTCACTCATAGACGGGAATTTAATGGTTCCCGGTAGAGACGCTTTGCCATATTCAAAGCATATACGAGCATTTTTTAATTTTTTTGATTTTTAGTTCGTTGATTTTTATTAATTATATGACATGTACAAGCTAATGTCAACAGAAAAAGCAGTATAAATAAGTCAAAGAACAAAATGAATTATAACTTGCATTTTTAAAGTACGAAGGATATTTAACTTTCATTTTTTTCACATTAAATTTCTTTCAATTTCAAAGGGCTTTTAATAAAATATTTTCTAAAAAACTTCTATTTTTAATTTTTAATTCTCAAGAAAACAGATAATTTTCTATACTAACATTATTTTATAGTTTTTCACTTTAGAAAAATTTATATTCATATTTTTCAGTAGCTAAAACATCTTATTAGTAAAAAAATTTATAAAAAAAGAAAGATTATCAGTTAAAATATTTATTTTCTTTTTACCCTAAGAAAATTAAATTATTTTTAACTTGACAAATCTTCCTTCATTAACTTTTTATAAAACTTCAAATAAACTAAATATAATTCTCAATTAATTCCCTGTTGGCTTTGTTGTATTATTTTTTAGCATATTTTCCATTTGCTTAATTTTGTTAGCTATTGAGTTATTATTTGTTGCTGCTCCAGCAGCGCCAGTTGAAGTATTCCCACCTGTTGAACTATTTCCATTTTGAGAATTTCCTGCTGGTGAAGTTCCAGTATTATTAGTATTGCTGTTTCCGCTATTAGCATTATTATTACTTCCATTATTAGCATTATTCACATCAGAACTATTTGTCCCATTGCTATTATTACTATTAGTATTTTCTGTTGGAGTATTTCCACTATTATTAGTAGCATTACTATTTCCATTACTATTACTGTTATTACTGTTACTATTGCTGTTATTAGTTGAACTATTACTATTTCCATGATGGAAAATGTCATTAATTATTTCTGTTATTGGATTACTGCTACTATTACTATTACTATTTCCACCATCACTATTAGAAGTTGCATCACTAGCTGACTCTCCTGGTGCAGTTACATTATTAATTGGAGTTTGTGCTGCTGGTGGATTATTTAACTCTCCATTTATTCCTAAAAGCACTACATCTTGATTAGTTGAGCTTTGTGAAACTAGTGTTGAATTATTAGTTCCTGTATTTTGATTATTAAATTGTACTGCTAATTGCTCTAAATATTGCTCATTCACTGGGTGAGTTGTAAAGTCTTGAGTTACAGGACCTGTTGCAGTAGTTTGCGGATTAGCATTTTGTACATCATTATTGTCAGCCACATTTAATAAATTATCACTGACTCTAAATAATGCTATAGCAATAACTATCACCATTATTATGGTAAACACCAAGCTTACCCAAGAAATTATCCGTTTTTCAAATTTTACGTATTTCATCAAATTATCACCTATCTTAAGTTTTTCTTTGAATTCTAGCATATTGATAAAAATTTACCTTTGCTGTTATTCATTTAAAGATATTTTGTACCATTTTAAAACTTTGTATAAGTTATTATATAAGAAAAGTAAGGATAAATCAAAATTTAAACCTACCATAAACTTTTAAGGAAAATAAAGCCATTAGAAAGTTAATTCTAATGGCTTTTTACTGCTATATATTTACTTTTAAATGGTAATATTCTTTTTAAATTCATTCATTTTAGTAATTTTTATTAATAGTCTTATATTTTTGATTTTTACTTTTTGGTTTTTCTGGTATGGTTAAAGCTAAATATTCCTTTTCTATAAGAGGTTTTAAAATACTTTTCATCAAATAATTTCTATCTTTTAATTTTAAAAACTCCTGTATCTCTCCCCTTGATTTTTCCGTTTTACAAAACTTCAATATATTTATCTCTCTTTCATTAAATTCAAATTCAACATGCGGAGTATCATGCGGGGTAACATATTAGGTATTAGACTTTGAAGAATTACTTAATTCACTATTTAGAGGTATTATTATTTTAAATATATCCTCTTCTATTAGACTTGGATTTTTTCCAGAATATATTTTACTATACTTATAAATATTTCTTACTCCAGATCCAAGTTCGTCAACCCATCCAATTTCTTTGAATACTTTAGCTATTATTGGATTTTTAGGAAATGGAGAAAAACTCTCTGGATCAATCTCTCCATGCCTATTTGGTTTATTACTATTTTCAGTAAACACCCTATCCTCTTCTATAATTAACTTAGCAGGAAAAAGATTTAAATAATCCCTATGAATTAATATATTAGATATAACCTCTCTAAATATATGATTTCTTAAACTTATCCTTTGTTCTTTCTCTAAATAAAATTTATCTTTTAAATGTTTTTCAACAAAAGCAATTAATCTATCATAACTATCTATAAGATTGGTTCTTATATCATCTCTATCATCATATCTATCTTTATCTTCAATTCTTAGTATAGCATCAGTTCTATAATGAGGTAATATGGCCATTATGAGCTCATCTTTTCCAAGTAATAAAACTGAAGCTAAAGTAAAACCTTCTTTACCAGTTTGATAGTCCTTCAAATATAGCCCGGCACTTTTTAAAAGTTCTAGATCCCCCATATCTTGCCACGGATGATTAACTCTCTGATTTATAGCAAGCTTACGTATTCTTTTTATAATATCTATTCTTAAATCATCAATTTTAATTGCTGAATATATTTTATTTTCAGCGTAAGTTGATTGTTTTCTTGAATATAACTCTGCTACTTGATTTGTATTTGATGTAATATCAATATCTCCATCTTCATTTCTATCAAATATTTTATTGGAACACCTATGTACTTGTGAACTCTCCGGTACACAAATATGAAGTATTTTTTTATCTTCTACATTTATTTCATTAATATTTAAATAATACGTTGGATTTATTTTATTAGGATTATTCATCTGAGTTACAAATTCTTTTTTTATTTTATCAATTATTTCTCTTTCAATTCCAATTATACTTCCATTATCCTTAACACCTAAAAAAATATCTCCACCACATCTATTCAAAAATGCACAAACTGTATCAAATACATCTTTATTTAAAGCTCTACTACTTTCTTTAAATTCTACCGATATATTCTCTCCATCTTTTATTTTATTTAAAATACTATTTAATTTATTATCCAAAAACTCAGTTCTAAACTACATGCCTTATATCTAATTATAGACTAGAAAAATAGTATTTAAAACAATTGAAATAAAAATTAAAAGCTACCAAGATTTCCATTCTCAGTAGCTTTTTATTAACTTATATCAATTTTTAATCACTATATTCCTAATATTAATTCTGCTATAATCTTCCTATACCCCGGGGTATAGGAAGATTTTGGGATATTTATTTTTAGTAGTGTTCTGGTTTAGCTGTTGTTCTTATATTTAACCCAACAAATGAATCTTGTACTTCTTCTTGATTAACTATTCCAATATTTACACCAACTTTAGCAATCTTATTAATTTTACTTTGATCATTAGTCAAAATATTAAAATCTAATGCTATTAAATAAATTGCTTTTTCATCATTTTCAGATTTTTTTAAAATATAATTTCCACTGTTATTTCTATTTGAATAAGGTTCTAATCCATTGTTAGTAAGTTTATATACTATATAAGTTTCATTTTTTATATCAGTACCTTTTACTAATTCACTACTTTTTATATCTACTCCTTTAATTTCTATATCTTCATTAGGACTTAAAAGTATTCCTGAAGTAAAATAATTATCTATTGATAACTGAACTACCTCATCCAATTGATCTTTTCCGGTTCCTACATATTGAAAAGTAGAATTTTTAAAATTATCAATATTTATTTCTTGGCTATTTAATACATCTTTTTTCTTTCCATTAAATAAACCTACTCTACTTTCAAATAATTCTATGGCAGTAACATATATCTCATTATTCCCATAATCTAATTTTATTTTTTCAGATTCTGAATCTTCTTTTCCTATAATTTCACATTGATAGCTAGTATCTACAACTTTTAAAAGATCAATCTCTGAATCCTGTTCTCCATAAATTTTGGTTATTTTAACATTTAATTCTACTTCTTTATTATTCTTATCAGTATTTAAAAGAGTTATTGTATGATTTTCATCAGTACTTTTATTGTATTTATAGTAAAACTTTTCGATTACTCCTTCTTTACTCTCCGGCTCAATTGTTATATTTTTAGGAGTATCTTTATTTTCACTAGCTGTTAATTTATATTGTACTATTATATCAGCGATGACTTCATTATTTATATTTGAAATATTTTCAATAGTTACATCCTCTCCAGATATAGCCTCACCATTTAAAATTTCAATAATCTCGTCTGTTACAGTTATTTCTGATTTTACTCCTAAATTTATAGCATTCCATCTAATCTTATTATTAGAGTTTATCTCTGCAATTTCTTTAGCTATAACTTTTGTATTTTCTATTGCCTTTTTTTCATCAAAATCTGTTATATTCTCTTTTAAATCAAATTCCCTTATTAACTGTCCATTTTTCTCTAAGTAATAATAAGGTTTACCATTAGTTATTAAAAATGCACTTGAAGCATTTATCTTTTCTTTATCTATAGTAGCTTGAATTTTCATTAAAGCCTCTGCCAAATTTCCTTCTTCATTTATCGTCTCTTCATTTTTTAATATTTCAATAGCTTCATTTACAGTTAATCTATTTCTTCCATCTATCTCTTTTATAGTGGCAGATTTATTATATATCATTAAATATATGTTCTTTTCACTTACCTTTTCTAAAGATTCAATAAGTATTTCCCTTATGGTTTTATCTTCTACAACCTCATCTAAAGAACTTCCTTGAATAACATAAATTAAATCCTTTGATAATTGATTTTCTTCATTTTGAGCATTAATACTATTTACAGTGATGACCGGTGCTTCTAAATTATAAACCATTGGAATTGTTGTTCCTGATGGTATTTTCAAATGATTACCTGATTTCTCACTATTAAAAGTTACAACTGAGTTATCTATTTCATAATCATTGACTGTTACAATTAAATCATCTTTAGAATGACCATTAATATCTCCTAAAGTAGTATCAACTACAATATTCTCTTGAGTTTTTATATCCTTATAATTCACTTTAAAATTATTTAATAAAGATTTATTATCCTTATTATAAATACCAGATTTTTTTGCCCTTAATGTTATTTTTATATCCATAGTTGGTGCTACAGCTACATTATTATATTCTAACTCTCCACAATCTATTTTTTTATCATTCCAATTCAACTCATAAAATTTCCCAATTAAATCTTTTCTTTTTACACTAACTATTTCAAAATCAACTAAATTAGAAACAGTTAAAGAAATTCCTTTTAATAAATATTCATTATTTTCATATAAATTACTATCTTTTAGCAAACCACCGTTTATCTCTAACAATAGATCAAATGTTCCATTATTAAATGTAGATATTTCATGATTTTTAAAACCTCCATCATAGCCAGTTATTGTAGCTGTCACATTCGGCGTTTTATCAGTTGCTATAGCTTTAATAGATTCTTTAATAATAAAAAATCCACCTACACATATTATTATAGCTATCAAAGCCTTATAACTTTTCCGCATAACTTCTCCCCCTAATCTTTTTAAAAATTAACTAAAATTTAGGAGAATAATTATAAAATTATCCTCCTAGCTTTTATTTTTTATTTAGCATTCCTTAAATTTAAATCAATTGTTATAGGTTGTTCTATGTCTTTTTTCTTTAACCTAATCTCTAAATTGACTCCCTTAGAATCTGTTATAGCTTTTTCTACATCTAAATCTCCTAATGGCTTACTTGTTCCCATTTCATCCAAAACATCTTTATTTAATATTTTCATAG
>JBOGCG010000050.1:0-28998 GCA_051656625.1 Sarcina sp. | reverse complement strand
CTCGTAGCCTTCCGGTGCTTTAACTTCTTCATAGTAATAAGTTCCATATGATAAATTTTCGAATTTAACTTTACCCTTTTCCTCTGTTATTCCTCTAGCAACTTCTTTTCCATTAACATCAGTTATAACAAATTCTGCTCCAGCTAAGAAAGTTTCAGCATTGTCAGCATCAACTTTTACAAGTTCTAAAGAACCTTGAATTTTTTTATTAACTACTTCTTTAACAATAACCTTGTTATCAGCAGTTATTTCAAATTCAACAACTTCATTATTTAAAACATATCCTTCTGGTGCCTCAACTTCTTGATAGCTATACTTTCCTGCCACTAACTCATCAAATTTAGCTATACCATTTTTATCTGTAATACCAGTTTTAACAACTTCTCCAGCTTCATTTTTAATTTCGAATTTAGCTCCTGCTAAAGGATTTTTATTTTCATCTATTTTCTTAATTTCTAAGCTTCCTACCACAACTTCCGGTGTTAATTTTTTATTAGTAACTTTTATAGTTTTTACTACATTATTTTCATTAATTTCAAAAGTTATAGGCTCAGTAATTTTTTCATATCCCTCTGGAGCTTTTATTTCTTCTAATTTATAATTTCCTTTTCCCAAATTTTCCAATTTAATTTTCCCATTTTTTACAATCAATTCTTTCACTTGAAAATTACTATCATCTATTTTATATAATTTAAATATTGCTCCATCTAATAAAATTCCAGTTTCTTCATCACTTTTTTGAACTTCCAATATCCCATTAAATGGTTTATTTAAATCCTCTATACTATCCCAATCAAAAATAAAATTATGAACTTGTCCACCATTTTCTTGAGTAAGATTCTTTGTAAAAACTTGACCATTAATAGATGATCCATGAATCAAGGTAGTTGCATTAGGTGCTATAATAGTTCCTGGTATATCTGCATTTGTTTCTAAAACCTCAGTAGCATTAGGAAAGACCCATAAAATTTTAGGTGATATTTCCTTTATTACAGGTAACTGTGAAGCTACTAAATTTCCATTATAATTTATAGTCTTATCAAACTCTACCTTTTTAGCATTAGAATAAATTATCAATCTATCCCTATCTCCTAACTTAGGTATATTAAAACTCCATTGATTTAAACTACTTCCATCGATTTTTAAAGTTTCAACATCTATTCCTTCTGTATTTATCAATAAATTTTCCTTATTAATAGTTCTAGCTATTCCTAAACTTGCTCCTTCTATTTTTTTATCACTGCCTTTAATATTTGAAATTTTATTAATCACATCGTTAATATCAGTTTTTATTTCATCAAAAATTGAATAAATTTCTGATTCATTTCTAGTTTCTATCTCATCATAACCAGGCTCATTATTTGCTATCTCATCTTTATTAACATTATCAGTTATAACTCCAGTTCCTATACATAATCCAACCTTTCCACTAATAGTTCCTCCTAATAAAAAGGTAGGATTAGTTAAATCTTTTATAGGATCTCCTATAGCACCAGTTTTTCCTGCTCCTGCTATATCAAACTTTTTCCCATCAAGAGATTCAATTTTCCCTTTGACCGCAAGTTTCCCTTCAATATCTGCTCCAGAAACTTTATGATTATCCCAAACTACTGCATTATAACTTTTATAACTCCCTAAACTAGTTAATTTAGACTTTTCCCTAGCTTCTCCATAATCTAAATTTGACCATAAAATATTTGCACATAAAAGTGCCGACAAACAAACTGCTATCTTTTTTTTCATTTTAAAATTCCCCACTAAAAATCCTCCAACACACTTTTTTTAAAATTTATTAAACTTTCATATAATTTATATTACTTTTTTTAACATAAAATAATATTTATGTATAATTGTAGAATTTTATTCCTATTTTTTCTAAAGAAAGCTATAAACAAATTCCTACTTTGCTATACAAAATTAATTGAAAAATTTAAAATTATATTTAATATCAAATTAAAGTTTTGCTACATATATTAATAATAATTTGATATATATTTAGGAGGACTTAACTTGAAAAAACTTACTATTATTTTTTTCTCTATATTTTCTATTCTAATTTTAACAAGTTGTAATATTACTACCTATAAAGAAGCAAACTTAGCTAAAAATAAAGGTTTTGATGCACTCCGTTCTAATAATTATAAAGAGGCTAAAGAATGTTTCGAACTTTCAATTAAAAAGGGGAATTTTGATGAGGAACTTAAAACTCTCTGCGAAATCATAACTGACTATGAACAAGCTACTAATCTATTTGTAGAAGAAAAGTTTGAAGAGTCTTTAAAATTACTTCAAGAATTAGATAATTCATATAAAAAATATTCAATTAAAAATGACATCTTAAAATTAGAAGATTTACTTTCTAATGAATTAAAAACTCAATAAAATCATCTAATACTTATTCCTACAAACATTTTAATCCTAATAAAATAAGTACTTACAAAAAAAATCTATAAAATAGATTACTTTTATAAGTATCTACTTTATAGATTTCTTTAACTACTATTTCCAAAATAACTTTTAATTTTTTTATTTTAAATACTAAAACTTATTTCTTATCTTCAAAAATCCAATTTCTTATTTCTTCTTTTGCCTTAACCTCATCAAAAGTTAAATAATAAATTTTATTTATAGTTTTTCCCTCTGAAAAATTATCCCTTGGGAATCTATCCTGTTCAAGCTTTCCACCAATTTTAACCAAATCAGTTCCTATTCCTAATAAACTGTTTGAATCTAAATTTGTTTTAACCATTGGTAAAGCTTGATTTAAAAGTCCTGGATATTCAGTTACTGACATAGTTTGTGCCTTTTCAAATATCTTCTCTAAAATATCTCTATGTCTTTCTGTTCTTTTATAATCTCCACCCTCTGTATATCTAATTCTACAATAAGCCATTGCTTGAGTTCCATTAAGTAATTGATTTCCTGAGTGACTTATTTCACCAACTGCTGTATTATTTTGAGAATTTAAGTTCTTAACATAGCTATTAATAAATTTCAATTCACTATCATCAATATTAACTTCAATTCCACCAATTAAATCTATTATTTTCGGTAATGAAGTAAAATTAACAGTTATAAAATCTTTTATATTAAGACCAAAATTTTCGTTAATTGTCCTCATTGCAAGCTCTGGTCCTCCATAAGCATAGGCATGATTTATTTTATCCTGACCCGGTCTACCTGGAATAGTAACATAACTATCTCTCATTATTGAAGTTACCTTAGCTTTATTTCTGCCCTTATCAAGGGTCAAAATCATTATAGAATCTGAACGCCCCGTCATTCCATCAACATTATCAATTCCAAATAAAGCAATATTCTGAATATCTTTATATTTAGTACTTAACTCATTATCTAAATCTTCATTTAAAGCTAATTTATCCTTATCAACATCTACCTTATCAACTTTGTTAAGCATGTTAGAAACATAAAAATATCCACCAGCAATAGCTACAACAAGAATCCCTATAATAGTCCCTAAAATACTAAAGCTTATTTTTTTCCCTTTTTTCATAGTTTTCATTATTAAATCTCTACATTTATTTTCAATAAATATTATAAAAATTTAATAATAATTCACCCCCATTTTAAAATTTAATTTTCAAAATCTATAATATAAATTATATCATTTTTTCCATTTAAAGTAAGTTAATATTTAATTACATTTTTCACCACATAATTAAATACCCCGGGGTATAGGAAATTTTTTCGTGTACCCCGGGGTTAAGTTAATTTTTTACTTTATTCAAAAATCCATTGATGCAATTTATTCTTTGTAGTTTCCTCATTAAAGGTTAAATAATAAATCTTATTTATAGTCTCACCTTTACAATCTCCATCTAAAGGAAATCTGTTTTGATTTATACTTCCACCTATTTTCACTACATCTGTAGCTATAGTTAATAAATCATTAGCAGCTAAACTAGTTTTAATCATTGGTAACACTTCATTTAAAAATCCTGGATAGCTAGTCACTGGTTTTTTAATCATTTCATTAAATAATGTTTCCAATACTTCTCTTTGTCTGTCAGTTCTTTTATAATCACCACCAGTTGCATATCTTATTCTTGAATAAGCTAATGCTTGAGCACCATTTAACCTTTGCATTCCAGTACCTGTAACCCCCTGTTGTACTAAATGATTTTTATATTCCTCTTGGTCAATATCAATATTAACCCCACCTATCATATCTATAAGCTTTGGCATTGTTGTAAAGTTTACAGCCACAAAATCCTTTATATTAAGTCCAAAATTTTCATTTATAGTTCTCATAGCCAGTTCTGGTCCACCAAAAGCATAGGCATGATTTATCTTATCCATCCCTTTTCCCGGTATATTCACATAGGAATCTCTCATTATTGATGTTAATTTTACAGCCTTTGTTTTTCTATTTATTGTTGCAATCATAATAGCATCAGATCTTCCTGTTTTTCCTTCTACCTGATCTACACCAAATATAGCTATATTTTGAACATCTCCATATTTATCTGATAGCTCCTTATCTAAATTTGTATCTATTCCAAGTTCCTCTTTATTAACTTCAACTTTTTCTATTTTATTAAGCATAGATTTTACATATAAATAACCTCCACCAATTAGTGAAATTACTAGTATCACTAAAGCAATTAAAATAGCACTGATAATTTTTTTTCCTTTTTTCATAATATCTCCCCTTATAACTTGAATTTTTGCCATTTGTCCTAATGGAATATTTGTTAATTTACTTACTACTTACTTGATAGACTATTTATTATTTTTTTATTTTATTATTTCTTCATTAATTAATTATTTGCTTTTCTCCTATCCTATCTTCAATAATCCAAGCTAAGTCTTTTTTTATAGACAGATTTCCTTGCTTATCTTCTCTTGCTAAAAATAATCTTTTAAAGTAATTAGAATGTATAAATAAATCATCATTTTTTTCAATAACAGAGTTTTTAAATGTTGGTACTATGTAATTTGAATTCTCTTCATAACTTATTGCTAATTCCTTATTATCTAATTTAAAACTCTCTTTACTATTATTAAACTCTAACTTATATTTAGTTCCTTTTATCTTAGAATGTATCGTTGAAATGTACTTGACTTCACCATTTAAAACATTTCTTTCAAAATTACCATTTAAATTTTTAGTTAATTCCTTTAAACTTACATAGCCTTTTACTTCATTATTTTTAATATCTATAGAAATTTCATCATTTGCTAATACTTTATATCCACCTAAAAATCCACCTACTAAAACCATAGTAATAGCCATAGTAGAAATCATTTTATTTTCATTTTTACTACAACCAACAAAATTAATTGCTATTATTGCTACTAAAAATATAAAAACCCTATTAAACTTTTTCATAAATTTCCCCCTAGTCTATTAAATCCTTATATTTATCGTAAAATTTAACTTATAACTTAAATTTAAGTTATAAGTTAAAAAAAAACACCCCTGGGTATAGGAAAAATTTTCCTATACCCAGGGGTGTTTTTTTAAGAGAGCTTTCTGTTTAAATACTTTTCACTCTTATGTCAAACTCCATAGAATAGTTTCTAAACTTTAATATTCTCTCATAATCCTCTATATAATCAACTTCCGCCCAAAATTTATCTCCAATTTCTTTTACATAAATATTATATTTATCACTTAAATTATAGATAGCATTTTCCCACCATAAACAATGATTTTGAGTTAATATCATTTCTTCTAAACTCTTCAAAAATATTTCTATAAAATCTTTATTTAATTTAGCCACCCCTATATACTCTCCAGAAATATCTTCTCCCTCTAACTCTTTCCCATATTTCTTTAAAATATTATTTTCATAATAAAGTTTATAATCTGCCTCCTCTTTTCTTGTTTCATCAGCAAATAACACAGGACTTTCTTTAGTCTTTATAATTTCCTCTAACAAATAATCTTCCATATAAACATCACCATTCATAATCATGATGTCCTCTTCTTTATTAATAAAATCCTTAGCAAACCATGCTGAAGCAATACTATTTGTAACATCATAAAAAGGATTATAATAAAACTTTATGTTATAATTCTTCAAAACTTCTCTTATAATATTTTGATTATATCCTAAAATTATTCCAATCTCTGTAATCCCTTTTTTTATAAGTTTTTGTACAGTATCTTCAATTAGAGTTATCTCTCCTATATCCACAGTACACTTTGGTTTCCCTGATAAATACCTACTTATTCTTGATCCTTTTCCCGCTGCTAAAATAAGTGCTCTCATATTAATAATCCCCTTTCTTCCATTTCATTTAATACTAATATTAACTTTTTATTATCCTCAATTGAAATATTCCCTATATGCCCAACTCTCACTATCTTATCTTTTAACACGCCCCCATTTGGACAAATATATATATTATGATTATCCTTTAAATAAGAAAAAACTTCATAGGCTGTAATCTTTCCTAATGGTTCTATAGTAGTTAATGTATTTGAATAGTTTTCATGGCTGATTTTAAAAGGCAATTTCACTATTCTCTCCCTAAAATCTAAAGCTATATTTCTAGTTCTTTCAATAATAACTTTTACTCCTATTTTATCTATATCTCTTAATCTTTTATTTAATTGAAGAATTATTCCTACCGCTGGAGTAAAGGGAGTTTGTCCTCTTTCCCCATCCTTTAAGTATTCTTTAAAATTAAAATAAAAGCTCCTAACTTCATTTTTATTTACTCTTTCCATAGCCCTTTCTCCAAGTACTACCATAGATAACCCCGGTGGTAGGGCTAATGCTTTTTGAGAACTTAAAATCAAAGCATCAATATTAGATTTTTTCATATTTATTTCATCTGCTAAAAAAGAGCTTATAGCATCTACAACTAATAATAAATTTTCCTCTTTGCAAAATTCACTTATAATATCCATATTATAAAGAACCCCCGTAGAAGTTTCATGGATATTTACTAAAAAAGAGGTAAATCCTTTTCCCTTAAATTTATTTAAATCTGCCACTGTTATTTGCTCACCATAATTTAATTTAATTTCCTCATAATTTAATTTATAAACTTCGCAAATTTTCTTAAACCTTTCTCCAAAGTCACCACCATTTACTATTAATATCTTATCCTTTTCATTAAAGACATTAATTATAGTAGCTTCCATAGCTGCTGTTCCAGAGGCTGTTAAAAAAATAACTCTATCTTTATTATTTTTATCAATGTAAAATTTATTCTCTATATTCTTATCAATTGTAGCCCCCACAAATTTTTTTAAAAGTTTCTCATTTTCTAAATTTATCTTTGAAAATTCCTCTGTTCTAAAGTAGGGAATCTGCTTTGCAGAAATCTCTAAAATATCTTCATCCATCATAACTGGTCCCACTGCAAAATTTAAAAATTCATTATCCATAATTATTTTAATCCCCTTTAATCTCCCTTTTTCTTGTTCATTTTTTGAACAACCTTATTATACCTTATTTGGTTTAAAAAGTAAATTAATTCTATTGATTTATAAATAATAAAAAACACCCCGGGGTATAGGAAAATATTTCCTATACCCCGGGGTGTTTTTTTTTTGAATGTCTTTTATAATTCTACTTTAGCTTCAATTTCATTTTTTAATGTATTTTTTTCAAATATTTTAAAGAATGGATAATAAATAACCATACTTATTGGAATTAATAAAAATACAAATATTACATTTCTTATATCTAAAGAAGATAAGTAAGCCTGTGCGAAAAATGGTGTGAAAGAAGGATCTACTATATATCCTGCTGTTATCACCCCTATTTTCTGTGCCATATAAGCTAAACTACAGGTAACAATTGGTGTAATTACAAAAGGTATGGCTAAAATCGGATTAAATACCACTGGCCCACCAAATATTATTGGTTCATTAATCCCACAAATTCCTGGAACTACTGATAATCTACCTAATGATTTTAAATGAACTGATTTACTCTTACACATTAAAAGAACAAGCCCTAAAGTATTACCAGCCCCCCCAAGAATAGCAATTCTAAACATTTGAAGATTCATAAGTGCTGTAGGATCGCTTCCTGCTCTTACAAGTTCACTATTAATTCCTGTATTTGCAATTCCTAAAGAGAACAGTATTGGAAATATTATTGAAGTTCCATTTACACCAAAGAACCAAAGAACATTACCAAAAGTAATTATTAATAAAAATCCCCATATATTATCAACCACTGATAAGGCTGGTGTTAAAAGAGCCATAATTGCTTCTGGCATATTTTTTCCCACAGTTGAAACTAATAAAATATTTAAACCATAAAGTATTATTATGTTAAATAACACTGGTAATATTGAATTTACAAAAGCTGTTACCGCTGGTGGAACTGACTCTGGAAAATTCATTTTAAATCCTTTTACTTCAATAAATCTAGTTATTTCAACTGATAAAATAGAAATTATAATTGCTACAAATAGTCCATCAGCCCCTAAAAATTGAGTACTTATTCCACCTTCAATAGCTGGTGCTGCAATCATAAGAAATACTGATGTTGAAATTAATCCAACTATAGCTGCATTTAATTTATATTCCTTCGCCAATGAATAAGAAATTCCAAAAGCACTTAAAAGTCCAAAAATACCCATTGTCATATTGAAAGGTGCCGTTAATAAATTATAATTATCTACAGAAAAATTTTTCCAATTAATAAGAAATTTCATAAATATATTTGTTGTATTAGGATCAACCAGTTCTAAATTTATAGGTGGATTAGCTATTATTAAAAATAAAGCTCCAACAACTATTAATGCAAGAGGCATCATCATACCAGATGATATTGCTCTTAAATGTCTTTGATTCCCTAATTTTGCTCCAATAGGAGAAAGTTTTTCATCTAACTTAGCTAAAAATTTATTTTCCATTTTGTCCCCTCCTTAATTGATACTTTAAATCTTAAAATTTAATTAGCAAATTACCATTAATAAAATCCATTTTCAAATATCCCTTAATCCATTAAAATCTTAATTCACTAATTATTTTTAATTTGCAAATACAATTTTTTTAAATTATATTTGCAAATCAGTCTAGATAATCAAAATTCTGATTCATCATTATGTAATCATAAGTTTTTCATATAATCATAAGTTTTTCTTGATTATCTAGAAGATTTGAAGTAATTTCTCTACTTTATTTTAAATTAATATTTATCTATTAATATTGAAAACCATTATATTTAAAGGTTGATTCTACTGCTTCCTCAGGTTTATAAACCTTTAATATTTCTTCATAACGCTCTTTATAATCATTGTCCACTTCCATCTGTGGTATAACTTTACTTGCTTCATTTAAGAAATGGAATGAATCTCGTCCCATCTCAGCTCCCCTTACTGTATGCTTGTCTAAAGCATAATCTGGAATCTCCGGTACTTCGCCCATTGCAAAACCTTTAATAACTATATTCTTCAATAAATCACTTGATCTATCCTTTTCACATTGACATAAATATCTTATAGCATGAATAAAGAATATTGGTCTATCTCCATCTGCATAATCAAACTCTTTTCTCATTGAATTAAGATTATTTATTAAAATAGCAGCATTTGTATTTCCCATTCCTATATCTTCAACTGTTATAGTAATAAGTCTTCTCCACAGCTTATCCTCCATTTGAGGTGAAGTTATATACATTTCATAGGCAAACTTACAAGCTTCCTCTGCAAGCCCTCTTCTTATAGATTTTTGAAGTGATGAAATTACCTCATCTCCATTTAAACCATTTCTTGTTGTAACCTTTGCCCATGGATCTTGAATAAACTTTTTGCTCATATTTTTATCTCCCTTACTAATTAATTTTTTCCCTATTTTATTTGTTTTTTAATCCCCCTTAACTCCCCATTATCTATTTCTTTGAAAACCATAAGTCAATAGAAATAAATTAAAAGTTATCTTATAATATTCTTATATATAAATTGTTTTTATATTACAACTTACAGGGGGTACATTATGTTAAATTTAAACTTAACTGATAAATATAACCTAGATAGCTTAGAAAAAGATATACTTAGCTATCTTTATAACAATATAAGTAATATTAGAAATATTGGTATAAGAACTGTAGCTAAAGATAATTTCACATCCACCGCAACCATTTATAAATTGGTAAAAAAACTTGGTTTTGATGGTTATGCTGATATGATTTATAGCATCTACTACACTAATGAAAAAGATTCTGAAGAATCTGATGTTTATAGTAGAATAGAAAATCAAATTTCTCCAATAAGAACTGATTTTATAAATACCTTAAATCATTATAAAAATAAACAAATTTTAATTACTGGAATGGGCTTTTCCCAAATTATTGCAGATTACATCTCTGAATCTCTATTTTTAAAAGGTTTTAAAGTAACTTCTAAATTACATTTGCAACTCCTAGAAAAAGATTCATTAAATGATATTCTACTAATTGTAATTTCTCATTCTGGAGATACTCCAAGACTTATTGAGTTAACAGAGAAAGCTTTAGAAAATAATATTTTTACAATAAGTTTTACTGGTTCTAAAAATAATAAACTAAATAAACTTAGCGATTTATCTATAGAAATTGGTAACAACTCCAAACTAGCAATTAATAATAATTTATTTTTTGGTGAAACTATCATTGCTTTTGAGTTACTAACTGCAACTTTATAGCTCTATATTGTAGTTTACAGAAAAAAGTTGAATTATCTTTGAACTTCAATTGAACTTAAAATTAAGTAATTCTCTTAAGTTTTAATTCCCTTTCCTTCTATGTCTATACTTTACAATGTAAAACTCACTTTGTGAATAGGTTTACACTCTTTAAAAACATGTTATAGAAAACAATAACAAGTTAAAGAAATGACCAAAAAAACACCCCTGAGTATAGGAAATATTTCCCTATACTCCAGAGTGTTTTTTAAAAGTATTCTTCCCTTTAGTTCTCTACTGGTTCTAAATCTCTATTTTCTAATAAACTAGGTATTATAACTTTAAATAATCCCTCTATAAAATCATCATTTATAGATTTTATTAAATTGTTATATAACACCAAACTTTCCTTATTATATACTTGCATTGGATCCCTCTGATTAAATGCTTGATTTTTTACCCTTTGTCTTAAAAGTTCCATTGCCTTTAAATGCTTAACCCAATTCTCATCTATAATAACTAAGAAATTATTTCTTACATGATTTTGAAAATCCAGTATATCAAGCCCTATAAGTTCATTGAAATAATCTATAATTGAATCTGTAAAAAATGCTATTATCTCATTTGTATTATTAAAATCTTTGTATTTATAATTATCAACAATATTCTCAAATTCATAGTTATACTTCTCACTAAATATTTCAAGTAAAGCAGTAAAGAATACTTTCTTTTTATACCAATTGACCTTAGCAATATTAGTTATACCATACTTTTCTAGCTGTTCATTTATAATCTCTCTATTAATATCAATCATCATATTCGTTATTGTTAATCTTATATCTTTTCCAAATACAATTAAATCTCTTTCTCTATAAATTATTCCTCTATGCCTATTTATAGCTTCATTGTATTTAGCTACCTCTTTTCTTGATTCATAGCTTTTACTTGCCTCAATTCTTTGTAAATTAAATATTTCTTTTCTTATAGCAGCACTTTTTACTCCATCAAAAAGCTTATGTATATTTTTCTTACTATTCTTTGCTATTAAATCATCCCTTAAAGAGATATAAAATTGTGAAGTACCATTATTCCCTTGACGACCTGTTCTACCTATAAGTTGGTTATCAATTCTTATGCTCTCAGCTCGTCCAACACCAATTACCTTAAGGCCACCTATATCATCAATTTCCTTACTTACCTTTATATCTGTTCCTCTCCCAGCCATATTAGTAGAAATTGTAACAGCACCTCTTTCTCCAGCTCTACTAATTATTTTTGCCTCTTCTTCCTTATTTTTAGCAGTTAATAGGTTATGTTTTATACCCTCTCTAGTTAAAATCTTAGATATTTTTTCTGATTCATTAATAGATAATGTTCCTACTAGTACTGGTCTTCCTGTATTTTTTGTTTCTATTATATCCTGTATGATAGCACTATTTCTAAATACTTTATTCTTATAAATTAAGTCCTTATTATCTATTCTTTTAACTGGATTATTAGTTGGAATTACCACAACATCTAAATTATAAATCTCTTTAAATTCCTCCTCCTCTGTTTTTACAGTACCACTCATTCCAGAGATCTTATTATATAACGAGAATAAATTTTGATAAGTAATAGTTGCTAAAGTCTTATCTTCTCCCTTAATTTCAACTCCTTCTTTAGCCTCTATACATTGATGTAACCCATTTGAAAGTCTTCTTCCATTAGCTATTCTCCCAGTATTTTCATCAATAAGAATTACTTCTCCATTCTCAATAATATAATCCTTATCTTTTTTCAAAATATAATTTGCTCTCAAAGCCTGTCCTATTAAGTGTGTAAATTCACTTAATTCTGTATTAGCTAATATACCCTTACTTAATTTTTTTTCAACCTTTTCCATACCACTTTCACTGAGTACTATAGTTTTATCCTCAAAATCTATCTCATAATCCTCTTTATCTAAGTCTTTAATAACATCATTGACATATTTATATATATCTGTTGATTCATCTGCTGCTGCACTTATTATTAAAGGTGTTCTAGCCTCATCAATTAATATTGAATCTATCTCATCTATAATTGCATAATTTAATCGTCTTAAAGATTTCTCTCTTCTCTCACGAACTAAATTATCCTTTAAATAATCAAAACCAATTTCATTATTAGTTGTATAAACTATATCTTTTCTATATTCAAATCTTCTATTTTCTGTCTCCTCAATTACAAGACCTACAGAAAGTTTTAAGAATCTAAAAAATGGTTCCATCTCCTCTTTGTCTCTTTTTGCCAAATAATCATTAACAGTTATTATATGTACGCCTCTAGTAGTTAATGCATTTAAGTAAGCAGGACAAAGTTCAGTAAGAGTTTTCCCTTCTCCAGTCTTCATCTCAACAACACGACCTTGGTGAATTGCAATTCCTCCCATAAGTTGAACCTTATAATGTTTCTTTCCTAGAACTCTAAAAGAAACCTCTCTACAAACTGCAAAAACTTCCACTAATATATCATCTAAGCTTTCACCTGCAGATAATCTTTTACAAAATTCAAAGGTTTTTAGTGAAAGATTTTCATCAGATAATTTAGCCATTTCTTCTTCTAATCCAATTATTTCATCAGATAATTTTTCTAATTTTTTCAATTCCTTATTGTCATAATTTAAAATACTCATTTAAAAAATCGTAAGGATACTATCTTTACAACCCTTACTTAATCCTCCTAACAGCTTAATTTTTTCTTTTGTTTTCTTTATCTTATTATATCAAAATATATTTTAATTCAATAGAATATAATTTTTTAGATAGCCAAAGTTATTTTTAAAGCTATTAATCCTTTATCCCTATTCACGATTATTCTTCTATCCTAATATATCTCCATTAAAGATATAGAAATTGCCACAATATCTAAACTTTCTATCTCCTTTAGCAGATATATTTTAAAATACCAGGTAGTAATTAATTCTTAGCTAATAATTTTTAATTGAAAAATTGGCTAGCCTGAAAACAAGCTAACCAATCTCTAATCTTCTAAAGCAATAATTATGTTAATCTTCTAAAAGAAAATTCAAAATAACTTCTCGCTTCAAAAAATTTTATTTTATAATTTATTAATTAAAAAACTAATAAAATTATCTTCTTTTTAATAAAGCTAATGCAGCACCAACTAATCCAGTTAATCCTAATACACCCATTGCTGATTCAGTTTTGTTTGATCCACTTAAACCAGTGTGAGGTAAAGTATTATTTGAATTACCTAAATTACTTGAAGTAGTAGTTGCTGTTTTAGCAGTATTATTATTACTTAATACAACATGATTAACTACTTTATTACCTGTTTTGTTGTTTGTAGTTATATTATTTGTTACATTACTAGTTTTGCTTGAGCTTGAACTATTTGTAGTTGATGAGTTCTTGCTTGAGCTTGAACTATTTGTAATTGATGAGTTCTTGCTTGAGCTTGAACTATTTGTAGTTGATGAGTTCTTGCTTGAACTTGAACTATTTGTAGTTGATGAGTTCTTGCTTGAACTTGAACTATTTGTAGTTGATGAATCCTTGCTTGAGCTTGAACTATTTGTAGTTGATGAATCCTTGCTTGAGCTTGAACTATTTGTAGTTGATGAGTTCTTGCTTGAGCTTGAACTATTTGTAGTTGATGAGTTCTTGCTTGAGCTTGAACTATTTGTAGTTGATGAATCCTTGCTTGAGCTTGAACTATTTGTAGTTGATGAATCCTTGCTTGAGCTTGAACTATTACCTGCGTTTGATCCTGGATCATTTGTTCCTGTTGGAGTAGTTGAGCTTGATCCTGATTCAGTAGTTTTAGTTGTTGATGATTTTTGTGTATTTGATGATTCCTTTGAACTTGAATCATTTTTAACTGATGATGAACTACTTGACTTACTGTTATTACTTACAGATGAGCTTTTATTGCTTGAAGTTGTAGTTGTTCCATCAACAGTTTTTGATGAATTTGATGAATTTTGTACATTTGAAGCATTTGCTGATTTTGATGCACTTTGTGTATTTGAAGCATCTGCTGATTTTGATGCACTACTAACAGCTGAACTTTTACTACTTGAAGTTGTAGTTGTTCCATTTGCAGTTTTTGTTGCATTTGATGAATTTTGTACATTTGAATTATCACTTGATGATGAACTACTTTTAACTGCTGAATTATTTGATGAAGCAGAAGCACTTTTAACTGCTGAGCTATCTTTTGATGATGATTCTACAGTTTTATTATTTACAACTTTACTTGAAGTTGAAGCAGATTTATCATTTGAAGCACTTTTTGATGCTTTTGAATTTTTAACATCTGAGTTACTTTTTTGTTCTTTTGAATTTTTAACAGCTGAACTACTTTTTTGATTTGATGAAACAACTTGTCCATTTACAGTAGTTTTTGATGATGAACTACTTGAAACTTTTGATGAACTACTGCTATTTGAAGCATTTTGTACATCTGATGAACTACTTGATGATGAACTACTTGAAACTTTTGATGAACTACTTGTTTGAGTAGTAGTTGTCTTTGTTGCAGCTGGTTTAGCTGTTTTTGTTCCTGCCGGTTGTGTTGCAGCTGGTTTAACTGTTTTTGTTCCTGCTGGTTGTGTTGCAGCTGGTTTAGCTGTTTTTGTTCCTGCTGGTTGTGTTGCAGCTGGTTTAGTTGTTTTTGTTCCTGCCGGTTGTGTTGCAGCTGGTTTAACTGTTTTTGTTCCTGCCGGTTGTGTTGCAGCTGGTTTAACTGTTTTTGTTCCTGCTGGTTGTGTTGCAGCTGGTTTAGCTGTTTTTGTTCCTGCTGGTTGTGTTGCAGCTGGTTTAGCTGTTTTTGTTCCTGCTGGTTGTGCTGTTTGTGTTGCAGCAGTTTTATTATCATTTTGATTTGTATTTAAAGTATTTGTTTGTTGTACTGTTCTCACTTGTTGTGCTTGTTGTTGCATATTGTGTATTGCCATATTAACACACTCCTCTTTATATAAAATTTTATTTAAATAATATATCTTTTATTAAATTTAGTAAATTTGATAATTTATAATTAAATCAGGAATATTTTTTATACTTTATCATTTTTAACTTCAATTTTTAATACAAATTCACCATTTATTCATATTATTAATAAATTATTGATTATTTTGAATACAATTATTACAAATTGATTAAAATTTGGATTTTTTGTATAATAGTATATATTTTAAAAATTCTAATCTTTTTTTAATTAAATTATAAAAACTATTAAAAATTTATAACTAATTAAAACAACCCCCAAGGTATAGGGAATATTTTCCTATACCCCGGGGTGTTGTTTTGGTTTTTACAGTTTTCTTATAAATCCATCTGATTCTATTAATTTAGCCTTTGCATCTTCATAGGAAATTCCTAAAAGAATCATAACAATAGCTGTTTTTGCATGACCATTGGTTTCTCTCAATTTTTCCACTGCCTCTTTCCTCTCACAACCTGTCACTTCTATTACTATATTTACAGCTCTTTCCTCTAATTTCTTATTAGTTATCTTTACATCTACCATCAAATTACTATAAACTTTTCCCACTGATACCATTAATGTTGTACTCATCATTGATAACACTAACTTCTGTGCAGTTCCAGCTTTCATTCTTGTAGAACCTGTAACTACCTCTGGTCCAACAGCTATCTCTATAGCCCGATTTGAAATCTCACTTATTTCACTTCCTTTGTTACAACTAAGTGAACCCGTTTTTGCACCTAACTCTTTAGCATAGGCTAGTCCTCCCAACACATAAGGTGTTCTTCCTGATGCAGCTATACCCAAAAGATAATCATTCTTTGCGAAATTTATTTTTTCTAAATCAATTCTCCCAAGTTCCCAATTATCCTCTGCATTTTCAACTGCCTTTACAAAAGCTCTCTCTCCACCTGCCATAAGAGCCACTATTCTTTCTGGATCAATCCCATAGGTAGGGGGACATTCAACACTATCCACAACAGCTAATCTTCCGCTAGTTCCAGCTCCCATATAAACTATTCTTCCTCCACCCTTGTAAATTTCCACCATATCCTTAACTACAGCTTCAATGGAATCTAATTCTTTTTCTATAGCAAAAGCCACAGTTTTATCCTCATTATTTATAATCTCAATAATTCCTCTAACATCCATTAAGTCAATATTTAAAGATTTTTCGTTTCTTTTCTCTGTTCCTAAAAATTTTATATCTAACATTATAATGCCCCTAACTTTATCTTAATTTCCTTAATTCACTAAATTTCCTTTATTTGGCTAAATTTGTTTAACTTTTTTCACTTAGCCACAACCTATTTAACATTAATCTATTTTCCTATTTATCTTCTTTATCTTTTTGATTATTCTTAACTTATTCTATTCATAAGGCTAAGTCAAAATAAAATTTCTCACTATCTATTCAACACTAAACCAAAGTGATATTTCCCAAAATAACCTCTTCCCTAGCATAGGTTGCCCCTAAAATATTTGGCTGATACTTTTAGCTGTGAACATAGTTATAATAGCTATTATATCCTCTTTATTTAAATGAATAAATTTTTCTAATAAACTTAAAGTGAAATCCACTCCATCTAAAGAAGTTCCTGACATAATTCCCACTGCATACACAGAAAATCGCTCCCTGCCTTATTCCTTTAATTTATCTAAAATCCCTCTAGTCTCCACTATATATTTCATTGTTTCATCCATATTACCACTAGCCACAGCTAAATAAAGTAAATCTGTTATTATAAAGGCTGAATTTCTTGAACTAATAGCTCCAATTCTAATGGCTCCCTCTTCTCTTGGCATATTTATTTCATAATCTGAGAGCTTACTAATTGTCGATTTACCACTAGCTACAATAGAAATAACCCTACTTCCTTTAGCTTTAGCAATTTCCACCGGAATAATAACCTCCCTAGTCTCTCCACTATAACTTATTGCAATAACCACATCTTTTTCCCCTATATGAGCTGCATTTGCCATATTAATATGAGTATCACTATTATAGTAACAATTTTTATTTATTCTAGAGAATTTATAACTTAAATCCAGAGCCACAATTCCAGAGCCTCCCACAGCATAAATATATATTCCCTTAGCATTTTTTATCAAATCAATAGCCTTAATTAACTTATCTAAGTCTAAAATACCCATAGTTTTCTGTAAAGTTTTTCTATTTATTCTCTCCAACTTATCAGCAATACTTTGCACATCATCACTTTTTTCTATAATCATAGAAGAATCTTCAACCTTCCAAGGTTTTCCCTTAGCTATATCAATCTTCATATTAGCATATCCACCATAACCAAGCATTTTAGCAAATCTTACAATTGAAGCTGGTGACACTTCAACCGCCTTTGCAAGTTCTTTCACTGACATATTAATAACCCTTTGAAAATTTCCCTCTATATATAAAGAGATTTTTCTTTCCACATCAGTAAAATCATTTTTTCTATTATCAATTCTCACTTTATAACCCAAATTTTTCCACCTCTAATAATCCATATTTATTACCATTAAAGTTTTTCAATAAAATTAAATTTTTGCCATGGTTTAATATAGTCTAAAAAAACTTAAATCTTTATAGGATATTCCAAGTTCCTCAAAAACCCTAGGACTTACATCTACAATAACCTCAAAGCCCCTTTCCTTAGCATAACTATTTATATCTAAAAACTTTTTTTAATAGCTTCCTTACTATCATTTACTGATAATAGACAGGAAAAATTCTCTTAAATCCAAGTTTGGCTGTCTTATCTATATAATTTAAAATTTCCTCTTTACTACTTTTATCTGGATAAATTGATATTCCTAACATAATTTAACTTTAACAATAGAAACATCTCTAACTTTTCTATAGATATTCTACTGTTAAATCCCCCTCTCCCTATAAATTGGTCTATTCCATTTCACTTATTTTCTTTAAAATGAAGCTGTATCAACCCTATAAATATAGCCTTTCTACTTGCCTGCCTACTTAAAGTGCTAAAAACTATCTCTACTAAATTGATACAGCTATTAATAAATAAACTACAATACTAAGGCTCTCTAGTTTCCTCTATAATGCTAAGTAATAAAAAAAACTAGAAATTAACCTATTAAATCTCTACAGCTGCTCCCTGTTCTTCCTTTAATAATTTAGCATCATAAATCTTAACAAATGGATAATAAATTATCACTGAAATAATAATACATATTATATTTAAAACTGAAGCTCTCCAATCTCCACCAGTTGCAAGGAATGCTCCTATTGGTCCTGGTAAAGTCCAAGGTGCTGTTAATATAACCTTTGATACCATTCCCCAGCTCATAGCAAACCATGATATGATTGCCAAAACTAAAGGTGTTACTATAAATGGAATAATTAAAATCGGATTTAAAACTATTGGAGCTCCAAATATAGCTGGTTCATTTATATTGAAAATTCCTGGAACTAAGGCAGTTCTACCAAGCTGCTTTCCATAGGCTGATTTACAGGCAAAGGCCATAACAATAACTAATCCTATAGTTGCACCTGAACCTCCAACCCATATAAACCATTGGAAAAATGGCTCTGCTGCTGTAGCTGGAATAGCTTGTCCAGCTGCTGCCGCTGCTGTATTTTGATCTATTAATTGTAACCATAAAGGTCTAGCCAAAGAACCAATGATTGAAACTCCATGAATACCAAAGGACCAAAAACCTGTAATTAATACAACTAATATTAAAACACTTGGTAATGTATCACTGGCTGAAACCAGTGGTGCCACTAACTTTCCTATAAATCCATGCCAATCAAATTGTAAGAAATAAGTTATTACACTCATAAATAAGATAACAAAAGCTGTTGGTACTAATGATTCAAAGGATCTAGCAACTGCTGGTGGAACCTGTTCTGGCATCTTTATCTTTAAGCCCTTTCTATCAGTTAATCTAATAGTTTCAACTGCTAAGATAGAAGTAATTATTCCAACAAACATCCCTGCTCCTCCAAGGTTCCCCATTGGCATAACCCAACCTAAACCTTCTAAAGCTGATGGTACAATAGTTAATAAGAATGCTACAGTAGAAAGAATTCCACCTGAAACACCATCTAAATTATAGGATCTAGATAAACTATAACCTATACCAAAGGTAGCATATAAAGTCATAATAAACATAGTCATTCTATAAGGTAAAAGTATAGTTCCCGCATTTGCCTTTAAAAATTGAGTTATCTCCCAAGTCTCTGGAAGCGGTGGAAATGCAATAATTAAGAAAAATGATCCTACAATAATAAGTGGTAATGTAGCTATGATTCCATCTCTAACTGCTGTTAAATGTCTTTGTCTTGAAAGTACAGCCATTGGTCCAGCAAGTCTTTCCTCTAAAAATTTAGTAAACTTTTCTAACATAAAATAATACCCCCTTAAACCTTTTTATATATAAGTATTTAGATATAACCAAAAAACAGATATGATTCCAAAAGCTACTGAAAACCCTACATATGTAACATAGAATTTTTTACAATATCCAATTTTACTCTCCACAAAACATCTTACATAAGCTATCCCATAGGCAGTTACTAAAACATTCCCAATAATAGCTCCTAGCTTAAAACTTACCCCTAAAAAACTAAGTACTGTCGGAACTACTAATGTCCCTAAAATTGCAAAACATAATATTATAATTGAACCTTTAAAACTAAAAGTTGGTATTTCATACTGAGTTCTAGTACCAGCCATAGCCTTAGAACCTTTCTTAGTTAAAACCTTTTCATTTTTATCCATATTGGTCCTCCTTTTACTTTTTTTAACATATATGTATTATATATTATGAGAAACTTAATTTCAATATTCTTAAAATTTTTATGAAATTAAATTTCTATAAACGTTATTTTCAATATAAAAAAATTCCAATCAGAAAAATCCACCCCGGGGTATAGGAAAATATTTCCTATACCCCGGGGTGGATTTTGTATTTTACTTAACATTCTTTTACTTTCACTAATTTATTCATTTTTTCAGCTATAAATGAAGCAATTAATATAAATGGCCAAGTATTAATTGTAAAAAACCAAATTATTAATATAAATGTTATCTTAAAATTACCTAATATTCCTGCAAGTGCTGTTGCCATCACTATAGCTACGGCAAAAGGAACACCAACATTAAATATCCCTGCAAAAGCTATTCCAATAGCTGCTGCTGAAAACATTATTGGGAAAATAGGTCCACCTATCCAACCCGTATTAACACAAATTTTCATAGAAAGAATTTTAACTAGTCCTATTATTAATAAAATTCCAACTCCCATAGATGAACTTTCAGTTAATAATGCCCTCAGACTATGTTCTCCTGAGAACAATACAAAGGGAATTCTTATAGCTAAAAGCCCTATTAATAACCCTCCTAAAATAGCAAGTGCTATTTTATATTTCTTTAAAGCAGCAAAAATCTCTTCAAAAAACTTGTCCAACATACTACAATAAAAAACTATAAGAAGACCTACTATAAATAAAGGAATGAAAAATAAAAATTCTCTTTCTGTTAATATAGTTTTTGGGAACTTTGTTATAAAGGATATCTTCTCATCTAAACTAATTAAAATAAATATAGTTGCAAAGGCAAATAACCCAACTGCTCCATAAAGAAGCATCTTCATATTTTTAAAATTCTTCTTTTCATCTTCTTTATTCTTATCAATAAAATTCTCTATTCCATAAATAGGAATCTCAAAAATCCCCTTTAATTTAGAATTTATTTTAACGACATCATGACTTATTCTCTTAAATCCACATCTTAAAAATTCTCCTACTATGGTACTTAATCCACCTATTATTCCTGATAAACCAGCCTCAGGTCCAACTGTTGCTCCAAACCATAATACAGTAAAAGTCTTCACTATAGCTTTAGGTAAACTTTTATACTCTATAGTTCCAGTGGTTTTAAACTCTACTAAAACCCCTTCCATAGTTTTAGGATATTTCCCTATGTATTTTTCACAAAGTCCAACTAATAATCCTCCAATAAGACAAACTATTAATATCAATAATTTACTATTAGCCTTTAAAATAAGTCCATCCCAAAATAAATGTATTCCCATATACACCAAAAATAAAAATAACCAACTTAAAAAACCAAGAATAACTCCAATTATCCCAGCATAGCAAACACCAACAAAATTTCTAAAAAGCTTCATAAATTAAAAGCTCCTTTCGTTAAATATTTCCTAGCTTTAAACACTAATTTTTTATATTTAAGTCCTATAAATTTTCTATTAATTGTCTAATATTCTCTTCTCCTACCTTTACAATATCAAAGCTTCCCCCATCTAAACACCAAGTGGTCATAACCCCTCTTGTGAAACTTTCAATATAAAAAATTAACTGATCCAAATCCATAGAACTATTAAACACTTTACTATTTATTCCTTCTATTAGTAATTCCTTTAACAAAGGAAGAAAATCTCTATTTTTAAAATGACTATTATTTCCCTTTATTGAATCAGAAATATTAGTTATATAAACTCTAGATGTTAAATCATAACCCATATGATTAGCATAAACTAATTCTGATAATAAGAATCTTATTATCTTTTCTTTAATAGACTTCTCTGGATTATTTTTAGCAAAGTCTTCATATTCATTTAAAATAAAATTATCAAAATTCCCTAAAACATAATCGCTCATGGATTCCTCATAATTTTCTTTTATAATATCCTCCTTAGATTGAAAATGAACATAAAAAGTTCCTTTAGCCACCTTTGATTCAGCACAAATTTCACTAACAGTGACTCTATCAAAACCTTTTTCATTAATTAATTTTACTGCTGTATTAAATATTTTTTCCTTTGTTAATTTAGCTTGTTCTTTTCTAGACATATCTTATCTCTTAGTAGAAATTTCTCATATAATGATCTATTTCCGCCAATTTCCTCCTATTAAATAATCTCAACAACTTAATGACTGCAGTCACCGACTATAGTCATTTAATTATAAACTTATTTTGTTAATTAATCAATAAAATAAAAAAATCATCACGCACCCCGGGGTATAGGAAATTTTTTCCTATACCCCGAGGTGCAGATAATTTTTTCCTTTTAATTGCTTTTAAATATTTCCTTTGTTAAAATACTTTATAGAAAATATTTTAAATTATCTACATTAATATATTTTCTATAATAAATTGTAGATAAATATTACTAAAGAAAAGAAAAGTGAAGCCTATGTATAAAATTAAATTTTTTGAAAGCAAAAATGGTAAAGTTCCAGTTTTAGATTACATACAAACTTTAGAAAAAAAAAGTGTTAAAAGTAAAAGTGCTAGAGTAAAAAGAGATAAGATAATTAAAACTTTAGATCTTTTAAAAGAAAAAGGCACCTCAATAGGCGCTCCAACAATTAGAAATTTAGAGGGAAATCTTTATAAAGTTAGAGCTTTAGATTCTAGAATGTTTTTTTTAAGAGATAATGATAGTTTTATTATGTTAACTCATTTCATAAAAAATACTCAAAAAACCCCTGAAAAAGAAAAATCTATCGCTAGAAAAAGAGCTGAAGAATATCTCAAACTAAAAAAAGCTATTTCAAATGATTTCAAATAGCCTATTTAAAATATATTCTATTTTTTAGTTTTGGATAAAAATTAAGAGAATAGCCAATCGCCAAATATATTTGACTCCTTACCCAAGTTAGGTGATAACAGGCTATTCTCTCTATTGTCTTTTTCTTATTTATTTATATAATTTATTATAATAATTTTGATATTCTACAGAAGTTACATTTTCTATCCACTTCTTATTATCTAAATACCATTTTATAGTTTTCTTTATACCAACCTCAAAGGTTGTTTCAGGATACCATCCCAATTCATTCTTAATTTTAGTAGGATCTATTCCATACCTTCTATCATGCCCTTTTCTATCCTCAACATAACTAATTAATTTTTCAGTTATATTTGAATCTACATTTTCACTTAAATATCCAATAACTGTTTTTACAATTTCAATATTAGTTCTTTCATTATGTCCACCAATATTGTAAACCTCACCTAATCTACCATTATCAATAACCATATCAATAGCTTTTCCATGATCCTCTACGTAGAGCCAGTCCCTTACATTAAGCCCATCCCCATAAACAGGTAACTCTTTAAGTTCCAAACAGTTATTAATCAAAAGAGGAATTAACTTCTCTGGAAATTGAAAAGGTCCATAATTATTTGAACATCTAGTTATATTAATAGGCATTTTATAAGTATCAAAATAAGCTTTTACTAACATATCAGAACTAGCCTTACTAGCTGAATAAGGACTATGTGGAGCTAATGCAGTTTCCTCAGTAAAGAATCCTGTTTCTCCTAAAGAACCATAAACCTCATCTGTAGAAACATGAAGAAATTTTACACCTTCTTTAAATCCCTGTTCAACTTCCCAGGCTTTCTTCGCAGAATTTAATAAATTAGTCGTTCCTAAAACATTAGTTTTAACAAAAAGTTCTGGTTCTAAAATGCTCCTGTCCACATGAGATTCAGCTGCAAAATGAACAATATAATCTATAGTATTTTCTTCAAAAATTTTATCTACTAATTCTTTATCGCAGATATCTCCCTTTATAAAACTATATCTTAAATCATTTTCTACCTCTTTTAAATTTTCCAAATTTCCTGCATAAGTCAATTTATCTAAATTAATAATTTTTATATTTCTTGTATTCTTATATTTATTTAACATATATATAATAAAATTTGAACCGATAAATCCAGCTCCACCAGTTACTAAATAAGTCTTCATAAAACCCTCCAACAATTTCCTTAATTTAACTATACCCCGGGGCATAGTTTAATTTTCCCATTACCAAAATCCCCCTTTGCCCCGGGGTGTAGGAAATTTTTTACATTTAATTGATCTACTTTGTTGTATTATTAATGAAAGATTTTAAAGCAATTTTCCAATCTCTCATTTCATTCATACCTATTGACTTTAACATTAAATTATCTAAAGCTGAATAATTAGGTCTTTTTGCTACAGTTTTATATTCCTCTGAACTGCAAGGATTAACTTTACAATCTAATTTATTTAATTCCATTATTTCTTTAGCAAAATCATACCAACTACAATTACCTTCTCCTGTACAATGGTATATTCCATATTCTTCAGTTTCAATTAACTTTAAAATATGATATGCTAAATCATTAGCATTAGTTGGATTTCCAATTTGATCATTAACTACCTTTATACTTTCCTTCTCTTTTCCTAGTTTCATCATTGTATAAACAAAATTATGACCTTTATATCCATAAAGCCAAGCTGTTCTAATTATAAAATATTTAGAAGAAAAACTTCTAACATATTGTTCTCCTAAAAGTTTTGTTTTCCCATACACAGTTTTAGGATTAGTTCTTTCATATTCTTTTAAACCTATTTTTTCCTCTATTCCTACTATTTTTTCTATTTCTTCTATTTCTTCTATTTCTTCTAACTTTATTTTTTCTTCTACTTTTTCATTTTCATTTTCTTTTAACTTTTTCTTTCCATTAAAATCTAACTTTTTCTCTCCATTAAAAACATAATCAGTAGAAACTTGAACTAATTTAGCCCCTATTTCTTCTGCCACTATAGCTAAATTTCTTGGACCAATAGCATTAACTTTAAAAGCAAAACTTTCATTTGATTCACAACCATCAACATTTGTAGCAGCTGCACAATTTATAATTACATCTGCTTTAAAATCTTTAACTATAGTCCTAACCTGCTCTAAATTTGTAATATCTAATTTATCTACATCAACAGCCAAAACATCAGAATTTTTTATTATTTTACTAACTTCTCCAATTTCAGCTTTTCCGCTATTTATTATATCTAAAATTTCATTTCCAAGTTGTCCATTAGCTCCTGTAATTAAAACTTTCATATTAAAATCCCGAGGTCCTCACTAATTATAGTTCACTCTACTAAAAACAATATAAATTTAACCACATAAACAAAACTATAACTTTTTGATTTCCTGCAGTTCCCCCTTTTAAATAAAATAATTTAATTCAAAAATCATTGAAATTCTTAAAAATTCAAATCAAGTTCTTTGAATTTTTTTTGATTTTTATCCTTTTCTGATAATTTTATCTCTTTAATTCCTTCAAGTGGCCATTTTACATCAATATCTTCATCATTCCATAAAACTCCACCATCATACTCTGGATAATAAAAATCTGTACATTTATAATTAAATACCGCTTCCTCAGATAAAACTAAAAATCCATGAGCAAAACCCTCTGGAACATAAAACTGTTTTTTATTTTCTTCTGAAAGAATCACAGCTTCCCATTGTCCATAGGTTTTAGAACCCTTCCTTAAATCTACTGCCACATCAAAAACTTCTCCCTTTGTAACTCTAACTAATTTTCCCTGTGGATGTTTACTTTGAAAATGTAGTCCTCTTAAAACACCCTTTGAAGATTTAGATTCATTATCTTGTACAAATTTCATAGAAAGTCCTGCTTCCTTAAAATCATTTAAATTATAACTTTCCATGAAATATCCTCTATCATCCCCAAAAATAGCAGGTTCAATAATATATAAATCTTTAATTTTTGTCTTAACAAAATTAAAATTTCCCATAGCTAAGTCCCCCTTTATAATTTAACTTTACTCGCAAAGCATTTTCCATTTTTTAACTAAGCCCCGGGGTATAGTAAAAAATTTACTATATCCCGGGGTAAAGTAAATCTTTACCTTATTTATTCCATCTCTTCAACTATATCCGCTAAATACTTTCCATAAGCAGTTTTCATCAATGGTTCTGCAAGTTTTAAAACTTGCTTTGAATCTATCCACCCTTGTCTATATGCAATTTCCTCTAAACAGGCTATATATGTTCCTTGAGTATTTTGTACTGCTTCCACAAAATTAGCAGCCTGTAACATAGAAGAATGTGTACCTGTATCAAGCCATGCCATTCCCCTACCAAATAACTTAACAGATAGCTGATTCTCCTCCATATATACTCTATTTAAATCAGTTATTTCTAACTCTCCTCTAGAGGAAGGCCTTAAATTTTTAGCCTTTTCAATTACTGAATTATCGTAAAAATATAATCCTGGTACAGCATACTTTGACTTTGGATTATCTGGTTTTTCTTCTAAAGATAAAACTTTTCCTTCTTTATCAAACTCTACAACTCCAAAGGCTGTTGGATCTTTAACATAATATCCAAAAACTACTGCTCCTTCTTTAAGATTAGCAGCATCTTTCAAATAGGAACTAAAGTTTTGCCCATAAAAAATATTATCACCAAGAATCATAGCCACATTATCATTACCTATAAAACTCTCTCCAATAATAAAAGCCTCTGCTAAACCATTAGGTTGCTCCTGAATCTCATAACTTATAGATAATCCCAATTCACTTCCATCACCAAATAACTCCTCAAAACCAGGTAAATCCCTCTCTGTAGAAATTATAAGTATATCCTTAATCCCCGCAAGCATTAAAACCGACATAGGATAATATATCATTGGCTTATCATATATAGCTGCCATCTGTTTTGACATCGCTTTAGTTATTGGATAGAGTCTTGTCCCAGATCCTCCAGCTAAAATAATCCCCTTCATAACACGTCCCCCTTCACTATTCATTATAAATTCCCAAAGAAAACTCCAATTGCAAAGCGAAGCTCTTGCAAATTAATTAAAAAGCATAGCTTTTTCATCTAATTAGAAAAACAAAGTTTTTCAATTTAATTGCGTAGCCTAACTCATTTCTTCACCTTACTAATTAATGCTTTCACCGACTCAATGGTTACTTCGTCTTTTATTAAGAACAATACTGCAAAATAAAAAATCGAATTAACTAAAATAACAATTCCTGAAACCTGTAAAACACCTGAAACATTAAGTTTTATAAAATAAGTTATAGGAATAAACATTAATGATATCAATAAATATTTACTTTTATCCAAAGCAAATATATTAAATTTTATTTTTAGAACCTTCCAAATATAAACACTTTCCATAACTATAACTACCATATTAGCAAACATCGTTGTTACAACTGTAGCCATAGCAGTTAAATTTCCTGTTTTAAGTAATACTACATTAAGAACTAAATTCACTATTCCACCAAATAAAACCATCTTAACTAGTAGCTTTTCCTTTCCTTTTATATACATAATTTGATTATTCAAAATTGATTCATAACCAAGAGTTATATTATATATAGAAAAAGCTGCTAGCACTACTCCTGCTCCTGCATATTGAGCCCCACCATAAATAGCTATTACCTCTTCTGATAAAACAAACATCCCTATAGATGCTGGATATAAAAATAGAAAATAAATCTTAGAAATCTTATTTAATAATTTTATATACCCCTCTTCATTATCATTGGAAGAATAATTGGTAAGCCTTGGTATAGTAACATAAATTAAAGTTAAAATAAGACCACTTATCATATAACTTACATTTTGTCCTACCCCATAGAACCCTACTGGTTTCATATCAACTTGATTACCTAGCATAAGTCTATCAAGCTGTGTATATAAAACACTTGCATTAGAAAGTATAACCACTAAGAACATTGGCTTTAAATGTTTTACTATCTTTAAATTTTTAAAATCTAACTTTATATTTTTCTTTATATAAATAAAGCTAACAAAATTATTAAAGAATGTTGAAAGAACAAGAAGTATTAAATATTCAGTTATATTACTACTAGTTCTCACAAAAACAAACAATAAAGCTGTATAAATCACTTTAATTACAATTGTTTTTATAGTTATAAAATCATAATTTTCTTCTGCTTCATTAACCCATTCTACATAAAACACATTAGATATTAGATTAAAAGTTAAAATCATACAAGCTATGTAAGATTCTGTACCCTTCATTACTTGAGTTACAAATATAAAATAAAATATTGTACTTATTAAATTACTAGCCATAGTTATAACAAATAAGCTAGTAAATACCTTTGAAGTTTTCTCCCTATTATCTCTATATTTACTTATTTCCCTTAATCCATATTGATAAACACCAAAACTTGCAAAGATAAAGAAATATCCAAATATAGCTTGAGAATAATTTACAATCCCCATATTATCTGGACCTAAAGTTCTAGAAACATAGGGTCCTATAAGAATCGGAACAACTATATTAAATAAATTTAAAATTAATTTAAAAAATACATTTTTCCCTATAGATTTCTCTTTTTTCTCTTCCTGCTGTACAGACATAATTCCCCCTAATTAACTTATAGCCACTAACTTTTAAAAGCTATCTAAATTTATTCAAAATTTCAACTTCTTTTCCTTTGAATCTCTAACCCTAAATTATGATAATATCTATCTTCTACCTTAGGAATTTCCATATAATTATCACCATACATTTTTTTAAGAACAATATGATTATCATTAGGACATTTAACCTTAATTCCCTCAAAATCAATCTCTTTCAAAGGAAATATATACTTACTTTCAA
>JBOGCG010000049.1:0-8869 GCA_051656625.1 Sarcina sp. | reverse complement strand
GGAAGGGAAGGAACTTGGAATAAAATATGTTTTAGTGCAACCAGGAGCAGAAAGTAAAGAAATAATGGATTTCTGTGATAAAAATGGAATAACTATAATACAGGGTTGTGCACTAGTAGAACTAAGAAAAATATAATTTTAAGCTATAATCTTCTTTTGTTAAGTTTAAAGGGTTTTCTTTAGTTAGATTTAAAGTTGAAGTCTTTTTATTTAAAGACATTTTAAAACTCCTTTACTTAATTAAATAATCTAGAATATTTAATTTTATTATACAATTTTTTTATTAACAAAATAAAAACTTCTGAATAATATAAATGATAATTATATTTTTAGGAGCAAAAATTATGATACTTCATAAAAAAATAAGAAAAAAGAGTATATTTAAAATGAAAAAAAAGAAAATAATAATGGAAAAAGAAAATAAATTAGAAAATTAGTATTTACAACATAATGTTAAATATCTATAATAAATATAGAACTTAATAAGAAAAAAGCAATGAAAGAGAAAAGTATATAAAAAGAAATTTCACAGAGAATTAGGGAAGCTGGGAACCTAACAATTTATTTTTATAGAAAAGAAGCTCTTGAGCTATAAACTGAAAACCAATTTTGAAGTAAGTTTATGGGGATTCCCCTTAAAGATTAATGAGTGAGTGATTTAATAAAATATTAAATTGCTAATTTAGGTGGTAACGCGAAAAGTATATATATCCTTTCGTCCTAATTTTAGGATGAAGGGATTTTTTTATATATAAATTTTAGGAAAAAGGAGAATGTTAAATGAGTTTTGAAAATTTAGCGGAATTAATATTTCCAAATGTTGATAAAACACCAGAATATTATTTAAATCAATTTAAGAAAAGAGAATTAAAGGAAGGTGCTAAGGTAACAAGATATGCACCAAGTCCAACTGGATTCCAACATATTGGTGGAGTTTTCTCTTCTTTAGTAAGTGAAAGAATAGCACATCAAAGTGAAGGTATATTTTATTTAAGAATAGAAGATACAGATCAAAAAAGAGAAGTTTCAGGTGCTATTGATGATACTTTAACAACAATGCATACATTTGGTATGGATTTTGATGAAGGAATAACAGGAGAAAATACTGAAAAAGGTGAATATGGTCCATATAAACAAAGTGAAAGAGCTGATATATACAGAGCTTTTGTTAAGGATTTAATAAAAAAAGGTTTAGCTTATCCTTGCTTTATGACAGCAGAAGAGTTAGCAGAGCTTAGAGAAAAGCAAATAGCTGAAAAATTAACACCAGGTTGTTATGGAGAATTTGCAAAATATAGAGATTTAGCTCCAGAAAAAGCTATAGAAAAAATAAATGCAGGTGAACAGTACATAATAAGATTGAAATCACCTGGAGATGAAGAAAAAAGAACTGTAATAAAGGATTTAGTAAAGGGTGAAGTTTCATTCCCTGAAAATACTCAAGATGTAGTTATAATAAAAGGTGATGGTCTACCAACATATCACTTTGCTCATGTTATAGATGACTCATTAATGGGTACTACTCATGTAACAAGAGGGGAAGAATGGCTTGCATCACTTCCAATACATCTTCAATTATTTAGAGTTTTAGGACTTAAAGCACCTAAATATGCTCATATGCCATCAGTTATGAAAATGGATGGAGGGTCAAAAAGAAAGCTTTCAAAAAGAAAAGATCCAGAGAGTGCAGTAAGCTACTATAGAGAGCAAGGATACCCAGCACAATCTGTTATAGAATATTTATTAAATATAATAAATTCAGCTTTTGAAGATTGGAGAGCAGCTAATCCAAAGGAAGATTACCATAATTACAAAGTAGAATTAAATAAAATGAGTAAAAGTGGAGCTTTATTTGATTTAGTAAAATTACATGATGTAAGTAAAGATGTAATTTCAAAAATGTCAGCTGTAGAGGTTTATGAGCTTTATTCAAATTGGGCAAAAGAATTTGATGAAGAAATGTTTAAATTAATATCAGCAGATGAAAAGTTCTCAAAGGATTTATTCAACATAGATAGAGAAATTGCAAAACCAAGAAAAGATTTTGGTAAGTGGAGAGAAGTAAAAGAAAAAATCTTCTTCTTCTTTGATGAATTATTTGATAAAGAAGTTGCAGAAAATGTTGAACTTCCAAAGAATATGGAATTAGAAGAAGCTAAGAGAATTATAAAAGCATATAAAGAAGCTTATGATTTTAATACAGATAACGTTAAATGGTTTGATGATTTAAAAGCTGTAGCTGTTGAACTTGGATATGCCACTGATAGAAAAAAATTCAAAGCTAATCCAGAAGAGTTCAAAGGAATGGTTTCTGATGTAGCTGGTGTTGTAAGAGCAGCTCTAACTCACAGAACAAACACTCCAGATCTTTACACTATAATGCAAATTTTAGGTGAAGAAAAAGTAAGAGAAAGATTTGAAAAATTCTTAGCTCTATAATAAAAAGCATTTTTTTCACTATAGTTGAGAAAGAACCTAAAAAGCACTATGGCTTTAACTAATTTAAAAATTAGTTAAACATAGTGCTTTTTTTTATTTGAAAATATCTTCATAGTTAAAGATAGTACCTAAATGATGAAAAATATCCTCTTTTCCTTCAAAGCCTTTATTTTTATCCTTGATTATAAAGGAGTAATTATCTCCCTCTTTAGAATTAGGATATAAATATAAAGTTGAAAACTCAAAGCTTTTAGAGCCATTATTAAAGTTTTCCATAGAAAGAGATTTAGGACTACTAAAAGTTATTTCTAAAAGTTTATCTTTTTTTAAATCATCTAGATTTTCTTTAGTTATATAACTTTTAAATTGGTTAACTTCGGTATTAAAAATATTTTTTATGTTATCTTCAAAGAGTTTAATTTTTTCCTTGTCAGTAATTTCAGTACTGATTCCATTTTCAAAAAGTTTATAAGTAGCGGTATCATTAGTTTTTTTAGAATTTTTATCCTTAAATAAAACTTCATTAGAAGTACAGCCAGTAAAGAGTATTGTTATAAAAAGAAAAGTTAAAGTGAAAAATTTTTTCAAAACATCACATCCTTTATTTTATGGTATATCTCTAAAAAGTGAATTTTATCATTTAAATCCTTTTAATTTATTTTTTTTAGTACTTTTAAATGATTTAAAGAGACAAAACAAACCTAATAAAATATTTACATAGGGAACTATTATTGAAATTTTAAAGATAAATATAAAAAATAGTCCTAAACATATCCAAAAAATTTGATCTATAGATAAATTCATTATATAATTTCTCCTTTCTTAAAATTATGGGTTCCTTCAATTATTAAAATTTAAGTTATTTTTATATGTAATAAATTCAATTGCTCTTTAAATATATTATATACAAAAATTGGAATAAACAAAACGTTTTATAATATTTGAAGTTATTTATATATAAGTAAAAAAGAACCCCATCAAATTAAATTGATAGAGTTTCTTTATTTTCTTTGAAATTTTTATTTATATATTTAATTAAGAAGAAAAATGCAAAGGTTGCAGAAAGTAAATTTGAAAGGGGAAGAATTAACCAAAGACCAAAAAGGTTTAAGTTATCTATAAGAGGTAGTATATAGATAAAAGGTAAAAAGAATATTACTCTTCTAAAAAGAGAAAGAACAAAGGCTTCTTTAGCCCTGCCAATAGCTCTATAAAAACTCATAGAAATAAAGTAAATTCCAAGTAAAGGGGAAGCTAGTATAGAGATTCTTAATATGTAACTAGCATTTTTTATGAAGCTTGGATTAGTTGAAAAAATTTCTATAAAGTCTTTAGCAAAAATAAACATTACAGCGGTTAAAGCTAAGGCTAATACAGTTCCTAAGAATATACTAATTCTTAAAGTCTCTTTAATTCTTTTTATATTTTTTGCTCCAAAATTATAACCAATTAAAGGTTGTGTTCCCTTTGCAAGTCCTCCAGCAGATAATTGAATAAAGGAAGTTAATCTATAAATAACTCCATAAATAGCAATGGCATTATTTCCACCATAGAAGAATAGGGCGTGGTTTAATATAACCATTCCTAAACTAGCTGCTAGCTTATTTGCAAAGGTTGAAAGTCCTATAGGAAGGACTTCTTTAAGCATAGAAATACTTATTCTAAAGTATTTAAGTTTTAATTTAATAAATGATTTAAATTTAAAATAATAGGCTATGTAAAGTAAATTGCTTAATTTAGCAAATACTGTAGCAAAGGCTGAACCTGCAATTCCAAGTTTTAATAGAACAATAAATAAGTAATCTAAAATTATATTAACAACAAGACTTATAATAACACCGTTCATATTATATTTAGTATTACCTTCAGCTCTTATAATATTATTTAAAGCAGCTGTAAAAGGAGTGATTAAAACTCCTATAAACATAGGTCTAGCATAATCTATAGCATAGGGAATTACAGAACCCTTTGCGCCAAAAATACAAACAATATCCTTTGTAAAGATAAGACCTATAGAAGATAAAATAACTGCCATTAAAAGTATGGTAGCTATAAGATTGGAGGCAATTTTATTAGCTTTTTCATAATCCTTTGCTCCAAGGGTTCTAGATATTAAGGAACCTGTACCTGAAGAAAATAAAAGAGCTAAGGCAGATATAAACATTTGTATAGGAAGATATATGGCTAGAGCTGTTATTCCTATAGTACCAACATATCTTCCTATAAATATAGTATCTATTATGTTATATAAAACATTAGTCATTGAAGTTAAAATTGAAGGAACACCTAAAATTAAAATAGCCTTTGAGATTTTTTCCTTTTCTAATAAATGAGCTTTTTTCATTTTATTTTATTTTATTCCTTTCTTAACATTAGTAGTTATTTTTCTATCCTTTAATAAATAAAAAATTGAGAATAGAGCAGCTAAAAAGTTTGATAATGGAAGCACTATCCAAATTCCTGTTATTTTAAGGTTAAAAATTAAAGGTAGTATATATAAAAATGGTATAAAGAAAATAATTCTTCTAAATAAAGAAATTAAAAGAGCCTTTTTAGCACGACCAATAGCTCTATAAAAACTTATAGAAATAAAATATACTCCAAGAAGAGGAGAAGCTAGTAGAGCTATTCTAAGTACATCACTAGAACTATTTATAAGAGTTAAGTTCTTAGTAAATAAGGAAACTAAAGGTTTTGAAAAAATAAACATAAATATAGTCATTAAAAAACCTCCAATAGGAAGCTGTATAAAGCTAGTAAGCTTATAAACAACACCATAAACAGCAATAGCCATTGTGCCACCATAAATAAATAGAACATGATTTAAAAATATAATACCGATACTGCCAGTAAATTGATTAGTAAAAGTAGAAAAACCTATAGGTAAGGTTTTCTTTAATATTTTAAAATCTAAATGAAGATATTTTCTTTTCCTAATAAATATTCTCTACTGTTCATAGATTTTTTCCTTTGTTTTAAATTAATTCATACTTGCTATTATAAAACGAATAGTTGCAAAATGCAACTAATTAAAATATAGTATAATATATAAAGATAATTTTAATTATGTTATGGAGGAACAGATGAGTACTATAAATTTTGATAATGGGCTAACAGAGGGAATATCTTCAGGAAGGCTTATAAGTATAGTTTCTAGATATCATTCTTATTGTTTAGGGAAAAGACTTGCTAAATTTAATTTAGGAAGAGGAGAATATAAAGCTTTAATTCAAATATTTAAAAATGAGGGCATATGTCAAGATGACATAGCAGATATATTAAAAGTTGATAAATTTAGAGTGGCAAAATCTATTAAACTTTTAATTGAAAAAGATTATGTCTATAAAGAGAAAGATGAAGCTGATAAAAGAAAACATAAAGTTTACCCTACAGAGAAAGCCCTTACTATAAAAGAAGATATAATAAAAATTTTAACCCACAATTCAGAAGTTATGGTAAAAGGGTTTTCAGAGGAAGAAAGAGAAACTTTAAATAATTTGTTGATGAAGATGGGAGAAAATCTTTGTTTAGAAGCGGAGAAAATAAAAAAAGAATCTATTGAGTAATAGGTATTTACCTATATTGAAAATAGGAAAAAAGATATTTTAAATATTAGGAAAAAAGTGCTAAAATTTAAATAAAGAAGAATTATTTAAAAAAAGAAAAATATTTAACAAATATCACATAAAACAATTGCAAAAAAGGTTAAAATAAGAAGAAGAAATATTACTATATAAGAGGTGATAAATAATGAATCATTTAAGAGAAACATTATTAAAAGAAATAGAAGAATATAGAGAGCAGGGAAAAAAATTCTTAAATAAAGAAATAAACGTTGCTCAATTCAAAAAGCTATCAGGTGCAATGGGTTCTTATGCACAAAGAGGCGGAAATGACTTTATGGTAAGACTTAGAGTTATGTCTGGAGTTTCAAATACAGAGGAACTTAAAACAATATCACAGTTTGCAAAGGATGCAAAGATAGATAATATACATTTAACAACAAGACAGGCAATTCAACTTCATAGTATAACTATAGATGATGTATGTGAAATAATGAAAAAAGGGCTAGATAAAGAACTTTATACAAGAGGAGCTGGCGGAAACTTCCCAAGAAACGTAGCTTTATCTCCACTTGCAGGGGTAGAAAAAGAAGAAGCTTTTGACGTTACAGCTTATGCCCTTGAAGTAAATAAATATTTTTTAAATCAAATAACAAGTTACAAATTACCTAGAAAATTAAAGGTTTCATTCTCAGGTTCTAAAAATGATGGAGCACATTGTACTGTTTCAGATTTAGGATTTATAGCTAAAAAAGAAAATGGAGAAGAATTCTTTGAAGTTTATGCTGGTGGTGGACTTGGTAGAAATCCAGAACTTGCAGTTATAGTTGAAGAAAAAATGGATAAATCACAGGTTCTTTACTATGTAGAAGCTATGGTTAGAATGTTTATAGCTGAAGGTGATTGGGAAAACCACGGAAAAGCTAGAGTAAGATATATGTTAAAGAGATTAGGTAAAGAAGCCTTTATAGAAACATATAAAAAACATTTAAAAGAAGTTAAAGAAAGTACTGATTTAACTATTGATTTAGAGGAAAGAGAAATAGTTAAAAAAGGAATTAAAACTGAAAGAAATCATTTAAGACTTGTAGAGCAAAAACAAGAGGGATTATACAGCGTTTACTTCCATCCAATTGGTGGAATATTAATGCTTGAAGATTTAGATGATATATTAAATCTTACAGAAAATATGGAAGCTATTGATTTTAGATTATCTATGGATGAAGGAATGTACATTAGAAATCTAAATGGTGAAGAAGCAGAAAAAATTCTTGACTTAACAATGAATAAAGGTGGAGAAACTTCTGCTCAGCAAAGTGTTTCCTGTATAGGAGCTACTATCTGTCAAATAGGTGTATTAGATAGTCATGGATTACTTAATAAAATAGTAGATGCTCTTAAAGAAAACAATGTACCAGAAAGTGCACTTCCAAGATTAAATATATCAGGATGTCCAAATTCCTGTGGAGTTCATGAAATTGGAACAATAGGTCTTGCTGGTAAAAAGAAAAGAGTAAATGATGAAACAAGAAATGCTTTTGAGGTAGTTCTTGGTGGAAGAGTTCTTGTTGGTGGAACAAAACTTGGTAAATCATTAGGCGATGTTTTAGAGGATGAAGTAATAAATATGCTTCTAGAAATAGCAAAAACAGTTGAAAATAGTAATATGACATTTAAATCTTGGATAGAATTAAATGAAAATGATTTTGATGAGATTGTAAAAAAATATAACGTTTAATATAAGAAGAGTAAGCTGAAAATAAAAGCTTACTCTTTTATATTTAGCTTTTCAATAAAATAATAGAAATACTATGAAAAAAGGAAAAAATAAAGGGAATTTGTTAAAAGTTATTTGATAACCTGAAAACTAATTTTATTAATCTTGTATAAAGTTTAAATATAAATTAAAATAATAAAAGAAGAAAGAATATTAACATAGAAAATAATTTGTTAGTGATATTTTAGAAAGGTTGATTAAAGATGTTTTTATTAGTAAAAAATAAGGAAGAAATATGTATAGCTTTAGAATCAACAGAAGCTGTGGTTTCTGTTTTATTTGCTTCATTAAAGGAAGAGTATAATGGAATTGAATTAGATATAACATTTAATAGTCCAAATTGTAAAATAGAAAAAAATATAGTGAGATTTATAAATTTATTAAATGGGGATTCACAGGGTGAAAAAGCTACTAGAGAAGAAATTCAATTAGATAGCACAAATGAAGAAAATACTTTAGAAGCTAATAGCATTAATATAGATAATGAAGAAGAAATTAAAGTTGAAGAAGAAAAAACTTCTGAGGAAGATTCTTTAATAGAAATAGAAGAGGTTGAAGCTCCTAGTATAGAGATAGAAGAAAAACCATCTATTGAAATTGTGGAGGAAGTTAAAGAAGCTTCTAAGGTGATAGAAGAGCCTAAGGAAGTAGAAGAAATTGAAATAGAAGAAGTAAAACCTGTTGTTGTTAAAAGAGTAGATCCAGCTGAGAGAGCTTTAGAAAAAATAAGAGAACAACAAAGAGAAGAGGGACTTCCAAAACTTGATAATAAAGTTAATACATTAGAATACAGAAGACATTTAGAAAACTTTATGAAATTAGGGTTTACAGCTTCAGTACTTAGTAAAAAAGGTAATGATATAAATGATAGAGAAATAAAAGGGAAAATAGCAGAACTTTATCAAATGTCAATGAAGAGGGTTGAAAATTACGAAGAGCAATTTAGAAAAATTGGATTAACAACTGCTCAAATACATACTTTTAGAATGGAAGCTTTAAGAGAAGTAAAAAAATATAGAGATTCTTCCTATGAAGAAGTTTATAAATATTTAAGAAAATTGTATACTTTAAGTGAAGATCTTATAAAAGA
>JBOGCG010000048.1:0-17730 GCA_051656625.1 Sarcina sp. | reverse complement strand
TTGAGTTAAGTAAAAAAGGATATTACATTATTATGGCTTTAGTTGGAGCTATTATTTTATCTAATTCTATAGAGGCTTTTTTGAAGGTTAAAGATAATGGGATTTTTCAGATGTGGCTAAGTAGTCCAACTTTAAATCCAGCTGTTCTTGAAGGTGGAGAAGCTAGTGCATATTCTATTTATTTAACTAGCTGTCTTTCAACCTTTTTCATGAGAGTTATAACACCTATCGCTTTTGCAGCTAATTGTTATTTTGCGTTAGTTAAGCTTAGGGTTAATAAATTATTTGTTCAAATATGGTTTGTTTTACTTATTGGGTTATTTATTTTTACAAGTATAGGGGAAAAGTTTTATTCAATATTTTTTATTATAAGCACTATAGGTTATATAGGTTTAATAGTTTCAGTGATTTACCTTTGGAAAGAAATAAATAAATCTAAGGTAAAAGGAGAAGTGAAAAGAGCTTTATGACATATTTTTTAAGTAGCAAAAATAAAAGGGATTATTTATTAAGAAGAAGGTGAAGTTGTGGGTAGATTAAATGAAGTTTTATACGATGATTTAAATAGAGAATATGAAAGAAAGAACCAATATCTTTATGAAGTTGCAGTTTTAGAAAGTAAGATAAAGGACTCAGAAGGGGAAGAAAAAAATAATTTTAAAAAGCAATTAGCAGAACTTAGAGGGAACAAAAAAGATCATCCATATATAAAAATGTTAACTAGTTTTGAAAATAAAGAAAAAGAATTTTTAAAAACTTTAGAAAATGAAGCTAAAGAGATAGTCAATAAAAAGGGAAGTAAAATTAAAGAAATTGAAAAGTTAGAAGTAAGACTTGAAAAGGCAAAGCTTAAAAAGGATTTTTATAAAAATTATATAGAATTAACCTATGATGCAGAGCTTATTTATAATCAAAGTAGATTAGAAATAGAACAGATTCCATCTATTATAGAAAGCATAAAACTTGCTAATAAAGAGCTAGAAAAAGCAAAGTCAGAGATGGAGAAACTAGATAAAAGTAAAGAAGAGAAATTTCAAGTAGAATTTCAGCAGTATAAAAAAGAGCAAAAAGAAATAAGAGATAAAAATATAAAAGAAGTAAAAGAAAAATATAGAAATCAAATAATATCTTTAAAGGCTAGAGATGAGGCTATCAAAAGCTTAAAAAGAACTTATAAAGAAAACTTATTAGTAAAGTCCTTTGAATCAAAGAAAACTTATAATGAAGAGATAATAAAAAGCAAAAAATATGAGATGACAAAGGCACTTAAGCAAAAAATTAGAACAGTAGACATAAATGTCTCAGATCTTAGAAGAGTTTATCCGGTAGAATTAGATAAAACTGTGGTTAAAACAGCTTACTTATCTTTATTATTACCAGGACTTGGACAATTATTCAATAAACAATACATGAAATCGATAATAATGTTTCTTGGAACAATATATATATATTTATTAGCAATTCCCTATGCTTTAGGCTTTGGTAACTACAAAGGAGATGGAATAGCAGGACTTATAACTTTAGCGGAGAATGGAAAAAAACTAGATAGATCAATAATTTTTATGGTAGAAGGAATTATTGCTATAGCATTTTTAGTTATAGGATTTGTAATTATTTTATTAGCAGTAAAGGATGCCTATAACGTAGAAAAGGGAGAAATTAAAGGAATAAGAGCTTATTCTTGGTGTGAAACTAAGGAAAAATTATTTGAGGATGGTATACCTTACTTAATATCAATGCCAGCTTTAATAATAACAATATTCATAGTATTTGTACCAGTAGCTACAACTATTTTACTTTCTTTCACAGGGATGGACCCAAATCATCAAGCGAAGTTTGGTTGGGAAGGTCTTAGTAACTACATGATTCTTGCAACAGGAGAAGGAATGGTTGGTTCAATCTTCTGGAAAATATTAAGATGGACACTTATCTGGACCTTTGGTGCAACAACTTTAGCTATCTTCTTAGGATTCAGTTTAGCACTTATCTTAAATAATGAAAGAATTAAAGGGAAGGTATTTTTCAGATCAATATATCTATTACCTTGGGCAGTACCAGCCTTTATAACAATAATATTCTTTAGTATTTTATCCTCACCAACAGGGGCAATCACAGAGATGCTACAGGGGATATTTGGTGAAGGTTTATCAATTAAAAATGACCCATTTGTTTCTAAAGTAGTACTTATAGCTATTCAAGGATGGCTTGGAAGTTCCTATGTATTCCTATTATCAACAGGAGTTCTTCAATCAATAAGTAAAGATCTTTATGAGGCAGCTGACATAGATGGTGCCACTGCATTTAGAAAACTTACTAAAATAACAATACCTTTAGTACTTTTCCAAACAGCACCACTTTTAGTAGGACAATATACATTTAACTTTAATAACTTTTCAAATATATACTTATTTAACTCAGGGGGACCTTTCAACCCAGTGGCTTATGGAAATCTAGCTGGTGAAACAGATATACTTGTATCCTATATCTTTAAGTTAACTATAGAAAATCAATATCAAGCTCTAGGAGCTGCAATTACAATATTAATATCTATAGCACTTATGGTAGTAGCTTATTTAGGATTCACAAGAACAGCAGCATTTAAAAAGGAGAAATAATTATGGGGATATTTAATAGAAAACAAAAAAAAGAATTATATTTATCAGATAAGCCACCACTAACTCTTCTTGGTAAAGCGGGACTAGCTATCTCTTACGGATTACTAATCTTTTGGACAGCAGTAGTGCTTTGGCCTTTATCAAAAATAGTAATCTCATCATTCAATGGGGCGCAGGGAAAAAACCTTATTTTAAATGGAGAGTTTCAATTTAGTTTTAAACATTTTGAGTACTTAATAAATGAAACTCAATATTTAGCATGGATGAAAAATACTATCTTTATAAGCGTTACCACAGCCATAATAACAGTTGTAGTAATTTCATTTACTGGCTATGCCTATTCAAGATATAGATTTAAGGGAAAAAGAATGTCTCTTATGGCAATAATGCTTATTCAAACTATACCTACTTTTGCAGGGATAACAGCATTCTTTACAATGCATTCAATTATAGAAAATGCAGTTCCAGGATTCTCAAGACAGATGATGCTTATTCTTATATATGCAGGTGGAGGAATTGCAGGAAACACCTTTATATTAAAGGGCTATTTAGATTCAATATCAACAGAACTTGATGATGCAGCAAGAATTGATGGTTGTTCAAGTATGAAAATTTATAGACTTATAATAATGCCAATAGCTAGACCAATGCTTGCAATAATTGCACTATGGTCATTTATAGGACCATTTATGGACTACCTATTACCAAAGGTTTTATTAACTAACTCAGCAGATTATACATTAGCAGCAGGACTTTTCACTTTAGTTAATGATATGAGAACTATGAATGAACCAGCCTTTGCAGCAGGGGCATTACTTACAGCAGTACCAATAGTAATATTATTCTTAGCATTACAAAAACATTTAGTTGCAGGTCTTTCAAGTGGAGCAACTAAAGGTTAATTTAGCACTATAGAAATTTTACAACAAAAGTCAGGGGGAAAATTAGATGAAAATATCGTTAAATAAAATAGGTAAGAAATATGAGAGTAGAGAAGACTTTACTTTAAGAAATATAAATTTAGAGATAGATGATAAAGATTTCTGTGTAATACTTGGACCATCAGGTTGTGGTAAAACAACTTTATTAAGAATGATAGCGGGACTTAACTCAATAACAGAGGGGGATTTAGTTTTTGGAGAGAAGAGAGTTAATAAATTACCTTCAAAGGATAGAGATATAGCAATGGTATTCCAAAGTTATGCCCTATATCCACATATGACAGTTTATGATAATATGGCTTTTTCTTTAAGTATGAGAAAGGAAAGAAAAAATATAATCCATGATAGAGTTACTGAAGCAGCAAAGCTTTTACAGATAGAGAATTATCTTCACTGCAAACCTTCAGATATATCAGGGGGACAAAGACAAAGGGTAGCACTAGGTAGAGCTATAGTAAGAAAAGCAAAGGTATTTTTGATGGATGAGCCACTATCGAACTTAGATGCAAAACTTAGAGAACATATGAGAGTTGAGCTTGTAAGGATTCATAAACAACTTGAAACAACAACTATCTATGTAACCCATGATCAGGTAGAGGCTATGACTATGGCAACTAAAATAGTTTTAATGAATGATGGGAAAATTCAACAGGTAGGGAAGCCTTTTGACTTTTATAATAAACCAGCTAATTTATTTGTAGCTAAATTTATAGGTTCTCCAACTATCAATATAATTGATGGGAAAATGAAAAATGGAAGATTTATTTCAGAGGATGGACTTATTAATATAGAGCCAAATGAAAGAGATAGTGAACTATTAAAATCTCATGAAGGTAAAAAAGTTCATTTAGGAATAAGATCAGAAAGATTTGTAAGTGGAAAAGCAGATGATGGATTTAGTTCTACTATAGATGTAATTGAAGTTTTAGGAAAAGAAAAAACTTTATTCGTTAAATTAGATAGTGGAAAAGATATAGTAATAACAGTTCCAGGACATTATAAATATGAAATGGGAGAAAAGCATAACTTTGGTTTGGATTTAGATGCATTACATTTCTTTGATGGAGAAACAGGGGAAAGAATATAAAAATATAAGACTATATATAATATTTAGTATATAATGTTAAGGTGAATTTATATCTAAAATTAATTAAGATATAAATTCATTTTAACTTTAAATTATTAATTATTGATATAGTTTTTTTTGCGTTTAAATGGGTAAAATCATACAAATATAGTAAGGAGATGAGCTGTTATTTTATTAAATATATTAATAAATTTTTCTGTAATAATAATTATACAATTTAATACATATAAATTTTTGAAACCTAAAGAAAATTTAAAAACTTTAATAAAACCTATAATTGTAATTTTAGTAATTCTTTTTATCATAAGTACAGTAATTAATGAAAAATACATTTTGTTAAATTATGTAATTTTTTATTTTATACCATTATTTTTTATTTATAAAGATAGCATTTCAAAAAAATGTTTTTATTCTTTATTTTTTTATGGGATAGAAATTTTAATTGTTTCAATAACAAAATTTGTTTTATTTATACTTATAGATGAAGGAATTTTAAATATAATAGTTATTTTAATAATTTTATGTTTATTAGTTATAATACTAGTTACAATAGTTCAAATTTTAATTTTTAATTTTTTGAAAAGAGAAAGTACAAAAACTTTATGGAAAATAAAACTTTATAAAATTTATTTGTTCTTAATGCTAGCTATAATTTATGCTGTATTAGAAGTACCATATATAGTACAAAAAAGGGGAATTATTGATAATAAATATATTCCCAAAATGACTCTTGGATTTATACTTTTTGCAGTAGCATTGATAATCAGCTTATATTTTATTCTTATATTTTATTTTTATAAAAATATTTTAATGGAGAAAAATAAGGCACAGAGCATAGAAATAAGAATATTAAATGAGAGTTTGAAAGAGAGAAAAATTTTAAATGAAGAAAAAGCAAAATTAGTTCATGATATGAAAAATCATAATATTGTAATGTCATTATTGGTAAAAAAAGGGAAATATGATGAATTGTTAGAATACATAAATCAGTTTGATGAACAGATAGATGCAGCTACTAATAAAGATATGTCAGCTAACTTGATATTAAATAATATATTTAAATTCAAGAAAAAACAGGCAATGGAAAATAATATAGCTTTTAATGTTGATTGTAGAGTGGCTAAGGAGAGTATGATTAACTCTTTTGATATAACAACCTTATTTGGAAATTTAATAGATAATGCTATAGAAGAGAATAATAGAATTAATAGAGTAGATAAATTTATAAATATAAATATATGGGAAAATCAATGGATTCTATTTTTTGCTATAGAAAATTTATCAGATGATGAAGAAGTAGAGGAAAAAAATATAAATAAATATTTAACAACTAAAAAGAAAGATAAGGACAATCATGGATTTGGAATTAAAAATATAAATAAGATTATTAAAAAATATGATGGATTTATAAAGTATAAAAAAGAAAAAGGTAGTTTTATGGTTAGTGGTTATATGAATAAAAGTGAGGAAGTAGAAGATTAAAAATTAAAATATTGTAGTATATGTAATATAATAGATAGGGTGAAAAATAATGAAAGGATTGAGCAGATGAAAAAAATAGCATTAATTATAATAATTCCAATAATTTTACTAATGGTACTTTTAGGTTATAAACAATCTTTTTTTGATAGCTCAACCAAATTTAAAGAATTAATAAATAATCAAAATAGAGGGATAAAGCAACCTGAAGAAACATTAGAGAATATAGGAAATAATACTGCTAATAATGAAAAAGGTGCAAAGAAAGATTTAGATGGAACAAAGGGAGATAATACAGAAAATCCTTTAATAGCAAAATCTCAAATAGAAAACAATTTTCAGAATAAAGAACTGAAAAGTGAGGGCAAAGATATAAATAATCAGCAAAAAGTTCAAAATAATTCTAATTTAAATATAGTAAATAATAATGTTTTAGATATTGATAAATCAAATAAAATAATAAATAATTTAATAAATGGAATGAATAGTGGTAGTAATCAAAAAGAAATTAAGAAAAAAGAGATAAGTAAGTTAGAGAAGATAACAGTTCTTATAGTAGGAAAGTATAAACTAGATAATCAATATGGTTTAAATATTGGATATAACCCAAATGAATATAATCCTAAATATGGCTTAATGAGTAATTATGGATTAGAGTATGGGACAATAAATAAAGCTAATTCTGAAGAAAGAGAAAATAATAGTATAAACAAAAAATATATAATTAGTTCAAATGAAAAAGTTTTTACAAGTAAAATGAAAAATAAAAATATGAAAAAAGAAGTTTATTCTAAGGTAAAAGAGAATATAAATAAAAGTTTAAGTAGTATTAGTAAAAATGAAACTAATAAATTAGAAAAGAGTAATAAGAATAATAAGAGTAATAATTTAAATAATCAGTTTAACAAGATAAAAAGTATAAACAATAGTAAAAGTATCCTTAATAATAATTTAACAAAGTCAAAGGAAAAGATAAAAGTATTAGGGACCATAAGCAAAGTTAATAGCAAAGGTTATAATAATATTTAGGGATATAAATAAATGTGAACATCAAAATTCAGAGGTGAGAATTTTGATGTTTTTTTATTTTAAAGGAATATAATGGATTGTTGTAGAATATAATATTACAATAGATAAAAGGGATTTTATTCCATAAAAGAGGGGGTACAAAATGAGAATTTATGATGTAGTGATTGTTGGTTCAGGGGTGGCAGGATTATTTACAGCACTTAATTTACATAAGAATATTAATGTTATGATTATAACAAAGAAAACATTAACAAAATGTAATTCTTATTTAGCACAGGGTGGAATAGCTGTCTTAAAGAATGAAGAGGATTTTGAGGGTTATGTTGAAGATACAATGAGAGCTGGTCGGTATAAAAATAATAAGGATGCAGTTAAGTTTATGATAAATAAGTCAAGAGAGATTGTGGAAGATTTAGTAGATTTAAAGGTGAACTTTGATAAAGAGGGAGAAAATTTTAGATATACTAAAGAGGGTGCACATAGTAATGAAAGAATACTTCACCATGAAGATTTAACAGGAAAAGAGATAGTAAAAAAATTAATTGAGGAAGTAAAAAAGAGAAAAAATATTTCCTTTGAAGAAAATTGTAAAATGATAGATATTATAAAGGAAGATAAATCCGTAGTTGGAATAGTAACAAAAAAGCAATCTAATTATGAAAGAATATTTGCTAAAAAAGTGGTATTGGCTACAGGGGGAATTGGCGGTCTATTTAAAAATACTACTAACTTTGACCATATAAAAGGGGATGGAATTTCTATTGCTATAAAAAATGAAATAAGGACAAAGGATTTAAAGTATGTTCAAATACATCCAACAGCTTTATATATAGAGGGAGCAAAGAGACGATTTTTAGTTTCAGAGGCAGTAAGAGGGGAAGGAGCATATCTATTAAATAAAGAGGGAGAGAGATTTGTAGATGAGTTACTTCCAAGAGATGTAGTAAGTTCGAAGATACTTGATGAGATGGAGAAAAGTGGAGAGAAATGTTTATATCTTTCCTTAGCTCATAGAGGGGAAGATTTTGCAAAAAAAAGATTTCCTAATATATATAGGAAATGCTTGAAACATGGATATAATTTAGGGGTAGACAGAATACCTATAGCACCAGCACAGCATTATTTTATGGGCGGAATAGAGATAGATTTAGAGGGAAAGACCTCTTTAGAAAATCTTTATGCAGTAGGTGAGACGAGTTGTATAGGGGTACATGGAGCAAATCGATTAGCAAGTAATTCACTTTTAGATGCCTTGGTATTTGCAAAGGAGGCAGGAAAAAGTATAAATAAGGAGCTTAAGCAAAGGGGAGTATACATGAACTATATTCCTAAAGAGGAAGAAAGAACTTATAAAGAGAGGGAGAAAAATATAATAAAAGATATAATAAAGAAAGAAAATTTAGAGTTTTATAAGAAATGGATTAAATGATGAATAAAAAATCATTTTTGAAACATACTATAATTGCAACCGTAACTATCCTAAACACACTAACCGATGGTCGGTATCAAAATTTAAAAATTTGTATTTTTAATTTGCGATAATGCCATAGAAATGCAAGCTAATCCAAAAGATGTAGCTAGCGTTAAAGTCCAAAGCTAAAACTCTAAATCACAAGAGTTGGCAACCTCACATTATTATAACTAAATGTGTCCTTTTTAATTCATTAGAAAAGCCATGAACTAATAAATAAATTTAGTTCATGGCTTTTTGTTTCTTTATAAGAACAATGATTAAGATAACTTATTAATAATTAGAAATTTTTAACCTTTATTTATTTTTGTGAAAATTATACTATAAGTATTTTTTTGCTTTAAGAAAAATCATCATCAAGTTTTATAATGCAATGATATTCAGGATGTTCTGATTCGATGGTAGATTTAATATCTTTAACAAGTTCATCTTTTGTCATTACTTTTTTTACATTACTACTATGAATAACTAAATCAAAAAGTAGCGTTTTTCTTTCTTCTCCAGTAATAGCTCTAAAATCATGCATAGATTTTATAAGTGGATTATATTTTATAATTTTTTCTACCTCTTTTTTTGCTATGGCAACTTCTCCAGTTAAAGGAGAGATAGGATCCATGTGAATAACAAGATAAATTTTTAGTTTTTGAGAAATTTCTCTTTCAGCTTTATCAATAATTTCATGGATTGGAATAACACCAAGTTCAGCAGGTAATTCAGCATGAATAGAGGCTATAGATTTACCTACTCCATAGTTGTGTACTATAAGATCATGAACTCCAGTAACATGTTCATAGGAAAGTAATTCTTCTCTTATTTTCTTTGCAAGTTCAGGGTCAGCAGACTCTCCAAGAAGAGGACTGATAGTATCTTTAATGATAGAGAAACCAGCATAAAGAATAAATAGAGAGACTAAGATTCCTACATAGCCATCAATAGGGAATTCAGTGAATTTAGCTAAAAGTAATGAAATAGCAACACAAGAGGAGGCGAAAACATCACTAAGTGCATCTAAAGAGGCTGCCTTTAATGCATCTGAATCTATTCTCTTACCAATTACTTTATTAAAACTAGTTAACCAAATCTTAGCTAGTACAGTGAAGATAAGTAGGATAAATGGAATAAGTTCAAAGGTAACAGGGGTTGGGTCTATGATTCTCATAAAAGACGATTTTAAGAATTCAAAACCAACAAGCATTACGATACAAGCAACAATTAAAGAAGCTAAATATTCAACTCTACCATGACCAAAGGGATGTTCTTCATCGGCAGGGCGACTAGATAATTTGAAACCAACTATAGTAATTATAGAAGATACTGCATCAGATAGATTATTAAAGGCATCAGCAGTGATTGCGATACTTCCAGTTATAAAGCCAACCATGAATTTTATTATAAATAAAATTATATTAGCAATAATTCCAACCATACCTCCAAGATATCCATATTTATTTCTTACTATTTCATCCTTTGGGTCTTTATTTTTACCTATAAATAGGTTAATTAATAAATTAGACAAAATTAAAATCCTCCATTAAATTAATATATTTAAATATAAAATTTTCAATAAAATTTATCAGTTGAGAATAAAATCAATAGATAAAATGCTGTTTTAATTGATAATATTATTCTCAATTAATAAATGGTACAAATTATATAATAGAACATTTAATAGAAATAATCAATAGAAACCTTAATGCTATTATTTAGTTTTCTCTAAATAAAAAAGAATATTCTAATTCATTAAATAGATATAATTTATTATTAATAGTGCTCTATATTATTAAAAAGTGAAAATCTAATATTAATAAAAAAACGAATAATAATTATTATATAATGATTATTGTTAAATATCAATTGATAAATATTAATATCTGTAGTATTTAATTAACAATAACTTCCTTTAAAAAATGAAAATAAAACAAAAAAAATACCAAAAAAATAATATAAAGCTTATAAGTTGAAATAAAAAATAAAAAATTAATAAAATAAAAAAACAATATACAATTTGTAAAAAATTACAAAAATAAATAAGAATGGTGTATAATATTATTGTGGAAAAGAGATATTTATCATTTTATGTAATGATGAAAAGGTTATAATTAAAAAAAAGGGGGGAGTTACTTTAAAGTTATAAAAATTTTGAGAGTAGAGATTAAAAAAATAGGGGTTAGTACTTTCAAATATAGCTTTAAATAACGAAAAGATAATGAAAAGAAAAGCAATAAAAACATTGATATTAACGGCAGCTATGGCATCTACTTTATTAGGTAATCAAAATATAGAAAAAGCTTTTGCTATGGAAAATAATAATGACCAAGCTACAGTTAAGTATGAGCAAGATGGTAACCACGGTGGATTTTATAGAGGAGATATGTCTGCTGGAGATGCTGCAAAGGGCTTAGGGAATAAAGATTTGCCAGCAACAGCAAGTAGTACTAGTAAATCAACACCAACAATAAATGGATTAAAAGTAAGTAAGCAATTAATAGATATAAACTATTCAAAGGGAGTAGTGATTCAACCTAAATACATAGTAATACATGATACAGATAATAGAAGAGTAGGAGCAGATGCACAGGCTAATAGAGATTATTTTGCAAATCATCCTAATGCTAATGCATCAGCACATTATATAATTGATCAAGGTAAAATAGTTCAAGCTTTAGAGGACACTTGGAAAGGTTGGCATGTTGGTGATGGGGGTGCGGGAGCATCTATCAACAATGGAAATACTATAGGAATAGAATTAGCAGTTAATCAAGGAAACGATTTTAAAAAGACAATGGAAAATGGAATAGCTTTAACTAGATACTTAATGGAGAAGTATAATATTCCAGCTGAGAATATAGTTATGCACAAGCACGCCTCAGGAAAAACCTGTTCAAGAATGATGATAGAAGATGAACCAGAACTTTGGACTATATATAAGGAAAAGGTAGCAAAAGGGATGGCTGGAGAAAGTAATATAATAGATGGAAAAAATCCTACTGCTACAGGAACAGTAAAGGGTGTAACTAGCCATGTAAATATTAGGGCAACAGCTAGTTCAACTTCAACAGTGGTTTCTAAGCTTTATAAGAATGCTAAGGTTAAGATATATGGAGAAGAGAATGGATTCTATAAGATATCTTATATGGAGACTAAAAAAGGATATGGTTATGTAAGTAAGGATTATGTAACTGTTGGTGGAAATGTGGAGGTTCCTGATACAGGAAATCCAGAGCCCCCTGTTACAGTATTAGATAAAACAGGACAAGTTTATAATGTTACAACACAATTAAATGTAAGATCAGGTCCAGGAACAAGTTATGGAATTATAGGTGCTTTAAAGGCTGATGAAAAAGTTAAGATAAAAGGGCAATCAGGAGAATTTTATAAGATAGACTTTAATGGAAAAGATGGTTTTGTAAGTAAAAACTTTATTAAGATAGTAGAAGAAGTTAAACCAGAACCACCAAAGCCAGTTGATCCACCAGTAGAACCACCAAAACCTGTAGATCCTCCTGTTGTAGAGAAGAAAGTTGGACAAGTATACAATGTTACAACTCAACTAAATGTAAGATCAGGAGCGGGTTCAAATTATTCAATAATTGGTAGCTTAAAAGGAAATCAGAAGGTTGATATAACTGGTGAGTCAGGAAATTGGTATAAGATAGATTATAGTGGTAAAGCAGGTTATGTAAGTAAGGACTTTATTAAGATAGTAACTGAGACTCCTAACCCAGAGCCTCCAAAACCAGTAGATCCACCAAAGCCAGAGGAGCCAACACCACCAGCTGTAACTGAGAGAGAGGGACAAGTTGTTGGGGTTACTACTAAGCTAAATGTAAGAGCTGGTGCTGGAACAAACTATACAGTTATAGGTTCATTAACAGCTAATCAAAAGGTTAAGATAACAGGTGAGTCTGGAAGTTGGTATAAGATAGACTTCAACGGAAAAGTTGGTTATGTAAGTAAGGAATTTATGAAGGTAGTTAGTACTGGAGGAAGTACTGGTGGTAATAACAATGGCGGTAGTACTGGTGGAAATACTGGAGGAACTACAAATCCAGGGACACCATCAGAGAGTACTAAAACAGGTAAGGTTACAGGATTAAGTACAAGCTTAAATGTAAGATCAGGTGCTGGTACAAACTATGGAGTTATAGGTTCATTAAGTTTAAATGCAACAGTAAAGATAACTGGTGAATCAGGAACTTGGTATAAGATAGACTTTAATGGTAAGACAGGTTATGTAAGTAAGCAATATATAACTATAACTTCATCAGGAAACACTGGGGGAAGTACTGGAGGTGGTAATAACTCTGGTTCAACGGTGAAGACAGGAACTGTTTATAATATAACAACAAAGTTAAATGTAAGAAGTTCAGCAAGTACATCTGGATCTGTTATAGGACAGCTTTCTAATGGAGCAAAGGTATCTATAACAGGAGAGAGTGGAAACTGGTATAAGATAGATTATAATGGGAAAGTTGGATATGTATCTAAGGATTTCGTTAAATAATATATTGGCTTCGCAATTAAACTGAAAAACTTTGTTTTTCTAATTAGATTCGAAAGCTGTGCTTTCTTAATTGATGGCAAGAGCTTGCGCCTTGCAATGAGAAGTAATTCAGGTTGGCTTCGCAATTAAACTGAAAAACTTTGTTTTTCTAATTAAATTCGAAAGCTGTGCTTTCTTAATTGATTGGCAAGAGCTTGCGCCTTGTAATGAGAAGAAATTCAGGTTGGCTTCGCAATTAAACTGACAAGCAATACCTGTGTAATTGAGTTATTATGGAAAAATAAAAGACATTTTGATTTTGACAATGGAGAAGGTGATTAGGGCTTATTTTGTAGGCCTTGATTACTTTCTTCATTTATTTTTAATAAAATTTTAAGGAGAGAGTTATGAAGAATGAGGTTATTAAAAAAATATTGGTAGGTGCTTTGGTTAGTAGCACTATTAGTGGAGTTACCGCAACTACTGTTTTAGCTAATGAGGAAAATGCTGAAAATCAATCTAATGGTAAAGCGGAAATGTTATCTGAGGATAAGGGTAAAGCTGTAGATGGTGGTGTTGAGAGTAAAAGTACTATTGTTTATGCTAGAAAGCATAGTATTATGGGGAGTAATGAGGTTTCTAAGGAGCAATTTAAGAGTTTTCTTTTAGATATGCAAAAGAAACACGGTTTTAAATATAATCTAACTGTATCGCTGGATGAATTTTTAAAATTAGCTTATGAAGAGGGCGCAAAAGAAGGGGTTAGAGGAGATATTGTTGTAGCACAGGCAATACATGAAACTGGATATTTTAAGTTTGGTGGAGTGCTTACTGCAAAGGATAATAATTTCTGTGGACTTGGTGTTACAGGGGATGGATCTAAGTTAAGTTTTTCATCAGCAAGAATAGGATTACGGGCACAGGTACAACATTTAAAGGCTTATAGTAGTAAAGCAGCTTTGAATAATGCAGTGGTAGATCCAAGATTTAGTTATGTAACTAGAGGGATAGCACCTTCATTAGAGGAACTAGCAGGTAAGTGGGCAGTTCCGGGCTATGATAGAAGTAAATATTCATCTCTTCAGCAGGCTGCAAATAATAATAATAGTTATGGACAAAGAGTATATCATTTGATAGAAACAACTAAAAAGTATTCAGGAACTTCTTTAGGTGGTGGTTCTGTGGAAGAGGATAGTAAACCTGATAATGAAAATAATGAAGGGTATAAAAATGGACAGGTTATTGGTATAAGTTCATCATTAAATGTTAGATCAGGAGCAGGTACAAATTATTCTACTATAGGATCTTTAAAAAATGGAGAAACTATTAAGATAATAGGAGAGAAGTCAGGTTGGTATGAAATAAGTTATTCAGGAAAAGTAGGCTATGTAAGTAAAAAATACATAAAGATAACTGGAGAAGTAAAACCAGAAAATCCAGGGGGATCAGGAAATAATTCAAATGGTGGGTCTAATAATTCAGGGGGAACAGGAAATGGTTCAAACTCTGGAGGGGAATCAGTAACAGAAAAAGTAGGACAAGTAACTGTAAGTAGCACATTAAATGTAAGAGCAGGTGCTGGAACGAATCAAAGAGTTATTGGCACTTTGAAAAACGGAGCTAAAGTTAACATAATATCTGAAGAAAATGGTTGGTATAAAATTTCTCATAATAATGGAACTGGTTATGTAAGTAAAAAATATATTAAAATAATTACTGAAAATAATGGTGGCAATAGTAATAATGGTGGGAATAATTCAAATCAATCTTCAAATATAAAAACAATTAAAGTAAATTCTGCTCTTAATGTAAGATCAGGAGCTGGAACTAATCATTCTGTTATAGGAAGCCTATATAATGGTAATAAAGTTACTGTAAAGGGTGAAGAAGGAAGTTGGTATAAAATTGATTTTCAAGGTAAGAATGGGTTTATTAGTAAAAGTTACTGTGTGTAGTGGAAGCTAGGCGCTTCTAATTGGGAATGAGTTTGCGAAGCTAGGCGCTTCTAATTGGGAATGTGGAATGGGGAATTAAGTTGGGAAGCTATGCTTCTAATGGGGAGTTTGATTAAGAAAATATATTTCTGATTTTAAATTGCTAGAAAAAAATCTTTATTATGTTTCATTCTTATTATTTTGGTAAATAATTTAATTAGTAAATAAATTATTGAGGTGTTTTATGAGAAAGAACTTAATTGAGGAAAAGTCTTTTTTATTTTCTTTAAGTATTATAAAAATATATAAATATCTACAAGAGGAAAAAAAAGAATATATTATATCAAAACAGTTATTACGTTCAGGAACTAGTATAGGAGCTAATATAAGTGAAGCAATAGAAGCTTATTCAAAGAAAGAATTTAATTGTAAAATGTATATAGCATTAAAAGAATCTAGTGAAAGTAAATATTGGATTAAATTATTAAAAGAGAGTAATTATATATCAAGTGAACAATCAGTGAATTTATTAAAAGATATAGAAGAATTGTATAAAATTCTTAGAGCTATAACTAAAACTAAAACTACATCTGCAAATTTAAGTGAATAATCAGAGTTTGATTTTATGTAATAAAGCTTTGTTTTGAATGGAGAACCAGGGATTCCGGTGTTGAATATGGAGTATGAAATGAAAATTTAGCATAGCTAAATTTTCATTCCCAATTCCTAACTCCAAATTTCACATTCCCAATTTCACATTCCCAATTCCCAACTCCCAATTCCCGATTCCCAATTCCCAACTCCACATTCCCAATTACAAACTCTGTTTGTCTAAGAAAGTCTACATTGTTCCTTATATTCATTAAGAACAGATTCGAAACCTTCTCTGATATATTTCCCCTTTATACCTAATTCTTGATTTTGGAATCTTTCATCTATTTTAGCCGTTAATTCACATGGATTTAATTCTAATAAATTAATTTCTTGTTTTAAAAGTTTTAGAGCTTTAAGTTTTCCTTCTACCTTATTTCTAGTAGCAATGTCACTAACGGAAACCATAACAGCCTCTAAAATATCAACTCTATCATCAATGCTTTCTAAGATTTCATTTTCTAGTTTTTTATTCATTTTAAAATCCCCTTTCTTCCTTTGTAATCGTTTAATCTCTTCTTTAATTGTATAAAAATATTAAAAAAAAGTAAACAGCGAATAAGAAAAACCTGTAATTATTTAAACCAATTCAATATTTCTAATGATAAATAACATTTTAAACCATTTATTAAAAATTTACAAATTAGATGAAGGAAATTTATCCTGTGCTAGTTTTAATTATTTTGTGTATAATAGAAGTAGAATAATTGAATTAATTTTCAATTATAAGTTTTAAAACGGGGTGTTATAGATGCAAAAAATGTTTTCAGAAGAACTTATAGATTTTTTATATGAAAGTCCAACTGCATACAATGCTGTTGAAGCTGTTAAGAAATGGCTTTCAGAGGAAGGATTTAAGGAATTAAAATCAGAGGATAGATGGTCTTTAAAGACTGGAGATAAATGTTATGTAGAGAAAAACGGAAGTGCAATTGTTGCATTTGAAGTTGGAGAAGGTAAAGTTTCAGAGAATGGATTTAAAATGATTGGGGCTCATACTGATGCACCAGGATTTAGAATAAAGCCAATGACTCAAATGGTTGCTGAAAAAAATTATATTAAATTAAATACAGAGGTTTATGGTGGACCAATTCTTAGTACTTGGTTTGATAGACCACTTGCTATTGCTGGTAGAGTAAGCTTAGTTTCAGAAAATCCATTAAAACCAGCAAATAAAATAATTAATATAAATAAGCCAATAATGATAATACCAAACTTAGCTATACATATGAATAGAGAAGTAAATAGTGGTTATAAATTCAATGCTCAAAAGGATACATTACCATTAGTAGCTTTAACTAATGGAGCGGATGTAACAGAGGATTTATTAATGAATTTAATAGCAGAGGAATTAAATGTTAAGGTTTCTGATATATTAAGTTTTGAATTAATGCCATATGAGTTTGAAAAAGGTTCAGTAATTGGATTAAAGAGAGATCTTATATCAATGGGTAGACTTGATGACCTTTCTATGGTACATGCTGGATTAAAGGCATTAGTAGATAGTAAAGTGAAATCAGGAGTTAATGTAGTATTCTGTTATGATAATGAAGAGGTTGGAAGTAGAACTAAACAGGGTGCTGGTTCACCATTCTTCCATGAATTATTAGAGAGAATAGTTATAGCGATGGGAGAGAGTAGAGAAGATTACTTCAGAGCAGTTGCTAATTCATTCTTAATATCAGCTGACCTTGCTCATGCAGTACATCCAAACTATGGAGAGAAACATGATCCAACAGTAAGACCAGTACTTGGAAAAGGTCCAGTAATAAAAATTGCAGCATCACAAAGTTACTCAACTGATAGTGATAGTTCAGCAGTTTATGAAGCAGTTTGTAGAAAAGCTGGAGTTCCAGTTCAACATTTTGTAAATAGATCAGATGTAAGAGGTGGTTCAACAATAGGACCAATAGCTTCAGGTCATTTACCAGTTAGAACAGTAGATATGGGAACAGCAGTGCTTTCAATGCACTCAGTAAGAGAATTAATGTCAGTATCAGATTATAATGATACAATAATGAGTTTCACTGAGTTCTTTAA
>JBOGCG010000047.1:0-2973 GCA_051656625.1 Sarcina sp. | reverse complement strand
AAATCAATATTTAAAGCCTTTTCTTTAACATTTATTTTTGTATTTATCATAACTATGCTCCCTTTGAAACTTCATATTTAATGTAATACTCATCATTAAAATCAAAAGTCACCTTTTCTCCCTCTGTTAAATTTAAATTAATCCATTGTTTCATAGGAAGATCACTGGCTATCACTTCACCATAAACTTGATTTTCTGGTTTTATCTCAACTCTTATTGTGCTACCTCTAAATTCTATTGAAGAAACTGTTCCCTTCTTTCCAAAATGATTGTCTTTATAAACTTCAACATATTCAGGTCTAATTGTACAAATCTCACCATTTATATTTAAGCAATTAGTTTCTCCAATAAACTGTGCTGTAAATAAATTATTTGGTTTTTGATAAATCTCCTCTGGAGTACCAATTTGCATAACTTCTCCACCATTAAGAACTGCAATTCTATCTGCCATAGTTATCGCTTCCTCTTGATCATGAGTAACCATTATAGTTGTTATCTTCAATTTTTTTTGTAATTTTTTAATATCCACTCTAAGCTTTGATCTTACTTTCGCATCTAAAGCTGACATAGGCTCATCTAAAAGTAAAAACTTTGGTTCTAATGCAATTGCTCTAGCTAAGGCTATTCTTTGCTGTTGTCCTCCTGATAATTCTCTTGGATACTTGTGAGCTTCATGTTTTAACCCTACAATATCTAAAACCTCATCAACTTTTTCTTTTATCTCATATTTATTTAATTTCTTTTGCTTTAAAGCAAAGGCTATATTTTTATAAGCTGTCATATTAGGAAATAAAGCATAGGATTGAAATACTATTCCAAAACCTCTTTTATCCGGAGATAATTTAGTAATATCATTATTTGCTAGAAAAACTGTCCCTTTATCTAAATCTTCAAGTCCCGCTATAATTCTTAAAAGAGTTGTTTTCCCACAACCACTAGGTCCTAATAAACATAAGAATTCACCTTCATTTATTTCTAAATCAATATTATTTAAAACCTGCTTACTACCAAAACTTTTATTAACATTTTTCACCGCTAAATAACTCATTTATAAAATCCCCCTTTTATTTACTTTCAGTTTTTGCCCCATAGTTCTTTTCCCATTCTTTAAGAATTTCTAATCTATTTTTTGAAGACCAAGTTATATCATTATCTATTAATTGCTCTAAAGGTTTTTCTGGATAGCCTTTTGGCGGTTCCACATCTGTAACTATAGATGTTACCGCTGCATTATTTGAATATAATTTCATTGTTTCTTTACTTAATGCCCACTCCATGAAGATTTTACTTTCCTCTTTTATTTCTGACTTATTAGTTAATGCTATACTTTCTAAATCCCATCCTGAACCTTCTGTTGGGAATACTGCCACCACTGGATCTCCATTATTCATTTGTTTTGTTGCTCTATATCCAAAGGATATTCCTATTGGATATTCCCCTGAAGCTGCAAGTTTAGCTGGTTTAGATCCTGAATGTGTGTACATACCCATATTCTCATGTAATTTCCCCAAGTAATCCCAGCCCTTTTCTTCTCCCATCATTTGAAGAATAGCTGCTACTGTAAAATATCCTGTTCCTGAAGATGCTGGATTTGGCATAGTTATAAGCCCTTTGTATTCTGGCTTGATTAAATCCTCAAAGCTTTCTGGCACCTTAAGATTTAACTTTTCAAGTTCCTTATGATTTACAACAAAAGCTGTTTCTGTTACCGTTAAGCCTGTCCAATTAGGAACCTCTCCATCATCAATAAATTTTTTGTTTACTTCCTCAAATGTTTTTGATTTATAAGGTTTAAGAAGATTTCTATCCTCAAGGTCTATCATGTTAATAGCTGAAAGTCCCCAAATTACATCAGCCTGTGGATTTTCATTTTCTGAAACAAGTTTTGCACTTATAACTCCATGTGAATCCATAATTATATTGACCTTTATCTCTGGATACATTTCTCTAAAGTCTGAAATATATTCATTTATTTGTTCTTCCTCTAAAGCTGAATATATAGTCAAAGTTTTATCTTTTCCTTGAATATATTGTGGCTTTGTAGAAATACACCCAGTTAACGTCGTTGCCACAATCAAAGCTGATGTCACCAGCTTCAAAAACCTCTTCACAAAAAATTCCCCCTCTATGTAAAATTAACTTTTCTTAACCAAACACTACAAATCCTATTTTAAATTAGCTTTGTTATAAGAAAATTAAGCTAATGTTAATTAAACTTCGATTTAAAGATAGTTATATTAAGAAAAGTTAACTTCTAAATAAAAAAAATAGAGTAATAGTTTATATTTTTCTTAAAACTATTACTCTACTTATTTTTTATTTCATATTTTCTAACCTTATTTCTGTTACTATATTCACATCTAATCCAGTAGCTTTAGCAATACCTTCGTCATTAACTAAGTCAAGTAAGCCTTTAACTACTGCAATTTTATTATCCTCTATTTCTTCTTTATTAAAAACTTTTAGGTTATATTCTATAACATTGCAAATTTCTTCTGTTCTCATTGTTTCAGAAGTATCAATATCTACAACTCGCTCTATTGTTACTTTTTTAGTTTCAACATTCATAGATTCCCATACCTCATGGGTATCATCATATTTTTCATTAACATAAATACGTATTAAATTGCCTTTAGGATTTAAGTAATTTGCTTCATAGGCTATATCTTTAATATCTTTCCACTTTATAAATACTTCGTTATTAGTAGATGCTTCTCTACAATTAATTCCTTCCTCCGTAATCTTAATAACTTGTTTTATTTTATAATTTCTAACAAGTTCATAAGTTAAAGCTGCACAAAAAAGTATTAACCATATTATTGCTTTCTTTAAATACTCATCATCTTGAAGTCCTTTAAAGTGTTCTCTAAAATATTGAAAAGAAACCGCACCTGTTATAAAAAAAATTGCCATAGCTGGAATTGTAATGCCTCTTCCTACTTTTAAAGTCTTCATATCCGTCCTCACTTAATA
>JBOGCG010000046.1:0-3713 GCA_051656625.1 Sarcina sp. | reverse complement strand
TATTATATAACCTTTAGTTTCCAACTCATCATTAAGTTGCTTTATAATTTTATAGGCTTTACTTTTTGAAATAGATAAAATAGTTGTTATATCATCTACTTCATATAGAAATTTTGACTTGGACATTCTAGACCTCCTACACTTTAGTTTTCAATTAATTTAATATTATTTTTATTATCAAAATCTAAACTTCTGTTAGATAAAGATTTCTTCAACTCTTTAATATATTTTTCGAATAGATCAATCTCTTTTTCAACTTGGGATATTTGTTTTAAATCCATATTAGATATATTTTTTCTTAATTTTTCAAAGTTTTTATAATTAACACACTTCTTAGTTTCCTTTTGGATAAAAGGCTCTATTTTATATTCGTTTTCTAAATCTATTACTTCATCATTTGGAGTAGTTCTAGATTCTATAAAACATCTTATATCTTCAACTTTTATAATTTCTAAATCTACAGCATCATAAACTATATTTAAATCTAATTCTTTTCCAGTTAGAAGTTTAACTGCTTGAGTCGAAAGACTTGTTATATATTGAGCCTTATCTGGGAAATTCATATATAAATCATATCTTTTTAAAAGCTCAGATACTTTATCTTTACTCAATCCAATATTTTCATACCAAGCCATAAAACTACCTTCAGCTTTTAACTTTAGTGAGTTTTCATATAAAGCCTTACAAATTTTATACATGGATTCAGACATATTTCGGAAGTTCCGAAATATAATAGCTTCATTTTCAATGACCTCTTTTTTTATATTTTCTTCAATTTCGTATTTTTCAAACTCAAATGAACTTTGATAATCTTCTTGTACTTTTGCTTTTAAGCTAGCTAATGCATTCATAATATCGCCTCAATCACTTTCACAAATATTTCATGTATATTTTTAATTTTTTTAGAATTAGATTCCCATATAGTTTTACCTTCATCAATAAGTTTTCCAATAACTGCACATTGAGATATTGGAGTAGTTAAGAGAATCTCATAAGGTTCTAAAACTTCTTTAAGTCCTTGATAGTAGTGTTTTTCTTTTGCTGTTTTTCCCCATCTATTAATAACTACTGATTTTATTTTTCTAACTTCTGTTTGCTCCAAAAGAGAGGTTATAGAATTTATAGTTACCTTATCAGCAAATCCAGGAACAACAACTTTATCAGCTAAATCTACAAAATATTTATCTATTCCAACAACAGGTGTAGAGTCTATTAAAATATACGCATATTCTTGCTTAAATACCTCAAATAGCTCTTTCAATTTATCTTTCGACTGTAGATTAAGGTGTGATGTTTTGAGAGGTATAAAAAATAAATTTTCTCTTAATCTTACAAGATCACCAGCTCCAGTTCTTAGCCATTTTTCTAATCCTGAATCAGATATTATCTTTTCTTTTCCTGCATATTCTAAAATATTATTCTGGTTATCAGATGTTATAATTAAAACCTTTTTATTTGTTACATGCTGGAGTCCATGAGCGAGTTGGAGAGTTATCCAACTCTTACCAACTCCACCTTTATTATTTTTAATTAAGATTACTGACATTCTTCTACCTCCCATAATTTTATATCAAATTCTTTCTCTATAACATCTTTAAGTGAGAACGGTTCTTCTCCAGGAACGATACGATTCTTTTTCTCAGCAAACTTATGTATTCTGTTATAGAAAGTTTCTATATTTCTAGATGGTGTTTTTATTTTAACTGTTTCTTCAGATAATCTGATTTCATAAATAAGGCTATATGATCCTATTATAATTTTTTCAACTGAAGTTGTAGCTTCAAGAATTTCATTTTTTTCTAAAATCTCCATAAGGTTTTTAAAGTCATTTTTATTAAGTGTTATTATCATTTTTTCCTCCAAGTTATATAATTTTTTAAGTTGATAAAATTTCAATTAATATTTTTTTCTTTAAAAACCTTTGATTATCAATACCATTTGAATTCCTCCCTTGACAGATAGGAAGGCTCAGTGTTATACTCTCTTTACGCGTTGAGGGTTTGGCTACGGCTGAGCCTTCTTTTTTATTTTTTGTAAAATCTATTTAAATCATACCTTTGGTATCACAGAAGTATATAGGCATGTCTTTACCACCATTATTATTTTTAATAATCTCACCATTCACTTCAGCAACTTTAACTTCAAGTTTTGAATTTTTTCTTTTTAGATCTCTTAGAGTTCTTTCAATTTTAGAAATTTCAACTTTGTTTGTTTGAATCTGTTTTTTTAAAGATTCTCTTAATTTTTTTAATTCGTTTTGACTCATACTAATACCTCCGATTAAGCACTTTTAAGAATTAATAAGTTTTTATAAAAGATTCCTGCAATGCTTGTTATTTCATGTGGAGCACAATCGTATAGGTTTTTAAATGCTTTAGAAACAATTTCAAATGAATTATTCTTTAGTGCAGGTATCACAATCTTATTTACAAAATTCTCAGAGTTATCAAAGCTCTTTTTTATAGCTTTTGCAACAAATATATTTTTGATAACTTTAACTCGTATTAACTCAAGTTGTTCTTTTTGGTTTTTATCAAGAAAATTTTCATCCGCCTTTATTGGAGTATTATTTATTGGATTAGGAGAATTAACAGACCACTTTTGAGTTCCCTCGGTGAACTCCTGAGAAGCCCCATTATTATTGACTTCTTCTTGATTTACCGACTGCCCTTTTGAGTTCCCTCTAATGAAGGAACTTTCAAGTTCCCTCGGTGACTCCAGAGAGAACTTTTGAGTATCCTCGGTAGAAAGTCCCATTTCTTCAAGTATTTCATTCATTTTTGTATTATCGTTTGCAATATTTCCAATTTCAAATAATTCATTGAATTTTTCTTCAAACATTATAAATGTCCATGATCCAGAAAACTGTCCTTTAGCTTTTGAATAACTTTTATGCAGGTGTCTTTTTATAAAACCTAACTCTTCATATTTAGCAAATCTTCTTCCTAAAACCTTACTTGTAGATATTCCTAGAAGAGGCATATAATCAATTAAAGCATCATAGTCAATCCAATAGTATGTGTTATTATCTATAACTTTTTGAATAAGTTTTTTAGATGTAAGTTCTTTCAAATATGTCAGGATGAAAGCATCTTTTAAATCTAATCCATATTCTAAAGCTTTAGATTGCTGGACAGCTCCTATCGTGTATTTGATATTTTTATTTTCATTCATATTGTTCCTCCATGGAGATATATTCACCCAATAAAAAACCTCTCAATTTACAAAAAAGTGTTGCAAAATTGAGAGGTATACTCTATAATATTCCTGCCAGAGAATGGGTGGGAGTATACCTGCCTTTTTTTATTTCTTTAAATTTTCTTTATTTTCTCTAATCAACTTCTCTTCAACTTCAGAGTTTTCAATTCTTAATTGTTCTCTACATTTAACTGCATAATTAATTAGATAAGTTCTTAGTTCATCATCAATATTCTCATAATAAAGCTCATCTTTTTTTATACTTTCAAAGCTTTTTTCAAATTTTTCATTGAATTTTTTAATATCATTTTGAAGAGTTAGAAGCTCTTTTTTTATTTGGTCTAAGTTATCCAAATCTAGTATTTTACTCAATCTATTATCAAAATGGATATTCATATCAAACTTCCATTTTATAAGACCAAACATCTTCTCTCTTCTTTTATCATCTAAGTTATCAATAACACTAGCATGTCTAAGAGCTTCTTCAAAAGTCATAATATGACATTGAAGATTCA
>JBOGCG010000045.1:0-50065 GCA_051656625.1 Sarcina sp. | reverse complement strand
TCCAATTAAACTAAAATTCACCTAATCATTATTAAAGTATTATTTTTCAGTAAAAATATTTAGAAAAATAAAAAAAGAACCTCTAAAATAGCTATCCTTAATAAATTTAAGATAGTTATTTAGAGGTTTTTTCAAAATTTAATATAAAATATTTATTTCTATTTTACAAAGAATTTATTCATTAAGAAGCAATATTATTTTCTGAAACATTTAATTTTAATTGAAGGTAAGTTTTTAATGAATTATGAGTTTCTGCATATTGAGATAGCAATGAAATTAAATTATCTTTTCCAACAGTGTGTGAAATCTTTCTTCTTTTAGTAAATATTCCATTTAAACTAGGCTCTTTAGATGTAATATATATTAAGTAGTCATGTAAAAATTCCATAAAATATTTACCTCTAATATTTTCTAATGGCTTCTTATTTATTCGATTTATCTCTGTACTTAGATCTTTTTCTTCTATATCAATATAATTAATTGTTTTTTCCTTTAACTCTCCTAAAGATATACTCGAAAACAAATTTTTATATTCTTTAATGTTTTTTAAGTCTGGCTTAGTATCTATTTTTTCTCCTCTCTTAATTTGTAATGAATACCAAGCATTTAACAATAAAATCTCATCTATGCACTTTTGTCTTCTTTCAAAAAATATTTCTAAAGCCGTTATATAATCTTTTTTAGCATTTTCATCACCATTCATATTAATTTGCAACTCTGCAGATAAAAAATCTTTTATTACATTATCTTTAATATAAAAATTTTCAATTGCATAATATGGAGTTATGTAAATATCACTCTCTATATAACTATTATCATTAAAATCTTTGTCCACAAAAAATAAAATTTTACAATTATCGATTTTACATTTTTCTTTAATTATTTTATTTACCTCAAGTACCTTCTCTTTTCCTCCACAATGATATTCATGAATATCACAATTATTATTATCTACAAACCTAATTCTCGGAAGATAATATTGTGCATCCTTCCCTTCATAAAAGCAAAATATATTATTTTCCAAATCATCTTTTTTATTGCTCTTTAATTGAGAAAATTCCATATATATACTCGCAACAGATTTTTTTTTAGATACCATTTGATTCTTTAACCCCATATTATTCCCCCACCTTATAAGATTCTAATTCATTTGCATATTCAATTAAATTATCATCAAAAATAAACGGAGAATGTGTTGCTCCTATTAAAAGCCCTATCATCTTTGATTTTATTAAATCATTAATTAAATTCTTTTGCCATAATATAGATAATGATAATTCTGGCTCATCTATTACAAAAATACATTTTCTTGTTAAATTTAAGTAAACTTTTGAAAATAGCGATAAAATTTGTTTTTCTCCAGATGATAAATTTATAAATAATACTTCTTCTTTTGTATATTTATTTACAATAGTAACTTTAGGAGATACTTCATTGTACTCTAAATTTTTATTTACTAAATATTTGTTACAAACATTAATAAATCGCTTTATCTTATCATCTATTCCTTTTTGAATTTCATATATATTTATTAATTTAAAAATATAATATTCTAAAAAATCTCTATTTTCTACATTAATATTATTTTTATTATTTATAAATTCTAATAATTTATCAACTTCTCTTATTTTCTCTTTGCCAATTCTTCCAACAACAATATCTATTTTTTCTTTATCTATTATACTTTTTTCACTATAAGTCAATTTCACCTTATTACTTAGAAGATCATTTAAAACTTCCGCATTCATTCTAGCATATAAATCAGTAGCATCTTCTTTTAACTTATTAGTTAAATCATTTAACGTCTTCTCAACATCCCTTATTCCAAAATTAATACTACTATTATTAATTTTATATTTTAATTCATTATTATTCTTCAAAGGAATATTTAATATACTATCCAACTCTTCTTCCACCCTTCTAAAGGTAGGCATATAAACTATTTCTTCATTTAATAATTTAGATATTTCTTTTATATCATTTTTAATTTTTTTGAAATCCTTACTATTAACTCTATAATTAAATTCATCCATCCTATAAAGCAACTTCTTATAAAATATATCTGTATATCCTTCGCTATACTCTCGAGTCCTTTCTATAGAATAAATTAAATGTTGTCTTAAATCGTCATAATCATCATAATTAGAATTCAAGACAGTATTCCTTATAATTCTATATTCTCTTGGTGACATATATTTTTTAAAGTCCATAAGCATCTCATCAATATCATTCTTTAACCTTCTATTTTCTAAATCCTTTTTATCTATTACAAATTTTTTTCCTTCAATTCCTACTTCTATATTACTAAATGGCATTTTAATTAATTTTTCTATATCATTATTTAAAACTGATACTATTATATTTAATATTGTTGTTTTTCCTGAACCATTTTCCGCAATAAATAAATTTATTTTATTATCAAATTTAAATTTATATTTATAATTATTAAATAATCCGTTAATTTGAATATAATTCAATTTACTCGCATTTTTGTATACATCTTCATCTTTTTTATCATCGAATAATGCTTTTATTTTTCTTTCAACATCTCTACTTATCTCATCAGTTATACCATTTACGATAATATTATTATCCATAAATATTTCAATAATTTGATTATTAGTTAATCCTAATTCGCTTGCAAAATCAGCAATTTTTTTTCCCATTTTACCCCTCCTTATTTTACCTAATTATAGCATATTAATATTATTTTATTAATCTAATTATCTAATGCTATTTATAATAATTTGAATATTTCTATTACCATTCCATTCATTTATATTAGGATAGAAAAGTAAGTCCATATAAACATTATTGCTACCATTTAAATATAAATTTAAAAGTTCAGCTTCTCCATATTTCTCTTTTACCTTACTTTCAAAGTCTTCAATATTATTGAAAATCATTGCTGTTATGCTTTTATTACCCACAACTAATCTTAATCTTAAAACATTTTTATTTTTCCCAAGTAAATTAGCATTTACTATCTTAACATTTTTAGCTCCAAAAATAGGTTTACTATTTCCTGTTCCAAAGGGTTCAAGTATTGAAAGTTCTTCTACTAAGCCAATTGATGCATTTTCCACAGGTAAAAATAAATCTATTCTAATTTTTTTAGCTAAATCTTTATCTGTTAATTCGCATTGTTTATTAAGCTTTTCTCTTAACTTATCTATATTTTCTACATCTAAGGACATCCCTGCTGCCATAGGATGGCCCCCAAACTTATTTAAAAGCTCTCTACAGGAGTTTAGTCCTTCAAACATGTTATATTCCTCTATTGACCTTGCAGAACCTTTAGCACCATTTTCAGCCTTTGTAAGCACTATTGTAGGTTTATTATACTTTTCTTTTATTCTTCCTGCTATAATTCCAGCTATACTTTCATGTATATCATCAATATAAACTACTAATATTCTATCTTTATTTAAATCACTATTTTCAATTAACTCTATAGACTTATCAACTCCATTTTGAGTCATTTCTTTTCTAGTTCTATTAAGTTCCACTATTTCAGTAGCCCATTGATTAGCAGTGCTTTCATCATCAGATAATAAAAGTTTTAAACCTTTTTTAGCTGAGTCTAATCTTCCTGAGGCATTAATACAAGGTCCTATAACAAAACCTAAATGGTAGGTAGTTATCTCTTTATCCTCTAATTCATTAATTCTTCTAAGAGCTTTTAAACCTATATTTCTTGTTTCATTAAGCATCTTTAAGCCTTCTTTAACAAAAACTCTATTTTCGCCTGAAAGTTCAACAACGTCACAAACAGTAGCAATAGCAACAAATTCTAAAAATTTGTATATTTCCTCTTTAGGCTTTTCAAATCTTATAAATAAATTTTCTATTAGTTTAAAAGCGACCCCAGCCCCACAGATTTTTTTAAAGGGATACTGACAGTCTTCCTGCTTTGGATTTAATATAGCATCTGCTTCAGGTAAAACAAATCTTCTTTCACCATTCTCTTCAACAAAGGCAACGTCATGGTGATCAGTAACTATTACAGTAAGACCTAATTTTTTCGCATATTTTATCTGCTCTATGGCTGCAATACCATTATCACAGGTTACTATTGTGTCTACTCCATCCTCATAGGCTAATTTTATTATGTTTTCATTAATTCCATAACCATCTTTTATTCTATCTGGAATTTCATAATCTATATTAGCCCCTATTTCTGTAAAAGCTTTATATAAACAATAAACACTTATTACTCCATCTACGTCGTAATCTCCAATTATTCTAATTTTTTTACCTGTCTTTATTTTCTCATAAATAATCTCCGTTGCTTTTTCTACATCCTTCATAGACTTAGGATTATTTAATATATCATAGGAACTATTAATATATTTTTCTATCTCATCATCATTGACAATTCCTCTATTTACAATTAGTTTACTTAAAAATTTACTTATACCATATTTCTTAGAAATTTCATCTATATTTGCATTTCTATTTTTCAACATCCATATTTCTTCAACCATACTTTACCTCATTCCACAACTAAAAAATTTACTTTTTCTAATAAATTTTTATTATTATTCTTCTAAATTAACTTTCCTATAGCTGGACTCACTAAAACTTTCTCTATAATTTTCTTAAAGAACTCACCAGTAAATTGAGCATTTTCACTTCCATCCTTTATAGGAATTTCTCCATCTCCATTTAAAATTTCATTTATAGCCATTCTATTAGCAAGGACAATACTTCTCTCTATTTCTAAAGAGCTTTTCATCTTGTATCTCTTTCCTAATAAATTTATCTCTTCACTATTGAAATCTTTTTTCTTTACTTCATCAATTAGTTTTTCTACAGCTGTTATAGCCCTATCCACAAAATCCTTAGAAGTATTTACTACTATCTTAAATAATTTTATGTTCTTTTCCCACTTTACCTCACTATAAACTTCATAGGCTAAGCCTAAATTAGTTCTTATTTCATCATATAATAAAGAACTAACCCCTTCACCAAAATACATATTAAAAAGCTTTAAAGCTTTCATTTCATCTAAAGTAAGTTTACTTATATCAAATAGAAATTCTAATTTCCCAACCTTATTTAATCCTTTGTTTTCTAAATAAATCCCCTGATTAAAGCTCCTTGTTTTTTCATCTTTTTCAATTAAATTAGCTTTTTTTAATTCTCCAAAATTTTTATAAACTATTTTTTTAATTTCTTCAAAATTAATTGATGTTACCACTGATATAATTATATTATCACTGATATAAAATTTTTCATAAAAATCTTTTAAACTTTTCATAGTTATATTATTTATATTTTCTATCTCTCCAATGATTTTAGTTCCAATTCTATCTTCTTTAAAAATATTTTTTAATAATTTATCTTCACAAAGTTGCTCTAAATCTTCATCCCAATCTAAAAGTTCTTGCTTTATCACTGATATTTCTTCTTCAAAACCATTCTCATCAAATTTAGGCTTTAATAAAATATCACTATATAAATCAAAGGCTTCTTTAAAATCTTCATTCATCGCTGTTCCATAATAAATTACATAAGGAAAATTAGTCATAGCATTTGAAAAACCCATTAATCTATCTATTTTTTCATTTATTTCATATTCATTTAACTCTTCTGTACCTTTAAATAAAAAATGTTCTAAAGCATGAGCCACACCTATATTATTTTCGCCCTCCATTATAGCTCCTGCCTCAAGACCTATACAAAAAGAACTATGGCTTATTTCTCTATATTCATATATAAGCTTAACTCCATTTTCAAAGGTTATCTTTTTCACTTTCTTTATCCTCCAACTAACTCTCAATAAAAATCTTTCTTATGTTATACTATCATTTTTTCTAATTATTTCAATGTCCTATTTTAAGCAAAAAAATAATGGGCTACCTAAAAGGTATACCCATTATTTTATGAAAACATCAATATTAGTCTTGGTATAAGTAATCTCTAGTCCAAGGAATATCGTTGTTTACTCCTTTAGAGAATAACATTTGATGTATGTCTAATCCACTATAGTGGAATGCTGCCGCACATGAAGTTAAGTATAATTTCCACATTCTTAAGAATCTTTCATCAAACATTTCTCTTTCTTTATCTAAGTTAGCTTCAAAACCTTCAACCCAGTGCATTAAAGTTTTCATGTAGTGAAGTCTTAAACTTTCTACATCTACTGTCATGAAGTTATGTTCTGCTGCTAAGTATAATTCCTCTCTTACAGTTGGAATATATCCGCCTGGGAATATGTAAGTAGTTATCCATTTATTCCCTATAGTTTCTTTAAGGTTTGTTATGTTGTGTAATAAGAATAATCCACCTTTTTTTAATACAGCATCTATATTGTTGAAGTATATTGGTAAGTTAGCACTTCCAACGTGTTCAGCCATACCAACACTTACTATTCTATCAAATTCTAAACCACTCTTTTCTAAATCTCTGTAGTCCATTAATTTAACTTCTACTTGACCTTCAAGACCAGCTTCTTTTATTCTTTCATTACCTTTTTTGAATTGCTCTTCACTTAAAGTGATACCCATAGCTTTTACACCATATTTTTTAGCAGCTTCAATTATTAAGTAACCCCATCCACAACCGATATCTAATAAAGTTTGACCTTCTTTAAGATTTAACTTCTTTAAGATATGATGGATTTTGTTCATTTGTGCATCATATAATGATTCATTTTCATTTTTGAAGTAAGCACATGAGTAACTCATTGTTGGATCAAGCCATAATGAGTAGAAGTCATTTCCGATATCATAGTGACTAGCTATGTCACTTTTGTTTTCTTTTTTGTTTCTTCCTTTGAATTTACCCATTAATTTTATTAATTTACTTTCATTAAAGAAACTATTTTGGTTTCTCATCATGCTTTCAATTATTTTTTGGTAATCTCCTTCAAAGTCTATGTCTCCATCCATGAAAGCTTCACCTAAAGCTAAACTTGCATCATCTAATAAATCCTTAGCACTTGGAAATTTATTAATTACTACTTTAAATTGAGAATCTCCTTCTCCAACTTTAAACTCTTCACCATCTACAAATTTTACAGTAAAAGTTTCATCACTTAAATTTTTAGCAAATTTCTTTACTAAAATCTTATCAATTGCCATCTGTACACCTCTTCATTTATCTATCATAATTTAGTAATATATTTTTAATAATTTATTAATACTAAATATTATAACCTGTTTTTTAAAATAACTTTAATCCTTATTTTCAACTATAGCATTTAATTAAACAAAATTATTCCTCTTTTAGTCTATATATGTCTTATTTACTCATTTTTTCTTACCAATATACTATTTTTATCTTTTTCTGCCATAGAATACTTAATTTCATATTTTTCTAAAAGTATTTTTATTAATACCGTAATAAATCTAACCAATTTTTCTAAATTCATTTAAATTATTAGCAAAGTAATCTTAGTTCTATTTTTTTACTCATTTTACATAAATTATGATAATTTTTATTTCTTTTAAGTTTATCATTCCCTAAAAAAAATAAAAATATTCATTATCTATAAAACTCTTTATAATAATTTACAAGCATAGCTTCACTAAGTTCCTCTGATTTTTCTTTATATCCAAGCTCTTTTAATATTGTTAATCCAAATTCTATAGCAGTAGCAGGACCTCTACTTGTTATTATATTTCCATCTACAACCACTGGCTCTTCTTTATAATTAACATTTCCTATCTTATCCTTAAATCCAGGATTTGAAGTAGCAGTTTTTCCTTCTAAAATTCCAGCTTTATAAAATACTATAGGACCAGCACAAATAGCTGCTACTATTTTTCCATCATTATAAAAATTCTCTACTTCACTGACAATTTTCTCATCATCTCTTAAATTATAAGCACCAGGAAGCCCCCCTGGAATTATTAAAGCGTCATAATCATTAAAATCAACTTCATTAATTTCAATATCTGCTTCTACTTTAATTCCATGAGAAGTGGTAACAACTTTCCCCATAACTCCAACTAAAGTACAACAAACCCCAGCTCTAGCACAAACATCCTTAACAGAAAGAGCCTCCAAAGTTTCAAATCCTTCAGCTAACATCAATAAAACCTTTTTCATAACAACACACTCCTATATTAATTTAGAATTATGAATAAAACAATAAGAAAAAAAGTAAGCATAGCTTACCTTTTTAAAAAAAATCTAATAAAAGAAAGCAAAGCTTTCTAACCTTCATTCCAAATTCCTAATTAAGAAAACAAAGTTTTCTTTTATCTAATTATAGCACTTTTAACGAAATCATCCATTACAACAAGCATCATAGAATTTCCTCTACCTGCTCTATTTTGTAATTTAATTTCTTTTATTTCAATTTCTTTTTTCTCTTTATTTTTTGAAGTTAAAATAAGCTTTTTGTAATTAGAATATTCGCTTACATTCCCATTACTGTCCATTACTCTTTCTACAGTAATACATTTACCAAATATCACTTCATCCTCATCTTTTAAGCTTATAGCTGTTACTCCTGAAGCAATTCTTCCCATTGAATTTATTGATTCAGAAGGGAATTTAATTGTCATAGCATTTTTACTAACTATTATAATTTGAGAGTTATTTCCTTCTACAATATCAACTGCTACAACTTCATCTGAAGAGTTTTTAAATTTATAAGCTAATAAATTATTATAATTACCTTCAAATTCTTTAAGGATAGTTTTTCTTACTAATCCATTTTTAGTATAAGTATAAACAAAAGCTCTTTCTCTATTGTAAGTTTCATCAGTTAATGAAATTATTTTGATTATACTTTCATCACTTTCTAAGTTATCTACAATATCTGATAATAATAATTCTTCTTTATTTTGAACAGTATTACTATAGAACTTAAATACATTTCCTTTATTTGAAAAAGCAAGTATATGTTCTTTAGAATTAGTTTTAACTTTTTCATAACTGTCCTGTGAAGCTGATTTATAAATTTTTATATGACCTTTTTTATTAATGCCTAGAATAAACTCTGCATAATTATATTCTGAAACTTCTTCTACTGAAACTATTTTATTAGCCATACTTAATGAAGAAAGTTCTATTCCTAAAATATTTCTATCAACATTTTCAAGAATTGGCTCTTCTACTGTAAATTCTAAATCTTTAGAAGTTTTAATTTTAAAGAATCCACTTTCTTTTTCAGTATCTTCATAAAATACTTTTACAAGTTCATCATCAGCTTTCATTTTTATTGCAACAAGCTTTGTATAACTTGTAACAAATTTATCTAATGAACTTTTTTTAATTAATCCATTAGCTGTTATAAACTTAAGGCTTTTTGAAGGAATAAAGTTATCTATTGATTCAATAGCTACTATTCTTTCTTCTTCAAGATTAAGTGCCTTTATAAGTTCCTCTAATCTTTCACCTTTATCTTTCCATCTACCCTCTGGTAAATCATAGGTCTTAAATTTATACATATTACCTTTATTTGTGAATATAAGTAATAATTCTTTAGTATTAGATTTTACTAAATATTCTAAATAGTCACCTTCTCTATAATCTATATCAGAGGCTTCTACATTAGATCTATTATAGGTTTTTAAAGGCATTCTCTTAACAAATCCTTCTTTAGAAACTGTTATTATAACATCCTCTACAACTATAAGTTCCTCTAAGTTTATTTTAGCTTCACTTTCATCTTCTACCATTGCAGTTCTTCTATCGTCTCCATAAATATCAGAAACTTCTTTAAGTTCCTTTTTTATTACCTTAAGAAGTTCTTTTTCATCAGCTAATATTTTTCTTAGAGCTTTTATTTTCTTTTCTAAATCTTTATATTCTTTTTCAAAAACTTTTATTTCAAGTCCAGTTAATCTATAAAGCATAAGCTCTAATATTGCATCCGCTTGAGCTGCTGTAAATCCAAATTTTGAAAGTAAATTTTCATGAGCATCCTTTTTAGATTTTGAACCTCTTATAGTTTTTATAATCTCATCAAGAATATCTATAGCTTTTATAAATCCTTCAACAATATGGAATCTTTTTTCTGCTACTTCAAGTTCTCTTTTTGTTCTTCTAGTTATTACATCTCTTTGATGATTTACATAATGGGTAATTATAGTTTTTAATCCCATAGTTTCTGGTTTACCATCTGCTAAGGCAACCATGTTAAAACTTATATTCCCTTGTAAGTCAGTCTTTTTAAATAAATATTTTAAAACCTTATCTGCAATATCTTCATCAATATTCTTTTTAAATTCAATAACAGCTCTAATACCAGTTCTATCTGATTCATCTCTAATATCACTAATTGGCTCTAAAGCTTTTGAATGTCTTTTATCAGCTGTCATTTCTGAAATAGTTTGAAGTATTTTAGCTTTATTTTTTCTATATGGGAATTCTGTTATAACTATTCCCCATCTTCCATTTTCAAGCTTTTCAATAGAAGTTTTAGCTCTTAAAGTAACTTTCCCTTCTCCAGTTTCATAGGCAGCTTTTAAAGATTTCTTTCCAATTAAAACTCCACCTGTAGGAAGGTCTGGCCCTTTAACAAAGTTCATAAGTTCTTCTGTGCTAATTTCATTATTATCTATATAAGCAAGAGTTCCATCTATAACTTCTCTTAAATTATGTGGAGGTATATTAGTAGCAAGACCTACTGCAATACCAAAAGTTCCGTTAACTAAAAGATTAGGATATTTTGCTGGTAAAACCTTTGGCTCTAGTTCTGAATCAGAATAGTTTAAAACCATATCCACAACATTTTTATCTATATCTCTAAGCATTTCCATAGATATACTAGAAAGTCTAGCTTCTGTATATCTCATAGCTGCTGCTCCATCTCCATCTATAGAACCCCAGTTTCCGTGTCCATCAATTAAAGGGGCTCTTGTACTAAAGTTTTGAGCTAAAATTACCATAGCATCATAAACTGAACTATCACCATGAGGATGATACTTACCTAATATATCCCCAACAATTCTAGCAGATTTATAGTAAGGTTTATCAGGAAAAGCCTTAAGCATATAAGCTCCATAAAGAATTCTTCTATGAACAGGCTTTAATCCATCTCTTACATCTGGAAGTGCTCTATCCTTAGCCACTTCTACAGCATAAGGAAGATAGTTATCTGGCATAACTTCTTCAAGTGGTAATCTTACAATATTATTATCTCTAGGTATTTCAATCTTTTTCTTTGCCATTTACTTTCCTCCTTTAAAACTCACCATATTTATACATATATTTCTTTCTTGGCTCAACCACATCACCCATTAATAGAGAAACCATTTTTTCAGCTTTTGCAGCATCATCTATAGTAACTTGTACTAAAGTTCTAGTTTCTGGATTTAAAGTAGTTTCCCAAAGTTGGTCTGGGTTCATCTCTCCAAGTCCTTTAAATCTTTGAATTAAAGCACCTTTACCAATAGTTTTCTTAGCTTTTTCTAATTCTTCTTCATTATAAGCATAAATAGAATTACTATTTTTACCCATTTTATATACTTTATATAAAGGAGGTTGTGCTAAATATAAATGTCCATTTGCAATTAATGGTCTCATATATCTATAAATATATGTCATCCAAAGGGTTCTAATATGGTATCCATCTACATCAGCATCACTCATTATTATTATTTTATCGTATTTTAAATCTTCATCTCTATAATTATCTAAAGTTCCTGTACCTATAGCTGTGTTGAAGATTTTTAATTCCTCAGAAGCTAAAACATTTTCAAGTTTTTGTTTTTCAGTATTCATGATTTTACCCTTTGAAGGCATTATTGTTTGGAATCTTCTATCTCTAGCTTGTTTTGCAGATCCACCTGCTGAATCTCCCTCAACAACAATAAATTCATTTACTGTGTTATCCTTCAATGTACAAACCGCTACTTTTCCAGCAAGAGGAGCTGTTCCTCTTCCTATTTTTTTCTTTTCAGCTTCATTTATCTTCTTTATTTTTTCTCTTCTTGTAGCAGCATCTATAGCATTATTTATTATCATTGTAGCTACTACTTTATTATCTTCTATCCATTCTGAGAATTTAGTGTAAGCCAAATCATTCATCATGGTATAAGCTTCATTATTTCCAAGTTTAGTTTTTGTTTGTCCTTCAAAAACAGGATTAGTAATTTTAATCCTTACTATAGCTGTCATACCTTCTCTTATATCGTCACCCTCAAATTCCTTATCTTTTTCTTTAATAAGGTTAAGCTTTTTAGCTCCCTCTTTGAAAGCTCTTGTCATTCCAGTCTTAAATCCACTTTCATGTGTTCCAGCCTCTGTTGTAGGTATGTTATTTACATAACTAGCTATATTCTCCGTAGTTGAATCAGTAAACTGAAGACAAACCTCACCATACATTTGAATATTATTAACAGATCTTTCTCCATCAAAGGAAATTGGTTCTGGGTGAAGAGGTGTTTTACTTTCATTTAAATAAGCTATGAAATCTAAAAGCCCTCTCTCTGAATAATAATCTTTAACTACTTCTTCATCTTTTCTATTATCAACTAATTGTAATCTCATTCCTTTATTTTGGAATGCAAGTTCTTGAAGTCTTTCATCAATTACATCAAATTTAAAATCACTTGATGAAAAAACTTCTCTATCTGGAAGAAATGTAACCTTTGTCCCAGTATCTTCTTTATTAACTTTTCCAGTAACAGCTAACTTAGTTACTGGTGTTCCAGGCATAAGTTTATTAAGTTCTTTATCATAAGCATATTCAAATCTTTGCTTATGAATTTTTCCATCTCTTTTAACTTCTACTTCTAACCATTTTGAAAGAGCATTAACAACAGCAGCTCCAACTCCGTGAAGTCCTCCAGAAGTTTTATAGTTACTATTGTTAAATTTCCCTCCAGTATGAAGTTCCGTAAAGACCATCTCTACTCCTGATTTATGCTTAGTAGGATGCATCCCTGTTGGTATTCCTCTTCCGTTATCCACAATAGTTACACTTTTATCTGAATTTAATATAACTCTAGCAAAGGAACCATATCCATTGGATATTTCATCAATAGCATTATCTAATATTTCCCATATACAGTGATGTAAACCCTTTGTTCCAGTTGAACCAATATACATACCTGGTCTAACTCTAACTGGTTCTAACTTCTCAAGAGAAGTAAGAGAACTTACATCATAGTTTTTCTCCATTTCCTTAGCCATCTTTACCTCCATATAATTAATCTATTTTAAGTTATCGTATAAATCTATAAGTTTATTTACCGCTGAATCTACTGATTCTATATGAAATCTTTCACAAAACTCATTTTTCTTTGTTCCAAAAACATACATTGGGTCATAATATTTTTCCATAAGCTCCATAGCTACAGTTTTATATTCCCCTGAATTCACTAAATCCATGTAATGTTTAGCTTTTTCTTCACTAATATGTTTTCCAAGTACTTTTATTGCTTGATTTATTTCTACACCAGCAGTTTCAAAAGCAGTGTATTCTTTAACCAATCTTTCAGCCCTTACTTCTAAATCCGCTGTAAGGTATACTTTTTCACCCTTATGTAAAGAATCCCATAAACATTGAGTAATCAATATTTTATAAAGTCTTCTACTTTCACCTTCTGCAAATACTATGTTACTATTTCTATCTCTTAATTGATTATAAATTAATGTTTCAAATTTCTTTTGGGAGTGACAATCTCCAAGCCCTACTCCGCCAAGAATGGAACCTCTATGATTTGCAGCTTTTTCAATATCTAAAATATTATAATTTTTTTCTTTTAATTTATATAAAATCTCAGTTTTACCTATGCCAGTATTACCATATAGTACTATAAATTTTACTTCATTGCAATATTCTTCCAATTTTTTAGTAATAAAACCTCTATAAGCTTTATAACCACCTTTTAATTTAAGTATATGTATCCCAACGCTATTTAAAAGTCCGTGGATACTACCACTTCTCATGCCACCTCTAGCACAATAAATTACTATTTTTTTATGAGGATTTCCTTTTATAAGTTTTTGAAACTCTTTAAATATAAAAGGTAATCTTTTTGATGCAAACTCTATTCCTTGCATTTTCGCTTTATCAACACTTTCTCTTACATAAGTCGTTCCTACAATTTCCCTTTCCTTATCTAAAAGAATTGGTATATTAACTGCACCTTCTATTGCATCTTCAAAAAACTCACTTTCACTTCTCACATCTACGAAAATATAATCTTTTTCATTACCGTAAATTTCAGAGAATTCAACCATTCCAAACATATAGACACCACCTTATTCTCACTAGACTTTAGTATAATTTTTTTAATGTTAGTTGTCAAATCTGATAACAAACATAAGTTCTCCTTTAATTATTATCTATTTTCAAAATTTCAACCATAAAAACAAAAAATAATAGACAAAAAAATAAAGGCATTTTCATGCCTTTATTTACATTTCGTATATTCCAAGTTGTCTTACATGTTTTGTATGAGACCACTCTTTGTTATCTTTATTGATTATACCTAAAACTGTTATAGGTATCCAACTTACAACATAAATCATTGAACCTATTGCTCTAACAACCTCTGCCTTAACTTCTTTTCCTAAGATTTGAATACTTAAAGCGAAGTAAGCCATTCCATAAATCAAGTTAAATATTGTTAATAATACTTTTTGATTTAATATTGAAAGATTTACTGCAAAGAAAGGTTGTAAAAATGCTATTAGTAAAAATATAGCTAAAGCAATTATTGAACGTTTTACTGTTGTTTTTTCTACTATAAGCATTGCTGCAACAAAAACTACTGCTCCAATGCATATAAATGCCCATAATCCATCAAAGAAAAGGAAATTACTTAAAAATACCCTTGCTGGTTTTGCAAAAATCAGTACCAATGCTACAAAAGGTAATGATAGTCCAAAAAGAGCTGTAACAAAAGGTTGAACTAAATACATGAAGCAATCAAATGCTACCATACTTCTTTCCTTTATAGCTTTCTTTAAAAGGGCCATTGCATATCTGCTTGCTACATCAGCAAATCCTTGCATCCATCTTTTTCTTTGTTTCCATGAATCATTAAATTCTAAAGGTTTTTCATCATATATCAGCGCATCATCTGCAACTCCAATTTTCTTATTGTGAAGGACTAACTTACAAGAGAATTCTAAATCCTCTGTTAAACAAGTTGCTCCCCAACCTAATTTTTTTAGAATTTCAGTACTTAAAGCAAAACCTGTTCCTCCAAGTTGAGCTGATAAACCTAATCTATCTCTTCCATATTGTAATCTTCTTGCTGTATTTGCTAATGATGCTTCACAGGATTCTGTTACCCATGAATCTTTACCATTCTTTGTGTCTATAAAGCATTGAACAACTTCAAAGCCTTCGCACATTTTATTATTTATTTTAGTTAAAAAGTCCTTATGAACTAAATTATCTGCATCAAATATAGCTATAGCATCATATTTCTTTTGCATTTTGAATAACTTATCAAACATCCACTCAAGGGCAAAACCTTTTCCTCTTTTATCTTGGTTAAATCTCTCATAGACATTAGCTCCATGATTTTTTGCAACCTTTGCAGTAGAATCTGTACAATTATCAGCAATAACAAAAACATCATAAAGGTCCTTTGGGTAGTTTATTTTATTAAAACTATCAACTAAATTTCCTATAACTACTTCTTCGTTATGAGCTGATACAATAAGCGCAAAGCTATTCTTGGGTTTATGTTCTATTTTCTCTTTTCCAATATCATTTTTTATCGCCTTAGCACCGATAACTCCAATGCCAAAATGATAAAGAGTCACTCCTAAAATAGCTAAAAGAAATAGAACAGTAACAGTTAAAAAGAATATCGCCATTTCTTGTCACTCCTAAGCTTCTAAATTAACTATAAATTAATTTATTTCATTTTTTTTTAAATTCTTATTTATTGCTAATAAATATTATAGTCTTTATTCAATGAAAATTCAAACTCTTTATAATAATTTGATAAAAATTTTTCTTTGTTGGATTTTCGTTAACATTTTTTTATCCAAAGAATTTAAAAACTCTCTTTTTTTTTACTTTTTTAAAGCTTTTTTGTTACCAATTTTAGAAGATTTTTTAAACAAAAAACTTTTTCTTTATTAATTATATTATACCCTAAATTAATAGATTACTAAACAAAATTATATGTTAACCTTATCATTTAATAAAGGGACATATCAGATTATTTACTTTCTCTTTAATCTGATATATCCCTTCAAATTTAATTTAATTTTATGAAAATATTATTTTTTAATCCAAGTCATCATTTCTCTTAATTCAGAACCAACCTTTTCAATTTGGTGCTCTTTTTCATTTCTTCTTATTGCATTAAAGTTTGGTCTACCAACCATATTTTCAACAAGCCAATTTTTAGCAAATGTTCCATCTTGAATTTCTGAAAGAACTTTTTTCATTTCTTTTTTAGTATCCTCTGTAACAATTCTATTTCCAATCATATAATCTCCATACTCAGCAGTGTCACTTATTGAATATCTCATCATACTCATTCCACCTTGATATAATAAATCAACAATTAACTTCATTTCATGCATACATTCAAAGTAAGCATTTTCTGGAGCATAACCAGCTTCCACTAAAGTTTCAAACCCAGCCTTAATTAATGCAGTTACTCCACCACATAGAACTGCTTGCTCACCAAATAAATCTGTTTCAGTTTCATCTTTAAAAGTTGTTTCTAAAACTCCAGCTCTAGCTCCACCTATACCATTTGTATAAGATAAAGCTAAACCTTTAGCATTTCCAGTATAATCTTGATGAATAGCTATTAAACATGGAACTCCTGAACCTTCAGTGTAAGTTCTTCTAACCATATGCCCTGGTCCTTTTGGAGCAACCATAAATACATCAATATTGCTTGGAGGTACTATTTGATTGAAATGAATATTAAAACCATGAGCAAATACTAAAGATTTACCTTCAGTTAAATATGGTGCTATCTCCTCTCCATAAACAGCTCTTTGCTTTTCATCTGGTATTAAAATCATAATTACATCATTGTTTTTAACAGCTTCACTTACAGTTTCAACCTTTAATCCAGCCTCTTCAGCTATTTTCCAAGACTTACTTCCTTCATATAAACCAACAGTTACATCTACACCACTCTCAAATAAATTTAAACTATGAGCGTGTCCTTGACTTCCATAACCTATAACAGCAACCTTCTTACCTTTTATTAAATCTAAATTAGTGTCCTTTTCATAATACATATTTACCATATTAAAATCCCCCTCATATATCCTTCTATATTAATTATTAAAAAAATTATTAGCACAAAATTCTAAATTCCCAATTCCAAATCCCCAATTCCCAACTCCACATTCCACATTCCAAATCTCCAATTCCAAATTCCCAACTCCACATTCCACATTCCAAATCCCCAACTCCACATCCCCAATTCCCAATTCCCAATTCCAAATTTAATTACGAAGTAAAACTCCTATTCGCCGCCTTAATAAAAGCATTCAAACTAGCCTCTAAAATATCCCCTGATAAGGCTATCCCTGTATAAATCTTATTATTTTCTTCTATTCTTACAGTTACTTCACCCAAAGCATCTTCACCATCTGTTATTGATCTTATTGAATAATCCTTTAGATTTAATTTTTTATCTATTGCTCTTTCCACTGCTGTAAAAGCTGACGCTATTGGTCCATCGCCTACAGCACTTTCTGTTACAAGCTTTCCGCCTATTTCTATTTCAATAGTACTTGTACATATCATTTTATTTCCACTATATATTTGGAAAGAAATAAGCTTATAATATTCCTCTGTAGCACTGATATTATCATTGACTATAGCATCTATATCTTTTTCAGTGATAGTTTTCTTTTTATCTGTTAATTTTTTAAATCTTTTAAAAGCTTCATCTAATTCATCCTTTGAAAGTTCTATTCCATTACCTTCTAAATAGCTTTGGAAGGCATGACTTCCTGAATGTTTACCAAGAACTATATTATTATTGTTCACCTTTCCCACTGATTCAGGAGTTATAATTTCATAGGTAGATTTTTCTTTTAAAACTCCATCTTGATGGATTCCTGATTCATGAGCAAAAGCGTTTTCTCCAACAATAGCTTTATTTGGCTGTACTCTGACCCCAGTTATAGCTGAAACTAAATTAGATATTTTATTAAATTTAGTTGTATCTATACCAGTTTTCATATTAAGAAATTTTTTCCTTGTTTCAATTACCATCACAATCTCTTCAAGTGCTGCATTACCTGCTCTTTCTCCAAGACCATTTATAGCGCATTCAATCTGTGTAGCTCCAGCCATTATTCCACTTAAAGAATTTGCTACAGCCATCCCTAAATCATTATGACAATGAACTGAAACATCAACAGTTTCTATACCCTTAGTGTTTTTTATGATATATGCTATAAACTCTTCATAATCTTTAGGCAAAGCATATCCCACTGTATCTGGAATATTTAAAACAGTTGCCCCAGCCTTTATAACCTCTTCAAAAACTTCAACTAAAAAATCTTTATCACTTCTATAGGCATCCTCTGCGGAAAATTCTATATCCTCACAAAGAGTTTTACCATAAGCAACTGCCTTTACTGCATTTTCTATAACCTCTTCTTTAGTCATATTAAGCTTATGCTTCATGTGAATCTCTGAAGTGGCTAAAAATATATGAATTCTTGGTTTATTTGCTTCTTTTATAGCTTCATAAGCTCTATCAATATCTTTAATTGTTGCCCTTGAAAGTGCTGCAACCGTTGATTTTTTAATAGTTCTTGCAATTTCTCTTACACTATTGAAATCTCCCTCAGAAGCCATAGGAAACCCTGCTTCTATTACATCAACACCAAGTTCCTCTAATCTTTTTGCAATTATTATTTTTTCCTTCAGGTTTAAATTAACTCCAGGTGTTTGTTCCCCATCTCTTAGGGTGGTATCAAAAATTTTTATTTTCTTTTCCACAATAACTCCCCCTTTATTAATTTAAGTCTTCTTCTAAAATTATATTTGCTATAGGTTCTCCAGGTGCTACCATAGGAAATACCTTTTTATCTGAATTAATTACATAATCAATTAAAACTGGTCCCTTATTACTTAATGCTTCATTTAGGACATCATCAAAATTCTCATCCTCTAAAACTCTATAGCCTTTAGCTCCAAAACTTTCTGCAAGTTTTACAAAATCAGTTTTTCTATTTAAAGTAGTTTCCGAATATCTACCTTCATAAAATAAACTTTGCCACTGTCTTACCATTCCTAAAGCATTGTTATTTATTAAAACTATAACTATAGATAAATTATTTTTCACTAAAGTTGGAAGTTCATTGCAGTTCATTGCAAAGCTACCATCTCCAGTTATCAAAACTACTTTTTCAGTTGGATTAGCAACTTTAGTTCCAATAGCTGCACCAAGACCAAATCCCATAGTTCCAAGACCACCTGATGTTATAAATTTTCTTGGTTTACTAAACTTATAATTTAAAGCTGTCCACATTTGATGTTGTCCTACATCTGTAACTACAAAAGATTCAGCTGTTAAAGCATTATTTAAAGATTCAAATAACTTCTCTGGTGAATTTTCTGCATCATAATATTTTTTCCCATGATTTTTCTTGAACATTTCAAGTAATTCAAGCCATTGTTCTTCTTTTTTATCATCAATCAATGGAGTTAATCTATTTAATACTTCTTTGATATCTCCAACAACATATTTTTCTGACTTTATATTTTTATTTATTTCTGCTGGATCTACATCTATATGAATTATTTCAGCATTTTTTATATGTTTTTTTTGTCCAACTACTCTATCACTAAATCTAGCTCCAATACATATTATTAAATCACTTTTAGTAATCATTAAATTAGATGCTTTTGTTCCATGCATCCCTACCATTCCAGTGAATAATTCATCACTTTCATCAAAGGCTCCAAGACCCATAAGAGAACTTGAAACAGGTGCATTTATTTTTTTTGCAAATTTACTTAATTCCTTTGATGCTTCTGATAAAATCACTCCACCTCCAGCATAAATAAAAGGTCTTACACTCTGATTTATTAGCTTTGCTGCTTCACTTAAACTTTTATCACTGATATGCTCAGTACTTCTTTTAACAGCTTTTGGTGATTTGTATTCATAAATAGTTCTTTGTGCTGTTATATCCTTTGGTATATCTATAAGTACTGGTCCTGGTCTTCCTGACTTTGCTATTATAAAAGCTTCCCTAACTATATCAGCTAATTTATTAATATCCTTAACTATATAATTATGCTTTGTTATTGGCATTGTTATCCCTGTAATATCAACCTCTTGAAAACTATCTTTTCCTAAAAGATTTTTAGGAACATTTCCTGTTATTGCTACCATAGGAATAGAATCCATATAAGCTGTTGCTATTCCTGTTACTAAATTTGTAGCTCCTGGTCCTGATGTGGCAAGACAAACTCCAACTTTTCCTGTTGATCTTGCATATCCATCTGCTGCATGTGCCGCCCCTTGCTCATGACATGTTAAAATATGATTTATCTTATCTTTATATTTATAAAGAGCATCATAAATATTAAGTACTGATCCTCCTGGATAACCAAAAATAGTGTCAACACCCTGCTCTAATAAACATTGAATCAATATTTCAGAACCATTTAACAACATAAATTAAATACCCCCTTTACTTTATTATTTTAAAATAGCACCTTCACTTGCTGATGAAACCAGTTTTGAATATCTATATAAATATCCCTCTTTGATTTTTGGTTCAAAAGCTTTTAATTCTTCTCTTCTTCTTAAAAGTTCTTCCTCTGAAACCTTTAAATCTAAAATTCCCATTGGTATATTTATTGATATTAAATCTCCCTCTTCTACAAGTGCTATAACTCCACCTTCAGCAGCCTCTGGTGCAACATGTCCTATAGCTGCTCCCCTTGTAGCTCCTGAAAATCTTCCATCTGTTATTAATGCAACTTCCTTATCAAGACCCATTCCTGCTATAGCTGAAGTTGGTGAAAGCATTTCTCTCATTCCTGGTCCGCCCTTTGGGCCTTCATATCTTATTACTACAACATCTCCAGCTTTAATCTTTCCTGCTGTTATAGCCTCTATTGCTTCTTCCTCAGAATTAAATACTCTTGCTGGTCCTTCATGAACAAGCATCTCTTTAAGTACTGCTGATCTTTTAACAACAGAACCATCCTTTGCTAAATTCCCTTTTAAAATAGCAATTCCACCGGTTTCACTATAAGGATTTTCTATATCTCTTACCACATCATTATTAAGAACTTTTCTATCCTTAATATTCTCTCCCTGTGTTTTACCTGTTGCAGTAATTAAATCTAATTTTAAAATATTTTTTTTACTAAGTTCATTCATCACAGCTGAAATTCCACCTGCTTCATTTAAATCTTCTATATGACTTGCCCCAGCTGGTGCAAGCTTACATAGATTAGGAACCACTGAACTTATTTTATTTATTTTATCTAAATTTAATTTCACCTTAGCTTCATTAGCTATAGCTGTTAAATGAAGTACACTATTACTTGAACAACCAAGTGCCATATCTACAGCTAGAGCATTTTCTATAGAATTTTCATTTATAATATCTCTTGGTTTAATATCCTTTTCTACTAAATTCATAATTGCCATTCCAGCCCTTTTAGCAAGTCTTATTCTTTCTGAATAAACAGCTGGTATAGTTCCATTTCCAGGAAGTGCTATACCTAAACTTTCACAAAGACAATTCATAGAATTAGCAGTAAACATTCCTGAACAGGAACCACAGGTTGGGCAAACTTTATCTTCCATTTCATCTAATTCTTTTAAAGTTATTTTTCCTGCTTCATAGGCTCCTACCCCTTCAAAAATAGTTGTTAAACTACATTTTTTATTATTTAAATTACCTGCAAGCATAGGTCCACCCGAAATTACAATTGTAGGAATATTTACTCTTAAAGCCCCCATTAAACTACCAGGAACAATCTTGTCACAGTTAGGAATTAACACTAATCCATCAAGTCCATGTGCTTTTACCATACATTCAATAGAATCTGCAATAATTTCTCTACTAGCTAAGGAATACTTCATTCCTTCATGGCCCATTGCAATTCCATCACAAACTCCTATTACAGGAAAAGCTAATGGAGTTCCACCAGCCATTAAAATCCCTATTTTAACAGCTTCCATTATTTTATCTAAATTTATATGACCTGGAATAATATCATTTTGAGCAGTTACAACACCAATTAACGGTCTATCCATTTCTTCTTCAGTTAAACCTGAAGCTTTAAAAAGTGATCTATGTGGTGCTCTACTAGCTCCTTTTTTAACTGCATCACTTCTCAAAATTATTCCCCCTTACTTAACTCTTCTAAAACTAAAGCTCCGATTTCCTTAGTTCCTACTAAAGTAGTTCCTTCGCTTTTTATATCCCCTGTTCTATAACCTTTCTCTAAAACAGAAACTACAGCATTTTCAATAGCTAAAGCTTCTTTTTCTAAAGAAAAACTATATCTAACCATCATAGCTGCAGATAAAATTGTAGCAAGAGGATTAGCTATTCCTTGTCCTGCAATATCAGGCGCACTACCATGTATAGGTTCATACATTCCTAAAGTTTCTTCCCCTAAACTAGCTGAAGGTAACATACCTATTGAACCTGTAATCATAGATGCTTCATCAGATAAAATATCTCCAAACATATTACTTGTTACAATAACATCAAATTGTCTTGGATTTCTAACAAGTTGCATAGCTGCATTATCAACATACATATGATTAAGCTCTACTTCAGGATATTCTTTATGAACTTCCTCAATAACTTTTCTCCAAAGTCTTGAACTTTCTAATATATTAGCCTTATCCACTGAAGTTAGCTTTTTACCTCTTTTCATTGCTGTTTCAAATCCAATTTTCACTATTCTTCTAATTTCATTTACAGAATATTTTTCAGTATCCCAAGCATACTCAGCTTCCCCAGCTCCAGCTTTTCCTCTTTCGCCAAAATAAATTCCACCAGTTAACTCTCTAACCACACAAATATCTATTCCATCTCCAATAATTTCTGATTTAAGTGGTGATGCTTCCTTAAGAGGCTTATAAAGAAGTGCTGGTCTTAAATTACAATATAAATTTAGTCCTCCTCTAAGTCCTAAAAGAGCCTGCTCTGGTCTAACCTTAGCATTTGGATCATCCCACTTAGGACCTCCAACAGCACCTAAAAGCACCGCATCCATCCTCTTACAAATTTCTAAACTTTCATCTGGAAGAGGAACTCCAGTCTCATCAATAGCAACTCCACCAGCTAAAACTTCATGATAATTAAAATTGTGTCCAAAAACTTCTCCAACCTTATCTAAAACATTAATAGTCTCTGAAATAACCTCAGGACCTATTCCATCTCCTCTAATAACCCCAACATTAAAATCCATCCAAACAACCCCCTATATACTAAAAATAAAAAAATTAATCAACAACCATTCCCAATTGCCAATTCCACATTCCCAATTCAAAATTAATTGCCAAGCCTTTCTAAATTCTTAATTACCATTCCACATTCCCAATTGCCAATTCCACATTCAAATTCCATTGCAAGGCGAAGCTTTTGCAAACAATTTAGAAAGCACAACTTTCGAATTTAATTAGAAAAACAAAGTTTTTCAAATTAATTGCAAAGCAAAGCTTTGCCATCCAAAATTCTAAATTCTTAATTACCAACTATTTTCCTAATAAGTCCACCTTTATTTATGATATTTTGCATAAACTCAGGAAATGGTTCTCCTTGATATTCTTCATTCTTACTTAAATTTTTTATAATTCCTGTTGAAAAATCCACTGAAATTTTATCTCCAGCTTCAATACCTTCCACAGCAGCTTCACATTCAAGTATTGGTAAACCTATATTTATAGCATTTCTATAAAATATTCTTGCAAAAGTTCTTGCTATAACGCAGCTTACCCCACTTTCTTTAATAGCTATTGGTGCATGTTCCCTTGATGAACCACAACCAAAATTTTTATTAGCTACAATTATATCTCCAACCTCAACTTCATTAACAAAATTATCATCTATATCCTCCATGCAATGAGCAGCTAACTCCTTTGCATTAGAAGTATTTAAATATCTAGCTGGAATAATAACATCAGTATCAACATTATCTCCATACTTAAAAACTTTTCCACAAACCTCCATAAAAACATCCCCCTATCTCAAATTATTCTTTCATAAAAAGCACAGCTTTCGAATTTAATTAGAAAAACAAAGTTTTTCAAATTAATTGCGAAGCCATTCCCCATTCCAAATTACTAATTACTAACCATCTCCGGCGATACAATCTTCCCAACTATAGCTGAAGCAGCTGCAACCACTGGACTTGCTAAATAAACCTCTGATTCAACATCACCCATTCTACCAACAAAATTTCTATTAGTTGTTGAAACACATCTTTCACCCTTTGCAAGTATTCCCATATGTCCCCCTAAGCAAGGTCCACAGGTTGGTGTAGAAACTATTGCTCCTGCCTCTATAAAATCTTTTAATAATCCTTCTTCCATAGCCTGTAAATATATTTTTTGAGAACCAGGAATCACTATAGTTCTAACCTGTTTTTTTACTTTTCTTCCTCTTAATATATCTGCTGCCATTCTTAAATCTTCTATTCTTCCATTTGTGCAAGAACCTATTACTACTTGATTTACTTCAATATCCTCTACTTCATCAATAGTTTTAGTGTTCTCTGGTAAATGAGGAAATGCTACTGTTGGTCTTAATTCACTTAAATCTATTTCATAAACCTCATCATAAATCGCATCTTCATCAGCCTCAAAAACTTTCCAATCTCTTTTAGTATGCTCTTTTAAATATTTTATTGTTTTATCATCAACTGGGAATATTCCATTCTTTGCACCTGCTTCTATAGCCATATTAGCAACTGTAAATCTTGAATCCATGGAAAGATGCTTTACACCTTCTCCTGTAAACTCCATTGATTTATATAAAGCTCCATCAACACCAATCATTCCGATTATGTGAAGAATTAAATCTTTTCCACTTGTCCACTTTGCTGGCTTATTTTTTAGAACAAACTTAATAGCTCCCGGTACCTTAAACCAACATTTCCCTGTTGCCATTCCAGCTGCCATATCAGTTGAACCAATACCTGTTGAAAAAGCACCTAATGCTCCATAGGTACAAGTATGTGAATCTGCACCAATAACTACATCCCCTGCTACAACTAAACCCTTTTCTGGTAAAATAACATGCTCTATACCCATTTCTCCAATATCAAAGAAATTATTAACTTTTTTATCATTGGCAAATTCTCTAATACATTTACATTGTTCTGCTGACTTTATATCTTTATTAGGTGTAAAGTGATCTGGTACTATTGCCACCTTATCACTATCAAAAACTTTATCAAGTCCTAATTTTTCAAATTCCTTTACTGCCACTGGTGTTGTAATATCATTTCCAAGCACCATATCTAAATTTGCTTCAATTAATTGTCCTGCTTTAACTACTTCAAGACCTCCATGAGCAGCTAAAATTTTCTGTGTCATTGTCATCCCCATATTAAACATCCCCCTCTTTTTTAAAAATACATTTTTACTTTTCTTTCAATATCTTTTATCAATTTATATTCAATAGAATCTACAAGAGCAATCCAACTTGCCTGAATAATATCTCTTGAAACCCCAACTGTACTCCAATTTTCTAAACCATCAGTTGATTCTATTAAAACTCTTACCTTAGCACTTGTTGTATTTTCAGTATCTAAAACTCTTACTTTATAATCTACAAGTCTTACATCTTTAAGCTGTGGATAAAAAACCTCTAATGCCTTTCTAAGTGCTGAATCCAAAGCATTTACTGGTCCATCCCCCTCTGCTGCTGTAATTTGACTTCTTCCTTCAACTGCTATATTTACAAAGGCTGTTGAACTATATTCTTTGGATAAAAGTGAATGTTGCTCACCTATAGTTTTAAAACTATTTAAAGTAAAGAAAGGTTTATATTTCCCCATTACTTTTCTCATTACTAATTCTACAGTTCCCTCTGCACCTTCAAATTGATAGCCTTCATACTCTAATTCTTTTAATTTTTCAGTTATTTTTTTAACTTCCTCTGATTCTTTAGATAGATTTGGAAATATTTTTTGAATTTCTTTTAGAATTGTACTTTTACCACTAACCTCTGAAATTAAAAATCTTCTTTTATTTCCTACTAAATTAGGTTCAATATGTTCATAGGCTTTTGGTTCTTTAACCACTGCATCAATATGCATTCCACCTTTATGTGCAAAAGCAGAATTACCAACATAGGATTCTTCATCCCTTAATGTTATATTAGAAATTTCAGCTATATATCTAGCTGCTGTTGTAAGATTTTCTATAGTTTTATTATTAATTACCTTTAAATTTAATTTAAGAGCTAAAGTTCCTATAATACTACTTAAATTGGCATTTCCACATCGCTCTCCAATGCCTAAAAAAGTTCCCTGAACATGATTTACTCCATTTTGTACTGCTACAACTGAATTTGCCACTGCCATTGAAATATCATTATGACAATGAATTCCAAGCTCTCCTTCTATAGATTCCCTTACTTCTTTCACAATTTCTGAGATTTCATTAACTAAAGTTCCACCATTAGTATCACAAAGAACCACTGCCTTTGCCCCACTACTTTTAGCTATTTCTAAAGTTTTAATTGCATATTCCTTATTATTTTTGTAGCCATCAAAAAAATGTTCACCATCAAAGATAACTTCTTTTCCCTCTTTTATAAGGAATTTAATTGTATCCCCTATCATCAAAAGATTTTCCTCTAAAGTTGTTTTCAAAATTTTCTCCACTTGATAATCCCAACTTTTCCCGAAAATCACCACAGTTTTAGTTTTCGCTTCAATTAAACTTTTTAAATTTTTATCCTCTTCAGCTACAATTCCAGCCCTTCTAGTACTTCCAAAAGCTACAATTTCAGAGTTTTTTAAATTAAGTTCCTTAGCTTTTTTAAAAAACTCCATATCTTTTGGATTAGAACCTGGATTCCCCGCCTCAATATAATCTACTCCAACTTCATCTAAAGCCTTACAAATTTTCAATTTATCTTCAACAGAAAAACTAATTCCTTGTCCTTGAGCTCCATCTCGTAATGTTGAATCAAATATTTTCACTCTTTCCATAGCTACTCCTCCTTAAGAGTTAAGATTCTTCTCCAAGATATTCACCATAAGAGTCTAGCTCTTTATTTCCTCTTTCTATTGCAGCAAGACCTGTTCGAACTATTTCTTTAATTCCGTATTCCTTCATTAAATTTATTAGTGCTGTTACTTTACTTTCATCTCCGGTAAGTTCTATAGTTAAAGCTTCCTGAGCTATATCAACTATTTTACATCTGAATATATTAACAATCTCATTTATAGCTCCTCTTTCTTCTTGAGAAGCCTTTACTTTAATAAGAACTAATTCCCTACAAACAGAATTATCCGCATCTATATTAATTATTTTTTTTACATCCTGTAATTTATTTAATTGTTTAATGAATTGATCTAATACATCATCATTACCCATTAAAGTTATTGTCATTCTAGAAATATTTTCATCCTGTGTCTTTCCAACAGTGAGACTTTCAATATTAAACCCTCTCCTTGAAAAAAGCCCAGAAACTCTACTAAGTACACCTGATGAATTGCTAACTAAAACTGATAGCACATGTCTTTCCATTTTATTACCCCCTTATTAAATTATTCCCCAAATATATTTTCTAAAAAGCTCTTTTAATTATCGACTTTTTTCGCCTTTTTTCGAAAGTCTGTATAATTAAAAAAGTATAAGTAATCCCTTTGATTTACCTATACTTACAGAAGCTTTTTTCCCCAAGAAAATTTCAAACTAACAAGTATTTGTTAAAATTTTACTCTTATTTCCTTTTACTGTCAACCTTTTGTTTTTAAATTTAATTTTACATGAAAAATAAAAAAAACTATATTAAATCCAAAATATTTAATTTACTAAAGAGTAAATAATATTTTGAATTCAACATAGTTTTAATTCTCACTTTAGAAAACATTTTCACTAAGATTAATTTATCTTGAAAATCCATTTCTATAAATTATAGTTTTTTTATTAATCTATTTTAAAATTTATCTCTTAAATTTTATATCTAAACTTTTTTAAGGCATTTTATTAAGCTTCATTATTTCCACAGACTCTTTTATTTCTTCTAATGATTTTCCTATAGAACTTTCTACTATTGCTGTTATAGAACCTTCCACTATTGCTGTATCCGCTATAATCACTTTATCAGCCTTTTCTGGATCTAAAAATTCTATAGCCATTTCAGTATTCATATAAGCACTGCCTAAATCAAATAAAACTATAACCCCCTCTTCACTATAAACATTTTCTATAGCTTCCGTTATTTTATTCATATCGGTACCTATTCTACCATCAAAAGTTCCACCAGCAGTGGCAACATTAGCCTCTGGAGCCATTTGCATTGCAAGTTCCTTAATTCCCTCAGCTATTTTTTCACTATGTGATACAATAACAACTCCTACCATAAATCTCTACCTCCTAAACTGATTCCTTTATTGCCTTTAATATTAAGTACATTGAAGTTGCTCCAGCATCTTGATGAGTTAAACTTCTTTCTCCAACATAACTAGCTCTTCCCTTTGTTGCAACTATATTTTTAGTTCCTTCTGCACCTTCTTTTGCTGCATTTTCTATTATTGATAAAATTTCTTTTTCATCTTTTCCTTCATTAAATGCTACTTCCCCTGCTTTTATAGCTGGTTCTAAAGCATCTATCATTGTCTTTTCACCTAAACTAGCTTTTCCTCTCATTTTAATTCCTTCTAAAGCTGCCTTAAGCATTTCTATAAAATCTTTTATATCTATTTCACTTTTATTTACTATTACCATAGAAGCTTTCATAAATGCTGTTCCATATAAAGGCCCAGATGCTCCACCTACATTAGATACTAAAGCCATTCCTGCTACTTTCACTAAATTAGCTAGATTATCCTCTGGCATTGTTTCTATCTTTTCAATCACTGCATTAAATCCCTTATTCATATTTAATCCATGATCACCATCACCAATGGCAGCATCAAGTTCAGAAAGTTTTAATTGATTTTCATCCATCACTTTATCTATTTCTTTAAATATATTTTTTAATTTTAATCCATTAATCAAAGCTATCATCCTCCAATAATTAATCCACTTTAAATGCTATTGTGTCCGCTTTATCAGCTAATAATTCCTCAAGTTCATCATCAAGTTTTAATATTGATATTGAGAATCCTGCCATCTCAAGAGATGTCATATATTCACCAACAAAGGTTTTTTGAACTTTTACTCCCATCTCATTTAAAATTTCATGAACTCTCTTATTAATAATATAAAGTTCCATATAAGGAGTTGCTGAAAGCCCATTTACCATTACAGCTACTCTATCCTCTTTGTTTAACTCTATATTTGCTATTATTTTCTCCATTAAATGATTAACTATAGCATCTGCTGAACTTATTTCTTCTCTGTGAGTTCCTGGTTCCCCATGAATCCCCATTCCTATTTCTATTTCATTTTCACCTAATTCAAAGTTAGCCTTTCCTGCTGCTGGTACTATACAGGAACTTAAAGCCATTCCCATACTTTTTACATTATCAATAGTTTTTTCTGCTACTCTTTTTACCTCTACTAAAGATGCACCCCTTTCTGCCATAGCCCCTGCTATTTTATGAACAAATACAGTACCTGCTATTCCTCTTCTTCCTGCTGTATATAAACTATCTTCCACTGCAACATCATCATTTACTATTACAGCTTCAACTTCTATCCCTTCCATCTCTGCCATCTCTTTAGCCATATCAAAATTCATTACATCTCCGGTATAATTTTTTATAACTAATAAAGTACCTTTTCCATTATCTACAGCTTTAATTCCTTCATATATTTGATCAGGAGTTGGTGATGTAAATACCTCTCCACAAACAGCACCATCAAGCATTCCATAACCTACATATCCACCATGAGCTGGTTCATGACCACTACCACCACCTGATATTAATGCCACTTTATCCTCTGCTTTTTTACTTCTTACTAAAACATTAGCTTCATCTATTTTTTTTAATTGCTCTGGGTGAGCATAAACTATTCCTTGTAACATATCTGATAAAACATTCTTTGGATTATTTATAATCTTTTTCATAAATCAATTCCTCCTAATAGCTCTACTACTAATTTATATCCTTTTTCTATACCTTATATTAAGAGCAATTACTATGCCAATATTTTATCTAAGAATCACTATTATTTTTTAGTTATTTTCTAATTATTTTTTTATCTAAACTATCAAAAAATAACAAAGTTGATACTTTTTGATAGGGTTGATATTTTTTAACGAACTTATTCCATATCTCTTTAAAAACAAAAATAGGTCTACAAAAAAGATTTTCAAAATTCTTTCCTGTAGACCTCTATATTTATTTCTTAACCTGCAATTTTTTATTTATATGATTTACAAAGAGAATCAGTAGCTAATATAGCTGCATAGACATCTTCTGCTGTTACTTTAAATGGCATATTGTGCATTGTATCTCCCTCTGCACAAGCCTTTACTGCTGCCCTCATTATTACCTCCTTATCTATTTTTTCAACACCCATATCTTTAAGAGTTGTTGGAAGCCCTAAAGATTCACAGAACTCTATTACTTCTTCAATTTCTTCTATTTGAGCATTTTCTAAAACTAATTGAGTTAATGTTCCAAAGGCAACCTTTTCTCCATGCATTAAGTGATGCATTTCCTCTATCTCTGTTAATCCATTATGAATAGCATGAGCTGCTGCAAGTCCAGCACTTTCAAAACCTATTCCACTTAAATAAATATTTGCTTCTATAACATCTTCAACAGCCTTTGTTGCCACAGAATTTTCTAAGGCCTTAACTGCTTTATAACCATTAGCTAAGATAGTTTCATAACAAAGCTTCGCAAGTGCCATTGATGCAAGTGGTGCATTTCCACCTGCCATTGATTTTGCCCCTGATGCTACACAGGCTCTTGCTTCAAAGTATGTTGCTAGTGCATCCCCCATTCCTGCTATTAAAAATCTAGCTGGTGCTTTAGCTATAATTTCTGAATCCACTATTACCATATTAGGATTTTTAGGGAAAAATAAATATTCATCAAATATTCCTTCTTCAGTATAAATTACTGCTAATGCACTTGTTGGTGCATCTGTTGATGCTATTGTTGGTACTATTACCACAGGTAATTTTTCATAATAAGAAACTGCTTTAGCTGTATCTAAAGTTTTTCCTCCACCTACACCAATTATAACCTTTGAGCCATTCTCTTTAACTATAGCTCTAACTCTTTCTATTTCATTTCTTGAACATTCTCCATTAAATTTTTCTATTTTATAAGAAATTTTATTTTCTTCTAAATTCTTTCCTATTTCATCTTTCACTTGAGGTAATATAAAACTGTCAGCTAATATTAAAAATTCATCTCCTAAAGTTTCTATATGCTCTGAAAATTCTCTCCATATTCCTTTTCCTTGAATATATTTACTTGGTGATATTAATGATCTAGCCATGAATAATTCCTCCTTAAATTAAAAACATATTTTTATTTATGTTTTATTTTAAGAGCAATTTTTATGCCACCTTTATTTCCAAGTTATTATTTTTTCTATACCATAATTTTTAGCTTTTTGTGCAACAGTTCTATGAGTTAGACCTAATGCTTTTGCTGCTTTATTATAACTACCATATTTTTTTAATGCTTTTTCTATTATCATTTTTTCATAATCCTTCATTAACTTTATTTCTGAAGAATTTATTTCTTCTGATATTTCATCTTTAATTATCTCTTTTTCTTCTACTATTATATTTTTTTCCTTTAATTCAACCTGTTCTTTTTTTATAATTTCATTACTATCTAATATATGACTTGGTAAATCTTCAATTTCTATAATATCTTTATCAGAAAGAGCTATTGTTCTCTCAATTATATTTTCAAGTTCTCTAACATTTCCATCCCACTGATAATTAACAAGTTTTTTCATAGCTTCCTGTGTAATTTTTATTTTATTTTTATCCACTGAAAATTTATCTATAAAATGATAAACAAGTAAAGGAATATCCTCTTTACGATCCCTAAGAGCTGGTAACTTAATAGGAATTACATTTAATCTATAATATAAATCCTCTCTAAAATCACCTTCCTTAACCATCTTTTCTAAATTTCTATGAGTTGCAGTTATTATCCTCACATTAACTTTAATTGTTTTCTCTCCTCCAACAGGTTGAAATTCCTTATATTGAAGAACTCTAAGAATTTTAGATTGCATATTTTTATCCATTTCACCTATTTCATCTAAAAATAAAGTTCCATCTTGAGCTAACTCAAACTTTCCAAGTTTTCTTTTCACTGCCCCAGTAAAAGCTCCCTTCTCATATCCAAAAAGCTCACTTTCAATTAAATTAGTTGGTATAGCTGCACAGTTTACCCTAATAAAAGGTCCTTTACTTTTATTACTTGCATAATGTATCCCCTCTGCAATAAGCTCTTTACCAGTTCCACTTTCTCCCCTTATTATCACCGTAGCATTACTTTTTGCTGCCTTTGTTGCAAGAGCTAAGGAGTCAAGAACTGCTCCACTTTTTCCAATATACTTATTAAAAGATTTGTCTGGTTTCTTGGCTCTTATTAATTCTTCCTCTAAATACTTCACTCGCTCTGATACTTTATCTAGCTTATTAGTTAACTGCTTTACATCTGCAAATTCCTTTAAAAAAGAAACTACTCCCTCTATTTTTCCTGCCACAATTAAGGGATATACTGAACAAACTACAGATACTGAATTATTTTTTTCTACAATCTCACCAACTGCCGCCTTTCCCTCTTCTAACACTCTTCTTCTAACACCCTTTGGTGATATATCATAAATATTTTTGCCTACTAATTCCTTTGATCCAACCATTCTTTTATAATTTTCATTAACATAGGTTATATCTCCATTTTTATTTATAACAGAAACCCCATCTCCTACACTATCTAAAATCAACTGCAATTTTTCCTTAAGTTCTTTTACTATAGAAAACTCCTCTATTATCTCCTCTAAAATAGAGACATCATCTAAAACATAAATATAGCCTTTTATCTTTTCCTCTGTAATTAATTCTTTTTTATAAATTAAAAAGGTTTTTTCTCCTTTTTTCCCTCTAAAAACCTTCCCTTTATTTGGAGCTGCCACTTCCTTTATAGAATCAAAAATTTTCTCTATGTTTTGTCCAATTATTTTATTTTCCAAGCTATTAAGTAATCTAATTGTTGATTTATTTATAAAAGATATTTCATTGTTTAATCCCTCTATTATAATTCCATTATCAATTGAATTTATAATCTCCCCTAATGTTATGGCTTCATCCATAATTAAATTATCTATCTTTTTAATCTCTATATTTAAAGCATCATCTAAATCCTCGTAAAAAAATTTCTCTATTTCATCTAATGCTTCATTAAGATTTTTTTCACCTTTTACATGTAAAGTTATTTCGTCTCCATATTTCACTTTATAAAAAACAAAGGACATAAATGCTCCTATTGGTGTAATCCCTTTATTTTTATACTCTATATAAAATTTCATATTATATTTTTTCTCAATTAAAACAGCTTCTCTTACTATGGCTGCTATAACCCTTAAATGAAGTCCTTCTTTTAATGTAACTTTTAAATTTCTCTTTAATTCCATTGTTATACCCCCATTAATACTAAGCTAATTCTAAATATAATTATATCATTATTTAAGAAAAATATCTTTTTTTGTATTTTTATGTAATTAAATTATTTTTCTATTTTTATAAATATTAATGAAAATTTTAAGCAAACTAACTATAAGTTTTATTATTAAATTAAGAATTGGAGGACTTTCTATGATTGGTTATGCTTGCATACCTTTAACAACATTAGCAACCACAAATAAACGTTTAATACTTAAAAATTTTTCAGAAGATAAATTCCTTGAAATTACTTCAAATAATATAAATGGATTAAAGGAAATCTTAATTCACAACCTTGAAAATGATATAAAATTCTTTAGAATAAGTTCTGATATTATTCCTTTAGCTTCCCATGAGCAAAATGATATTCCTTGGTGGGATATTTTTAAAGACAGGTTACTTGAAATTGGGGATATAATAAAAAATAATAACATGAGAGTTTCTATGCATTCCACTCAATTTACTGTAATAAATTCTCCTAATAAGTCTGTAGTTGAAAGTTCCATTAAAGACTTAGAATATCACTGCAAATTTTTAGATTCTTTAGGTCTTGATGAAAAACATAAAATAATAATTCATGTTGGTGGAATATATAAAGATAAAACTTTATCTACAGAAAACTTCAAAAATAATTTTTTAAAATTAAATCAACATCTAAAAAATAGACTTATTATTGAAAATGATGAAAAAAGTTTTTCCCTTGATGATGTGTTATCCATAGCTAATTACTTAGATTGTCCTGTAGTCTTTGATAATCTACATAATAGCTGCTATGGAGATAATAACTATGAACTTAGCTATATTTTAGATAGAGTTTGTCGAACTTGGTCTCCTAGAGATGGCTCACCAAAAGTACATTATAGTCAACAGGCTAAGGATAAAAGAAAGGGTTCTCACTCTAGAACTATAAATACTTTAGAGTTTTTAGAATACTATCATGTAGCTAAAAATTTCCCTATAGATATTATGTTAGAGGTAAAAGATAAAGATATTTCTGCAATAAAATGTACAAACATAGTAAAGGAGCTTAATCAGCCTTTTTTCCCTTCAGAAATTATAGAAAAAGAATGGAAACGCTATGAACTTTTAGTTCTTGAAAGAGGAATTGAAAATTATAATCTTTGTGCTACTTTGGTAAAGGGACCAAGTATTATAGAACTTTATAAAGCTATAGATTTGGCTTTAGAATCTCCTATAGATGAAATCTATTTAAAAAATTCCCTAAATAAAGCTATTAAACTCTGTGAAAATCAAATTAAAGACTCTGAAGAAAAATACTTCAACAAACTTATGGAAAACAGAGAATTTCTAGCTGCTAAAAGCTATTTAAATAAAATTATTTTAAGAAATAATGTTAATGAACTAGTTGAAAGTTATTATTTTTCTAGACTTTAGCCAATTATTCTACAAATCTACTTGCCTCCCCCTTTGTAACATATTAGTTCTTTCTATAATATATTGACAGTATAGAAAGAATAATTGGAGGCAACAATGATTACTCTTATTCCAATTATATTATTTGTACTATCTGCTAGTATAGATAATTTTACTGTAGCAGTTGCCTATGGCTGTAAAAATATAAAAATAGGTTTCCTTAGCAACTTAGTAATAGCAATCATTTCAGCATTTGGAACCTTTTTAGCAATGGTTTTTGGGAAAACTTTTTTAAATATAATGTCTATTAAAACAGCTAATATCATTGGCTCTTTAGCCTTAGTATTAATAGCTATTTATTTTATATATGACTATTTTAAAAGCTTAAAAAGAACAAATCCCTGCTTAAAAACTCATTCAAAAGAAAGTGCCTCTGCCACAGATATTTTAAAATGTCCTGAAATGGCCGATATAGATAAATCAGGAAATATTGATTTACATGAATCCCTAATGTTAGCAGTTGCTCTATCATTAAATAATTTAGCTTTAGGGATAGCTGCTAGCATTGCTGGATTAAATTTAGAATTCACAGTATTACTAACTTTTATTTTTTCACTAATATTAATTCCACTTGGATTCTTATTATCTAAAAAAATTTTCAGTAAATTCATTGGTGAAAAAGGCTCTTTAATCTCAGCTCTAATTATTTTAGCAGTGGCAATTTTTAACCTAATTTAATATTTTAAGTTAGGATATAAAGATTAAAAGGATAGCCCATCACTGAATATGTTTAGTGATGGGCTACTATTATCTTGCTTTGCTTATTTTAACCTTTTTTGCTTTTATTGTAACTTCTTTAAATTCTCTTAAAATTTTATTTCCTTTTCCATTAAGTATATCTACATAGGAGAAACCATCTTGAACATCAATTATTCCAATATCCTCTCCTGTTAAACCTTTTAGATTACTAAAAGCACCTACAATGTCTAATGCTCTAATCTTCTTTTTCTTTCCACCATTTATGTGAATTTTAGTAATATCAGTTGCAGTATTTTTTCTTGTAGATTTTCCTTTATTTTCTTTTAAAGCCTTCTGACTTTCCTTAAATAATTCTTTTCCTTCTTTTATTTCCTCTTCAGTTGGAATTTTACCTTCTTCAATTTTATAACCAATATAATCTTCCACTGAATCTAAAAATTTATTTTCATATTGTCCTACAAAACTAACTGCTTTTCCTTTTCTTCCTGCTCTTCCTGTTCTTCCTATTCTATGAACATAAGAATCTTGCTCCATAGGTATTTCATAGTTTATTACTAAATCTATATGATCTATATGTATTCCTCTTGCTGCTAAATCAGTAGCTACTAATACTTTAAACTCTTTATTTTTTAAACTTTCCATAACTGCTAAACGAGTTTTTTGTTCTAAATCTCCATGAATTTCATCAACTAAAATTCCTTCTCTTTTTAAGAACTTTGCTACCTCTTTAACTTTATTTTTAGTATTACAGAATACTATTGCAGCCTCTGGGTTATTTCCAAAAATAACTTTCCCTAAAGCTATTTCTTTATTTGCAGTTCCTAAATTTATAACTGATTCTTCTATATCTCTTAGTTCTTCTTTTCTTTCAACAACAATATTTTCTGGATTATTCATATACTTATTACAGATTTTTTCTATTTCCTCTGGAATTGTTGCTGAGAATAATGCAGTAACTTTATTTTTAGGCAATTTACTTAATATCTCATCTATTTGCTTTATAAATCCCATGTTAAGCATTTTATCACATTCATCAACCACTAAAAATTTTAATTTATCCGCTACTAAAGTTCCTCTTTCTAAATGGTCTAAAATTCTACCTGGGGTTCCTACTACAATATGTACTCTTTGTTTAAGTTCTCTTATTTGCTCATTATAAGGTTGCTTTCCAAAAATAGCTGATACTCTAACTTTTTTATATCTTCCTATAGCTGAAAGCTCTTCTTTTACTTGAAGTGCTAACTCTCTAGTTGGTACTATAACAAGTCCCTGTACAGACTTTTCTTCTACCTTTGCTAATTCACAAAGTGGAATACCAAAGGCTGCTGTTTTTCCTGATCCTGTTTTAGCTCTACCAATTATATCTTTTTCTTTAAGGAATTCACCTATAACTTTTTCTTGAATTTCAGATGGTTTTTTATAACCTAGTCCATCTAATGCTTTTATTATATTTTCATCTAAATTTAGTTCTTTAAAATTTTCCATTAATTTTTCTCCTATTAAAACAGCTCTTCCTGTTTACTATTTTTCATTATTTCTTCCATAATAGCTAAATGTTCTACTAATGTTTCTTTATTTTCATTATAAAAAGCTATTAAATCCTCTGTTGAAGGATAATTATATCTACATAAATAAGAATCTCTAATAGATTTATTTTCTTTCATCATCACTCTAAATTCTTGCTTTATTCAAAAAATTTGATTTACTCTTAATTATAACCTATATGTATTGTATTTAAAACTAAAAGGAACTATTAAATTAAAATAGCTCCTTTTTAAAATTAGTTTATACAGTTTCTAAATTTCCTATTACATTTTTAATCCATTTTCCACTTCTAAGTCTTAAAATAGAGGCTATAAATTTAACAATTTCCTCTATAGAAACTAACATCATTACCTCTGCCACTGTAAGATTTAAAAAGAATGAACCAATAAAGGCTAGAGGCACTCCAATAAGCCACATTGATAATCCTTCTATTTTTAAAGCATAGGTAGCATCTCCACCACCTCTAAATGCTCCTACAATTAATATTAAGTTTATCATTCTTATTGGTGCTAAGAATGAGTAAATAGTAAGTATACTAATTGAATTAGCTTTTACCAATGCTGATACACTAAATAAACTAAGTATAGCTGGCGCAGTTAAAATCATTAATACTCCACCTATTATTCCAATAAATAAAGAAATAGTAGTTAATCTATGACCATATTCATTGGCTACTTCTTCCTCTCCTGCCCCTATTTTATTACCTATTATAACTAAAGAGGCACTAGCCATACTAAAACTTAATACCATAAATACATTTTGTACATTATTACAAATTTGAACTGATGCCATAGCCTCTGTACCAATTTGTCCATAGGCCACTGAATATAAAAAGTTTCCTACACCCCAACAAGCTTCATTTAAAAGAACTGGAATAGTTGATTTATAAACCTCTACCACAAATTCCTTATCATAGCTTAAATATTCTTTTAAAGTTCCTCTTAAAACTTCATTTTTAGAGGCAACAAATATTAAAAGCATACACTCTATAACTCTTGCTATCAAAGTAGCTAAAGCAGCACCTTGAACTCCCATTGCTGGTACTCCAAATTTACCAAATATAAATATATAGTTTAAAGTTACATTTATAAATACTGCTACAGCACTTATAATCATAGGGCTTTTTGCATCTTCCATACTTCTTAAAGAAAAAGCAAATCCCATAGTTATAGCTGTTGCTAAGTAGCTAGGTGCTATTATATTTAAATAGGAAGCAGACAATTCAATAACTTCTTTGTCTCTACTGAAAATTGAAACAATATTTTCTCCCCCAAATAAAACAACTACTAAAGATATTATTGCTATTATTAAAGAGCTTAATATACCAAGTCCAACAACTCTCTTTATATTCCCCTTATCTTTATTACCCCAAAATTGAGCAACGAATATACTACAACCTGCTGTAATTCCAATCATAAATAATTGAACTAAAAAAGTAACTTGATTTCCAATACCAACTGCGGCAACAGCCTTGTCTCCTAAAGAACCTGTCATCAAAGTATCTGCCATATTTAAAGATGTCATAAGCAAATTTTGAATAACAATTGGTAAAGCAAGCACCACTAATGTTTTGTAAAAGTTTTTATCTTTGAATAACCCCTTATAAAACTTTTCCATTTTTATCCCCCTTTTTAATTGAAAAATTTTCTTAAGTAAAAAAAGTAACCACCTGAAGAGTTTTCAAGTGGTTACTTCTGCACCTAACATTTCTAACAAAATTTTAATAGCTATTTATTACGCTATTTCAATAATATTAAAATATTAGATTTTTTACTATATAATTTTAAAATATTAAGAAAATTTTAACAAATTAATCAACTGTTGTAATATTTACATCAGCTTCATAGTCTATTCCATCAACATTGAACCCAAATAATCTAAAGAATTCATTTCTCATTTCTTCAAGATCTGTTAACTGATAAACATTTGAAGTCTCTATTTCTTCCCATATTTCTATAACTTTAGCTTGAAGATGTGGTGCCATTTCATAATCATCAAGTCTTATTCTACCATCTTCATCTAAGTTAAGATTTGCTTTTCCATAAAGTTCTTCAAATAATCTATAAATTTGTTCTATACAACCTTCATGAGTTCCTTCTTCTTTCATTAGCTTATAAAGTAATGCTGAGTATAAAGGAACTATTGGAATAGCTGAACTAGCTTGAGTTACTAAAGCTTTATTTATTGAAACATAGCTTTTACCATTAACTACTTTTAATATGTCATCTATTTTCCCAACTGAATTTTCTAAATCTTTTTTAGCTGAACCTATTGTTCCTTCTCTATAGATAGGATCTGTTACTCTTGGTCCTATGTAACTATAAGCAACAGTTTTAGCATCTTGGCTTAAAACATCAGCTTTAACTAAAGCTTCCATCCACATAGTCCAGTCTTCTCCACCCATTACTTTAATAGTTCCTTGAATCTCTTCTTCAGTAGCCACTGGCATTGTAGCATCCATTACTTCTCCAGTATGGAAATCAACTGTTTTACAAGTAAAAGGTTCTCCAATAGTTTTTAAACATGAACTATAAAGTTCTCCTGTATTTGGATCTTTTCTTTTTGGTGCTGCTAAAGAATAAATAACTAAATCTACTTTTCCCATTTTTTCTTTTATTAAAGATATAACTTCATCTTTAACTTCATTTGAAAAAGCATCTCCATTTACTTTAATATATTCTAAATCTTTTTTTTCAAAAAATCCTTTTAAAGCTTCTGTATTATACCAACCTGGTGATGCTGTTCTTTTTTCAGTTGCTTCTTTTTCAAAACTTACACCTAAAACTTTTGCATCACAACCAACACCAGCAACTATAGCTGATGCTAATCCATATCCAGTTGAAGACCCTAGAACAAGAACATTTTTAAGTTCTTTTATTTTTCCTTTATTTTCAACATAATCAACTTGCTTTCTAACATTTTCTTTACATCCTTGTGGGTGTGCTGTTGTGCATATAAATCCCCTAAATTTAGGTTTTACTATCATCCTTTTCTCTCCTTTTATAATAATACTTTGATAATCAAACTATAATTATTAATAATATCATATTTTATCCTGTTTGTAACCTCTTAATCAATGTATATTATATAACATTTTTAACTTTTCACCTCAGGAAATTTATTGATATTTAAAGATTTGCAAAAAATGCCCTGCTATAGCTTTATTATTGACCACTTTTCGACTTTAATTTGCTAAATTTTAATAAAAATTCAGGGGCTCAATAAAAGCCTCTGAATTTTATTTTTTCTTAAGTAAATTTTCCTTTTTTAAATATATAGTAAATTTAATTTTATTTTTCTAAAATAATTATTCTGGAATTGCTAATAATTCCTGCTCTAACTCATTCATTAATTCCTGTACTGGAACTATTTTATCTACTTTATAAGCATTAGATCCACAGAATACTAATCCACTATCAACATCACCTTTAACAGCTCTTATTAAAGCTGCACTGATACAATAAGGTGTAGTAGCTGGATTACAAGGTAATAAGCAATTATAACATTTAGTTATTTTTTCATTACCTTCTTCTCTTGCCTTAACAAAATCATTTCTCATAGCTCTTCCAGGCATCCCTACAGGACTCTTTACTAAGCTAATATTTTCTTCACCTGCATTTATATATGCTTTTTTAAAGTTTTCATGGGCATCACATTCATCTGTAGCAACAAATCTAGTTGCCATTTGAACTCCACTAGCACCTAATTTTAAGTACTTAGCTATATCTGCTCCAGTGTATACTCCACCCCCTACTACTACAGGGATTTTTTTATTGTATTTCTCTTCATACTTCTTAACTTCTTCAACGATTCCTGGGATTTCCTCGTCAAAAGTTTCAAAAGATGCTTCTACTTCATCTTTCTTAAATCCTAAATGTCCACCAGCTTTAGGTCCTTCTACAACTACTAAATCTGGAGCAGCATTATAATTTCTATCCCAAAGTCTCATTATAACTCTAGCACCTTTGACTGATGAAATGATTGGTGCTATTTTTGTTTTGCTTCCTTTAACAAGTTCAGGAAGGTTCTTTGGAAGACCTGCTCCTGATATTACTAAATCTATTCCTGCTTCAACTGCTGCTTTAACGTAATCTTCATAATTAGTTATAGCAACCATTGCGTTAATTCCTATTATTCCATTTGGAGCTTTTTCTTTAGCTCTTTTTATATGCTTCTTTAAAGCTCTTAAATTTGCCTCTAAAAGATTAGTTTCAAAATCCGGCTCATCATATCCTGGGAAAGCTGTTGAAATTATACCTATACCACCAGCATTAGCTACAGCTGCTGCTAAATTTGATAAAGATACTCCAACTCCCATTCCCCCTTGAATAATTGGTAATCTAGCTACTAAATTACCTATCTTTAAAGCTTCTATCTTCATAAACTGTTCTTCCTTTCATATTTTATAAATATATAAAATAAATCAACATTCAAATACTTTGTTAATCAAAATATTTTATAATCATTATAATACGCTTTTTTAAAGTTAACAACCTTTATTTATGAAATAAATATTTTTTTATAACAATTATTTCTATTATTTACATAAAAATATTTATTTATTCTTTATCAATTTATTTATTCTAATCAAAATTTCTGTACCAATTATTATTCCATCTGAAAACTTTTTCACAATTTCTCTATTTTTTTTATCTCCCATTCCAAAACCAATAAAAATCTTTCCTTTATAATAACTTCTAATTTTTTTTATATTTTTTTCTAAGAAATCAAAATTTATTTTGCCCTCTCCAGTTTTCCCATCTCTAGATATACAATAAATAAAACTTTCATCATTTAATTTAAGTAAAGCTGATTTATTAAAATCATTAGCTTTTAAAACTTTTATTACTACAAGATTATTTCCTACCATTTTTTTTAACTTATAATACTGAATATCTGGAACCAATATTCCATCAATTCCTGAATCTTTAAGCTTTTTAAAATAATTTTTTTCTTTATTCTCAATTTCTTTTTTATAAGTCATTAAAATTAAAGGAATTTCTGTCTTTTCTCTAATACTTTTAACCACTTCAAAAATATTATCTAATTTAATATTTTCTCTATTAATTTTTTCATAAGCCTTTTTTATAACTTCTCCATCCATATAAGGATTCTCTCCGCCATAACCTATTTCTACAAAATCTACATTTTTCTCTTCCATTTCTAAAACATACTCAATCATTTTTTCTTTATTTGGATAGGCTAATGGAATAAATGTGACCAATGCTTTTTTCTTTTCAATCTCTAGTCTTAGAATTTTTCTTTTTATTCTATTCCCTTTGTTCAGTTGTAATAATTTTTCTTTAAACTCTAAAAGTTTTAAATAATCTTTTTTATTCTCTCTCTCCACTGAAGAACTTAAATCTACAGCATAGGGCTTGTAAATCTTGAAAAGTTCCTCTAAGTTATCTTTATTAACCCCTCCTGCTATTATTAATTTTTTCTTAGAAAGTCCTTTTAATATGCTCCAATCAAAAGATTTTCCTTCCCCTGGATTTTTGTAATCTAAAATTATTCTCTCCACTACTTTTTCATAAACTTTTATTTTTTCTTTTAATTTATCATCATCTCCATCTAAAGCCTTCCATATCTTTATCTCCCCTAAAGAATTTATATATTCTAAACTCTCATTTCCATGTAATTGCACTATATCTATTTCATTATCTTTTAGTATTTCTTTTACAAATTCTATACTTTCATCTTTAAAAACAGCTACTACTTTTATTCTCTTATTTAATGAAGCTTTTAAATTTTTAAACTTTTCCTTATTCACCTGTCTTTTACTTTTTGAAAAAACAAAACCAACAAAATCAGGTTTCACTTTATTTATATAATCAATTTCCTCTAAATATTGAATTCCACAAATCTTATATTTCATCATAATTTATTTCCTCGCATAAAATATTCTCCAATTAAAACAGCATCTATATTTATACTTTTCATATACTCAATATCTTCTTTTGAAGAAATGCCACTTTCTGAAACAACTATTCTATCCTTTGGTATATAACTTTTTAATCTTTCAGTATTTTTTATATCTACAGAAAAATCATTTAAATTTCTATTATTAACTCCAATTATTTTCCCCTCTGCCTTTAATGCTAATTCTAGTTCCTTTTCATCATGAACTTCTATTAAAGTTTCAATTCCTAATTCCTTAGCTTTTAAATTAAACTCTAACAATCTATCTTTAAGCACTGCTGCTATTAAAAGAACAGCATCAGCTAAATAAAATTTACTTTCATAAAGTTCATAGATATCCATAATAAAATCCTTTCTTAAAATTGGTTTATTAGTAAGCTTTTTAGCAATTTTTATATTTGCTAAAGAACCTTTGAAATAATTTTCCTCTGTTAATACTGAAATAGCCCTTACTTCACCCTTATCATAATTTTTAATAATTTCTTTAATATCAAAATCGGCCCTTATAATTCCCTTTGAAGGAGAAGCTTTTTTAGCCTCTCCTATTACTGTTAACCCTTCTTCTAATAAAGCCTTCTGAAAATTATCACTATTAGAAAAATCAATTATATTTCCCTTTAAATACTCCATAGGCATTTTTCTTTTTTTTACTTCAAGAAAATCAATTTTATCTCTACAAATTTTTTCTAATATCATATTACTTCTCCTTTTCTATTAAAATCTATAAATTTATAATTAATCTCTTTTAAATCCCTTAAGGTTTCTAAGTTTTTCTAAGGCTAATCCTTTATCAATTAAAATTTTTGCTAGCTCTACCCCTTCCTCTAAACTCTTCACCTTCTCTCCTACATAAAGAGCTGCTGCTGAATTAATTAAAACCATATCCCTTTTAGCACCCTTTTCTCCCTGTAGGATACTTAATATAATTTCACTATTCTCCTTTGCTTCTCCACCTTTTAACTCTTCAATGTTTGCTCTTTTAAATCCAAGCTTTTCTGGTGATACTTTATATTCTATTATTTTTCCTTTATTGACTTCATAAATAGTACTAGTTGTACAAATACTTATCTCATCAAGTCCATCATCACCATGAACCACTAAAGCCTTTTTAAGTCCTAAATCACGTAAAACCTCTGCAAGTTTAAACTGTATTTCTCCTCTAGAAACCCCTAGTAATTGTCCTGTTAAATTAGCTGGATTTACAATTGGACCTACTAAATTAAAAATAGTTCTTATTGCTAACTCCTTTCTTTCCTTAGCTACATTTTTCATAGCTAGATGATAATTAGGAGCAAACAAAAAAGCTATTCCTATTTCTTCTAAAGCCCTACTAGCTTCAGCCTTTGATAAAGTAATATCTATTCCAAGCTCTAATAAAACATCTGCACTACCACATTTACTTGATAAAGCTCTATTTCCATGTTTAGCTACCTTTATTCCCGCTGCCGCTGCCACAAAGGCAACTACTGTAGATACATTAAAAGTATTTAATCCATCCCCCCCAGTTCCACAGGTATCTATTAAATGACTATCACTATAATCTAAAGTAACCATATTATCTCTAAGTCCTTTACTAAAACCTAATATTTCTTCACTTTCCTCTCCTTTTATAGCCAAAGCCGTAAGCACTGCACCTATTTGTGTAGAGGTTAACTCCCCTTTCATTAATCCATTAGCTAATTCTCTTGATTCAACTTCAGTTAAATTCTCCATTAGTGCAAGTTTTTTTAATATATTATTAGCATTCATCACATATCCCCCTTACAAAATTCTCTATTATTTTTTTCCCTTTTATAGTTCCCACTGATTCTGGATGAAATTGGACTCCATAGCTTTCCTTTTCTCTATGCTTAATGGCCATTATAGTTCCATCTTCCAAAGTTCCTAAAACAACTAATTCCTCACTTAAACTATCCTTTTCTATTATTAATGAATGATATCTCATTACATCTATCTCTTTATCTATTCCCTTAAATAATTTATTTTCTTTCAAATAAATTTTTGAAGTTTTTCCATGAACTATTTCTTTATTTTTTATAACCTTAGAATTATAAACATAACCTATTCCCTGATGTCCTAAGCAAACTCCTAAAATAGGGATGCTATCACCTAACTTTTCTATAATCTCTAAAGAAACCTTAGCATTTTCTGGTTTTCCTGGTCCTGGTGAAATAACTATTCCCTTAGGATTTAAATTTTTCACTTCCTCTAAAGTAATTTCATCATTTCTAAAAATCTTTATATCCTCTGTAAATTCTCCAATATATTGATAAAGGTTATAAACAAAAGAATCATAATTATCAATTAATAAAATCATTTTAATACCTCCATTAAAGCCATTAATTTATTTAAAGTTTCCTCATATTCCTTTTCTGGAACTGAATCATAGACAATCCCTGCCCCTGCTTGTATATAAGCTTTGCCTTCTTTGACAACTATAGTTCTTATAGTTATTGCCATATCCATATTTCCATTTGCTGAAAAATAACCTATAGCTCCTGAATAAATTCCTCTTCTTCTATTTTCAAGTTCCTCAATTATTTCCATAGCTCTATGCTTTGGAGCACCTGAAACTGTTCCAGCTGGCATAACTGCCTTCAATAAATCTACTGCTCCATATTGTTTTTTTAATGTTCCTACAACCTTTGAAGAAAGATGAATTATATGAGAAAAAATTTCTTCCTTCATTAATTCCTCAACCTTTACAGTTCCAAATTCACTAACCTTTCCTAGGTCATTTCTGCCAAGATCTAAAAGCATCATATGCTCTGCCCGTTCCTTTGCATCTCCTCTTAAAATTTCTATAAGTTCTTTATCCTCTTTTTCCCCTCTTTTTATTGTCCCTGCTATAGGATTTGTCCTTCCCTCTTCTTCATCTAAAGAAACTAAAATCTCTGGTGAGGAACCTACTATTTCAAAATCTTTAAAATTCAAATAATACATATAAGGAGATGGATTAACTATTTTTAATCTCTTATAAATTTCTATAGCTTCTAAATTAATTTTCTTTTCAAGTTGTTGTGAAAGTACTACTTGAAAAATTTCTCCTTCATTTATATACTCTTTTGCTCTTTCCACCTTTGAAATAAATTCTTCCTTACTATAATTACTTTTAAAATTAAACTTTTCACTTTTTTTCTTTTCTTTATCTTTTTTAACTTCTCTATTTATTAGTTCATAATAATAAACATTAAGTTCTTTTTTTACTTCTTCTATTTCTTCTGAGTTACTAATTAACTTTGCTAAAAACAACTTTTCTTTTTTATGGTCATAAACTATAAACTTTTTATAATATCCAAAAAAAGCATCTGGAGTCTTAATTACATCTTCATTTTTACTAGAAAGTTTTCTTTCATAACTTTTAGATAAATCATAGGAGCAATAACCTACAAAGCCACCAACAAAAGGAAACTCCTTATTTTCAACTTTATCCTTTAAAAGCTCACTTAGATACTTAAAAAAATCTTCCTTTATTTCTTCTTTAATGGAAAAATCATTATTTAAAAGAATGATTTTCTCCCCTTGAACCTTTAAATAAAAATCTGCTTCTTCAGCTAAATAACTATATCTAAAGCTTCTTCCCTTTTCCTTTGCAGTTTCTAAAATGAAACTTCCCTCTTCTTTTAACTTTTCAAATAATTCTACTGGTTTAAAATTAATACTTTCTTTTTCCACTGTTACTAAAATCATCATTAAGCCCTCCCTTTTTTTAATAAAAAAAGGCCACTTCATCCCAATTACTATGGGACGAAGTGACCGTGGTGCCACCCATATTTTAAATATACTTAATTCCAAAATTATTTTAGTGGCTTAAAAATAAATCAATATAAACAAAAAAGCCCCCTCCACAAAAGGAGAGAACTACAAATTCTCTTATGCCACCTAAGTACATTTTCTTTATCAGATACGGAGAAATTTCTCGATATCCTGTTCTTCTACGGGTGAACTTTCCCTGTATCTCTACTATAATTCAAGATACCTTCTCAAAGACCCATTCATTAAAATCTATAGTGTTTGGATTTCACCAGCCCAAACTCTCTGAAACTTAGTTTTTTTAATTACTCTCTCTTATCAACGAATTTTCATTATTCACTTTTAATTCCATTCTATGCAAAAGCTAAAAAAAGATTACTACTTTTTATTAATCTTACAGCAAATTGGAATTTTTTTCAATCTATATAAAGGAAATATTTTGAAAAAAGCTCCTATGAAATCATTAAAAATAATTTCATAGGAACCTAAATTTTTAGTTTACTTTATTCTCTTCATTTTTCCCATTTGTTTTCTTAGCTATTTTAGGTAAAATTAAACCTAAACCTAATAGAACAAAAGGAGTAGCAAAGTTAGTTATAGCCATAGTTACCCATTCTGCTGAGAATGTCTCAACACCTTTTGGGAACATCCCCATAATACAAGCAAAGGCTGTAAATGCAAAACACCAAATACCAAATGCTCTAGCTATAGTTCTATTTTTTATAAATTTATAACTTGATGAGAATTTATCTCCCATTTTAGTTAATGCTATATAAGCCAAGAATACCCAAAGATATCTAAGTGGCATTACTGAAGCATTTAAATCTAAAAGCCAGTTATATAGTGCATTTGAATCTCCCATACCAAGTGCTGGTACAATTATTAAAACTGACACTAAAGCTGCTGTCATTTTATAACCATTTATAGGTGCTCCAAATTTATTAGTTTTTGTTAAAGCCTTTGGAACATATCTCTCATCAGTATCTGATAATAAAACCTTAAGTGGTGCATCTATTGAGAATAACAATGCTGAAACCTGAGCTAAGAAGTTAGCTATAGCATATAAAACTAAGAATAGATTTCCTACACCATAGTAATTTCCAAGGTTTTGGAATGCATAATAAGCTCCATTCATTTTTAAATCTGCTGGAATTTCGTTAGCATTAAACATCATTCCCATAGTGAATGAACCTAGGAAAGCTGTAATAGCAACCATAGCAGCAAGTGCTATCATTCCCTTAGCAAATCCTTTTTTCTTATCAGCCATATTATTTACATATGGTGACATTTTTTCAGCTCCACCTACTGCAAAGACAAGCATTGCAAGGGTTGTAAAATAAGTAAAATCAAACTTTGGTATAAATGATTTAAGTGTTATATCTGGAGTTGCAATAGCTGTTCCTCTTAAAACAGGTGCTGCAACCATTAATATAATAAATAATATTGACATAACAAACATTGATATACCAGCCATTGACCCAATAGCTTTTAATGAAGTTATCCCCCTTGAAGCTACCCATAGGAATATAAAGAATATTACAAGACTTAAAGCTTGCATTATCATTGGATCAATGCTTTTTATAGTTTGTCCATCTTTAAATACTACCCAACCTAAAGAAACCATTATTCCTTGAGGTTTTTGAGCTAAATATGGAATATGTACTACCCAATAAGTCCATCCTGCTAAATAAGCAAGAGTTGGTCCCATAGTGCTTCTTATCCAAGAACTAACTCCACCTTTACCATCTTGAAAAGTTGAACCTAGCTCCCCTACCATTAAAGCATATGGTACGAAGTAAAGTGAAAGAATTAAAATCCATGATGTAATAACTGACAAACCTTGATTTGCAAAGTTATTAACGATGTTTCCAAAGCCCCATACTGAAACGAATGCCATAAGACCTAGGTTATACCACATCAACTTTTTAGAATCGCCATTCCCCATTTGTTTTTTCCCCCTTATGTAACATAACTAAGCAAATTAAAATAATTTTAACATTATATAATTTAAATTAATTAAATAATTATTTCCTCTAAAATAATAGCATTTAATTAATAATCACTCAATATTTGTGACTGTTTATTGTTATTTTAGTGACAAATTATTTATAAAATCGACATATTTTTAAAATAAAGAATGAACTAGACTAATACTGACAAATATATTTTGTAGCAATAATAAAAGAGAAGTAGAATTAACTCCTACTCCTCTTCATTTAAAAACTTATAATACTATTTCTACAGTAAATAAGTCCCCATCAATTTTTATTTCTAATTCTCCACCCTGAAGTTCTAATAAAGTACTAGCTATGGCAAGGCCAAGACCTGATCCCTCTGTATGCCTTGATGCATCACCTCTTTTGAATCTTTCTTTTAATTCACTAGCTTCACAATTAAGTTCGTAGGCAGATATATTTTGAATTTTAAATTTAACTTTTTCATCTTCTCTTTTTAATTTTACATATACCCTTGATTTATTCATTGAATACTTCAATGTATTTCCTATTAAATTATCAAAGACTCTAAGCATTTTAGTTCTATCTAAATTTAAAATTATCTCTTCTTCAGGAATTTCCACTTTGTAAATTAAATTACTATGCTGAATTTTTTCTTTAAATTCATTTAAACTTTGATTTAGAATTTTCACTATATCACAGTGTTCTAAATTAACAGCTAAATTTCCTGAAGATGCTTTAGTTGCTTCATGTAAATCTTCAACTAATACTTTTAATCTTTTAGATTTATTTTCTAAAATATTTAAGTATTCATGTTTTTGCAACTCTGTTAAATTATCCTTTTGTAATAAATCAACATAATTGATTATTGAAGTTAATGGAGTTTTTAAATCATGGGATACATTAGTTATAAGTTCAGCCTTCATTTTTTCTCCAGTTAACTCCCCTTGAACTGCTGATTTAAATCCTTTATTTATATTATTTAAATTTTTAATTATCTCATTTAATTCCTTATTTTTACCTTCTTTTAAGTTAATATTAAACTCACCCTTTGCTATTTGCTCACTAGCTACTTCAAT
>JBOGCG010000044.1:0-2941 GCA_051656625.1 Sarcina sp. | reverse complement strand
TCTTTTTTCTTTAACCTAATCTCTAAATTGACTCCCTTAGAATCTGTTATAGCTTTTTCTACATCTAAATCTCCTAATGGCTTACTTGTTCCCATTTCATCCAAAACATCTTTATTTAATATTTTCATAGATAAAACATCTTCAGCTATAGTTTGCACTTCTACCTCTGTCAATGTTACATCTGATGGATTAACTCTTCTTTGCGCAAAAAACTTTAACTTATCCCCATCTAATCTATACTCTATTTTTTCTACATTAGTTATTATATGGTTAGTTTTTATTTCGGCTTCACCATCAATATTTATCACTATTGAATTTATTTTATTATCCCCAGCTATTATTGGATTTGTAGCTATAACTTTATCAATATTTTTACATTGAAGTATATTTTTCATAAAACTTTCTGTAATCGTATTTCCCCTATGCTGAAGTTCTTGCTTTATATCAAGTTCTTTTTCTTTTCTTTGTGTTAAACTTGAAAAATTAAAAACAAGCATTGTAACCAATGACATTAAAGCTAGTACTATAACTAACTCTAAAAGCGTAACTGCCTTTTTTTTACCTCTTATTTTAGTCATAGTTCACCCCTATTTCTTTAAAACCCAATTTTTCCTTTTAATAAGTTTAGATATTTCAATAGCATTTTCAGCTACCACCATTTCGTTACCCTCAAAAATTGAGCCACCTATTGAACCAAGTATTTTATTGCTTTCTAATACATATTTAAATAATTCATTTATTAATTTTTTATCACCTTTACCATTTCCAGCATCATAATTTCCTATTATAGCTGTACTTCCATAAGGAATTATAACCTCAACATTATCTTTACTTATAAGCATAGTATGATTATATCCATTAAAAGGCTCTACAGTAACCTTTCCTTTAGCTATAACCAATAAAGGTGGTGCTTCATTAACATTCCCAATATTAACTTCATAAATTATTTTTGAATCTTCTGGTTTAGAAATTAATTGAGGTTCCCTATTATTAGCTACATTTCTCAAGACTATTTCTTTTGAACTAGAACTTAAAATCATATGTGGAACTTGTTTTACATCAGTCCACACTTTTCCATAAGTTCCCAATTCATGATTATCTTTTTTAGCCTCATCCATAATATCATTCAAAGTCATTTTAGTTGTCAAATGAATAAAATCTTTATCATTTCCACCTTTAAATACAACTTTAGGATCTAAAGCATTTTCTGGTGTCTCTGGAGAACTTCTATAATATTCAGTAGCTATTTTATCAATTTCATTCCAATTAAATGAATCTTCTACTGAATAATTTAATTTATTTTTCCAAAAATCTGTTTTTGAATATTCCTTTTCATCTCCCATATTAAAGACTTCTTTAACAAATTCTTTTTGCTTATCTTCAGCCCTAGTTATTTTTTCTCCTGTAAATGTATTTGCTATTACTTCTCCATTTGCTAATAAAACTCCTGTTGTTCCTACATTTTTTTCTGGAACAGTAATTCCATTTTTAAACTCAGCTCCGTTTGTTTGATAAAAACTTTCTGCCATAGCTATTTTATCTTTTAATACTAAATCTATTTCATCATCACTATTATTTTTTTCTGCAATTTGTATTGCACCATTTTCATATTTTTTATATTCATAGATATATTTTCCGTCTTGAATTGTATAAGGTCTAGAAACTTGATTAATAATTGTAGATTGTCCTGTTTGATAATCTTGTCCTGTTAATTCTAAATAGGATGTTCCTAAGAGATATAAATCTTTTATTACGTTAATTTTAGATTTAATTCCAAAATCAATTGAATTAATAATCATAGCACTTGATTTTTGAGCAGTTTTTAAATTTCCACCTTGCCATTCATTTTCATAATCATTTATATCATTTAATCCATAATAATTTTGAAGTTCTAATTCATTTTCGATTCCATTCATAATAAAATCATTATAAACAGACATATTAGTTCTATTTCCAAAAAGTTTATTATCTCCTACAGGCTTTGTTTTATTACCATCTATTTTTACATTTCTAGCATAAATATTTCCTTCTGATCCGCTATTTTCATTCGACATTTTAAATATAACATCCTGTATATTTAAAGTTGAATTAGTTGCTATTTTTCCATTCCAACTTACTTGTGGTGGTCCATATGGAGAATTTTCAGCTTGCTTTACAGTTATTCCACCATTATACTTATTAGAAGAATTACTATTTTCATTTGCTCCATTTCCTTTAACCCACATATCTCCTAAAACTGTAGTTGCAGTATCTGTAGTTATTGTATAATCACCATCAACACCAACTATATAGTTAAGAATACTAGGTGCTGTTGCATTTTTCGCTTCTATTAATTCTTTTCCATATTCAGGTATCTCTATATGAAATTCAACAGAAACTTCTCTTTCATTCCCATTTTTATCAGTAAATTTAGAATTTACATCTAATACAAAACCATTTATTTCTTTATTCTCGTAATTAAGAACTGAATCTCTTGTTGAGCTATCATCAATAACTACGCTATTATCATTTTCATTTTTTTTATTTTCATCTTTTAATAAATAATTTAATTTAGTATCTATTACTATTGGAGATAAATTATTTTCTCTTTTATAATTATCATATTTTGATGAATTTTTAATTTCACTTTCTATTCTAGGTCTACCTTCTAATGAATTTAATCGTAATTCTCTTATAAATTCAGTTTTAAATATCAACATTTTTTCAGACATTGGCTTACTAATATCAAGTTCAACTACTTCATTAGCTTTTTTAACTGAAAGACCTAAATAATCATGTAAAACTTTTTGTGCTATCTCAAGTCCTGAATCAGCAGCATAGAAATTTTCTATTCTTTTATTACTTTTTATTCTCATAGAGTAGCCTGAGGTTGTCATAGCTAAAACTGACATTATAAGTATTGATAATATGGCAAACATAGCTACTGTTATTAGTAACGATG
>JBOGCG010000043.1:0-13512 GCA_051656625.1 Sarcina sp. | reverse complement strand
ATTTGAAAGCTTCAGCTCCACCTTGAGTTGCTAATACACTTGTTATAGCAGCTGTTAATGTAGTTTTACCGTGGTCTACGTGACCGATTGTTCCAATATTTACGTGTGGTTTACTTCTTTCGAATTTTGCCTTTGACATTGAAATTCCTCCTTTAATTAAATAAACTTTGCCTAGCGTTTTATATTTTCCATTTATTGGAGCTCACGATCGGACTTGAACCGACGACCTCCGCCTTACCAAGGCGACGCTCTACCGACTGAGCCACGTGAGCAACTTAATAGCTTAAATCTATTTGTACCATAAAAATTTTACTACTAATACTGTTCTTTGTCAATGATTTTAAAAGAACTATTTATTATTTTTTTTACTAAAAGATTTCTCTAATTTTCTCTTAACTCTTTGTAATGCATTATCAATAGATTTAGCCTCTCTATCTAAGTCTACAGCTATCTCTTGATAACTTTTACCATCTAAATATGAATTTAAAACTTCAAGTTCTAATTCTGACAAAACTTTACTCATTTCTAATTCAATATTTGCCACTTCTTCCTTACTTATTATTACTTCCTCTGGATTGGTAATTTTAAGCCCCACTATTACATCAAGTAAGGTTCTTTCAGATTCATCTTCATAAATTGGCTTATTTAATGACACATAAGTGTTAAGAGGGATATGTTTTTGTCTTGTTGCTGTTTTTATAGCTGTTATTATTTGTCTTGTTATACAAAGCTCAGCAAATGCTTTAAATGAAGTTTCTTTTTCATTTTTAAAATCTCTTATAGCTTTATAAAGCCCTATCATGCCCTCTTGATAGATATCTTCTTTATCTGCCCCAATTAAAAAGTATGATCGTGCTTTACCTTTTATAAAAGCTTCATATTTATTTATTATGAATTCTTGAGCTAATGAATTACCTATTTTTGCTTCCATGACAATTTCTTCTTCAGTTTTATCTGAAAACTTTTTAGGATTCATTTCTATCACTTCATTTTCACTCACATATTTCCCCCCTAACACTTAAATTAAATCAAATAATATTTTTATAAGTTTCTAAAGATTTCCTTTTCTTAATTTATCTAAAGCCTCAGCAACTTTATCATCTATATTGTCACTAAGAAAAAACTTTTTCCCTCTAGATACCTTTTTTGCTTTTTCATTTATTTGATTTTCTATTTTTAAAACTTCAAAATAAAATTCTAAAGAATTCATTCTTGTTGCACCTCTTTGAAATATTGTTTGTTGTTCTAAATTATCTGAAGTTACTACAACTACTTCATATTTTTTCCCAAATTCATTAACCATTCTTTCTATGTATGAATCTGCTGTTTCACCAGTTTTAGTATATATAACTTTTATCTGCTTATTTTTACCTACAATTTCTTCTTTTTCTACACTACATTGCACCTTATGAGCATCAAAAACAATAAACACTTTACATTGATTAAAAGATGAATAATTCTCTATTGTTTCTATTAATTTTTTTCTTCCAGCTTCTAACTGATTACTTTGAGCTGTTTCTTTAAGATTCGGCCAACTATTTATTACATTATAGCCATCTATAAAAACAATTTTCATTATTAATTACTCTTTTTCTACTTATTTATTCTTGATTTCATTATTTCATACATCATTATACCACCTGCAACCGATGCATTTAAAGAGTTTATTTTTCCAATCATAGGAATTTTAACTAATTTGTCACATTTCTTTTTAGTTAATGCTGACATACCTTTACCTTCATTTCCTATGATTAATGCGCATGCTCCTGAAAAATCTGTATTGTAACTGTAGTCTTCACCATTTATATCTGCACCATAAATCCATATACCTTCTTCTTTTAATTTATCAAGTTCTGCATTTATATTAGTTACTTTAGCAATTTTCATATATTCTATTGCTCCAACTGATGCTTTATAAACAGTTCCTGTAACTCCAACATTTCTTCTTTTTGGTATTATTATACCATGAACCCCTGATAATTCTGCTGTTCTAACTATTGATCCTAAGTTATGCGGATCTTCAAGTTCGTCTAATATAACTATAAATGGTTTTTCATTTTTTGATTTTGCAAATTCTAATATATCTTCAACTGTAGAATATTTAAATGGTGTTATTTGAGCTATTACACCTTGGTGAGATCCTGTTTCACTCATTGAATCTAATTTCTTTCTGTCTACTTCTTTTAAAACAACATCTTTATCTTTAGCTAATCCTATTATTTTTTTTATTGAACCTTCAATTTTCCCACTAGCTATAAAGATTTGTTCTACTGTTCTATCTGATTTAAGAAGTTCTATTACAGCATTTCTTCCTTCAACTAAATCTTCTCTATTTGAAACTTTTTCTACATTAGTATATTCTTCTTTAGTTTTTTGCATAGCTTCTTCTCTAGCTTGCTTTCTAGCTTCATATCTAGCTTTTTTTTCAAAAGCCTGCTGTTGTTTTTCATATTTTCTCATTTGTCTCATTTTATTTTCTGATTTCGTCATTTTAATCCTCTTTTCTCTATTTTATTATTTTCTTAAGTATAAATCTCTTTTTTCTTGCACTTTTCCACAGCACATAGCACCCTCTGGACATGGTCCTGTAACACAAGATGGACCTGCTGCTCCAAATAATATAGGTGCAACTTCTTTAACCTGTTTAATCATTTCTTCCGCCATTAATCTTATTTCCCATTGTGCTCTATCACAAGCTCTATGATGGAAAAAGTTTAATAAACTTCTAGCATTCATAGTAAATACAATCTTTGTTTCACAGGCATTTGGAAACACATATCTCGCATCTTCTATAGCTTTTTTCTCCGCTGCCTTTTCTTTCATGCCCTCTTCTATATATTTTACTTTTAGTCTATTAGCTATTTCATCATAACTTTTTTGAGCTTCTTCCATTGATTTTATAAACATAGCCTTTGCTACTTCATCATTTTCTATAGCTGGTGGTACTATATATTCAAATTGATCAAGTTTTACATATCTTTGAGATTGTTGTGAGTAACTAGCTAGTCTATGTCTTACTAATTGATGAGTTAAGCTTCTAGAAACTCCCTCAACTCCAAAAGTAAAGTTTACATGTTCTATTGGTGATTGATGACCAAATGACATTAACATGTTTAAGAATTTTTCAATTCCCTCATTTGTTAAGTTATCCATTATATCATCTATTCCAACTGAGCTATAGCATAATTTTGCTGCTGCTGAGATTAATTTTTCTGGTTCTGGTGTATATTGTAATAATTTAACTTTCAAAGCCATTACCTATTCATTCCTCTCTTCTATTCCTTTTTCTAATAATTCCATTAATCTTTCAATATTATTTGTTAGATATAAATAACCTACTAAAGCTTCAAATCCAGTTGCTGATCTATAATCTCTTACATTTGCATTTTTAGGAACTGTTGCTGATTTAGTATTTCTACCTCTCTTGAAGATATACATTTCATCCTCTGTAAAAAACTCCTCAATTTTTTTTATTATGTCACTTTGACCCTTAGCTTTTACGTACTCTACAGTTTTTACATGTATTTTGTGTGCTGATAAATTATTATTATTATTAAGTATGTAAGTTCTTACAAAAACTTCATAAACAGCATCTCCTATAAGTGCCAATTGTAACGGATTAAGCATTCTCGCTTCTTCTTTTGTATATTCCTTAAGTAATATTTTATCTACCATAATTTCTCCTAAACATAAAATTAACTTGTTTTATTCTTATCATTGCCAACTTTTTTATAGCTAAGTCAACTTTTGATTAAGTAAGTTAATTTATAAAAATATTTAAATACAAATTCATATTTACATTTAAATATTATTTTACTATATATAACGGAATAAATCATTACATAGAGAAATAAATCATTCTAAAAAATAGGATGTAACAATATTTTTCCCTTATGTTACATCCTATAAACTATTTTTTATTTAGCTATTAACTATAGCATTTTCCATCTTACACCTTGAGGTGTATCTTCTAGAACTATTCCTCTTGCTTTTAAATCATCTCTTATTTTATCTGATAAAGCAAAATCTTTATTTTTTCTAGCTTCTTGTCTTTGTTTTATAAGTTCTTCAACTTCATCTTCAAGACTAACTTTAGTTGATTTTTGAAGCATTCCAAGAGGTGCTCCAAGTTCTCTTACTAATTCTAATGCTGCGTTTATTAACTCTTTTGATGAAGTTGCAGTAACATTTGAATTTATATCCTTAACTAAATCAAAAATAGATGTTATAGCATCAGCAGTATTAAAATCATCATCCATTTTTTCTATATACTTTTCTTTATGTTTGTCTAAGCTCTTTAAGTATACTTTTTCTTCATCAGTTATTGCTTCTACAGTTGATTCTTCTAATAAATTCTCTAAATTATTAACTCCATTATATAATCTTTCGATAGATGCTTTAGCTGAGTCTAAAAGTTCCATGCTAAAATTAACTGGCTGTCTGTAATGAGCTGATAACATTAAGAATCTTACTACATCTACATCATATTTTTCTAATATTTCTCTTGCTGTAAAGAAATTGCTTAATGATTTAGACATTTTTTGATTATTTATATTAACAAAAGCTGAGTGCATCCAATAGTGAGCAAAAGGCTTACCTGTTAAAGCTTCACTTTGTGCAATCTCATTTTCATGATGAGGGAATGCAAGGTCTGCTCCTCCAGCATGTATATCTATTGTTTCACCAAGTAGTTTTTTTGCCATACATGAACATTCAATATGCCATCCTGGTCTTCCCATTCCCCAAGGACTTTCCCAAGCAGGCTCTCCTGGTTTTTGTGATTTCCAAATTGCAAAATCTAATGGATCATTTTTTCTTTCATCAACCTTTATTCTAGCTCCTGATTGTAAATCATCTATATTTTGCCCAGATAATCTTCCGTAATTTTCAAACTTTTTAGTTGAGAAATAAACATCTCCATTAATTTCGTAGGCAAAACCTTTTTCTATAAGCTTCTCTACAAATTCTATTATTTCATCCATAAACTCTGTGGCTCTTGGATTTATTGAAGCTCTCTCTATGTTTAAAGCATCTGCATCTGCATAATATTCCTGTATATATCTATCACCAAGATCTTTTACAGTGCAACCTTCTTCATTAGCTTTGGTAATCATTTTATCATCTATATCAGTAAAGTTTTGTATAAATGTTACTTTATATCCTCTGTACTCAAAATATCTTCTTATAGTATCAAATGCAATAAAAGTTCTCCCATTACCAATATGGAAAAAATTATAAACTGTAGGTCCACAAACATACATCTTAACTTCTCCATCAGTTATAGGCTTAAACTCTTCTTTTTGTCTCGTAAGAGTATTGTATATTTTCATATTTCACCCTCCTTATATTATTTTTACTTTAGAAGGAATCCCCTCCAAAGTTTACTATTGTTTTGTTATTATACCTCATTTCCATTAAGAAATGAATATTATTTTTTATATTCTGCTTCTACTTTATTATAAACATCTTCTATTGAAATTGTTTCTACTTCTCCACCATTTCTTAACTTGAATTCTACTTCACCTTCAGAAACTTTTTTACCAACTGTAATTCTCATTGGAATACCGATAAGATCAGCATCTTTAAACTTAACTCCAGCTCTTTCATTTCTATCATCTAGTAATACATCAAGATTCATAGTTTTTAATTTTTTGTATATTTCTTCTGCAACTTGCATTTGCTCTTCATTTTTTGAGTTAGCAGGAATTACAACTACATGATATGGAGCTATTTCCATAGGCCATATTATTCCATTTTCATCATGATGTTGCTCTATTACTGAAGCTAAAGTTCTAGTAACTCCTATTCCATAACATCCCATTAAGAAAGGCTTTGATTTTCCATCTTCATCTATAAATGTAGCACCCATAGCTTCTGAATATTTAGTTCCAAGCTTAAATATATGTCCTACTTCAGTTCCTCTAGCTATGGTTACTTTAGCTCCACAGTGTGGGCATTTTTCACCCTCTGTTATATTTCTATAATCACCAACTGTACCTTCAAAATCTCTTCCATAGTTAGCATTTATATAATGGAATCCATCTTCATTTGCACCTAGTACTAAGTTTTGATTTTTTGCTACTTCTTCATCAATTAATAAAGTACATTCTTTTGCCCCTACAGGTCCCACTGAACCAAATCCAGCTCCAAGTAAAGCTCTTACTTCTGAATCACTAGCCATTTCTAAATCAGTAGCTGCATTTACAGCATTACTTACTTTTATTTCATTTATTTCTCTATCTCCTCTTACTACAACTACAACTAATTTGTTTTCATCATATCTAAACACAATAGTTTTAGCTGTTTTCTTAGGTGATACTTTTAATGAATTAACTACTTCTTCTATAGTTTTTTCATTTGGTGTAGCTATTTTTTCTAAAGCTAATAATTCTTCTGTTTCTAATATTTCAGCTGTTGATGCTGCTTTTTCAATGTTAGCTGCATAATCACACTCTGTACAGAAAACTACATCATCTTCTCCAACTTCTGATTTAACCATAAACTCTGCTGAATTAGAACCACCAATTGCTCCTGAATCTGCCTCTACACATTTTGCATCTAATCCACATCTATTAAAGATATTTACATAAGCATCATGCATTTTATCAAAAGCTTTATCTAATCCCTCTTGATTTGTATCAAAGCTATAAGCATCCTTCATTAAGAATTCTCTTGATCTCATAACTCCAAATCTTGGTCTTCTTTCATCTCTATATTTAGTTTGTATTTGATATAGATTAAGTGGAACTTGTTTATATGATTTTATTGTACTTCTAACTATATCAGTAAATACTTCCTCATGAGTTGGTCCTAAGCAGAATTCTCTACTATTTCTATCTGTTACTCTGAACATTTCTTGTCCGTAAGCATCCCATCTACCTGATTCTTTCCAAAGTTCTGATGGAATTATTGCTGAGCAAAGTAATTCTTGAGCCCCTGCATTATCCATTTCATCTCTTACTACAATTTCAATTTTTCTAAGAGCTTTAAGCCCTATTGGCATGTGAGTATATACTCCTGAAGCTACCTTTTTCATAAGACCTGCTCTTAACATTAACTTATGACTTTCTATTTCTGCTTCTGCTGGAACTTCTCTTAAAGTTGCTATAATCATATTTGACATTTTCATAGTTTTTTTCCTCCTCATAACAGTTAAAAATATTATTTTAAATAAAAAAACTCACCCTAATAAATTATATTAGGGCGAGTTTATATCGCGGTACCACCTAAATTTGTACTCTTAATTAATTTTAACGGTATTAAAAACCGATAGATTTTTCTTCTATAACTCCGAAGTAGGTTCAAAACATTGTAAAAAATCTCTCAGCCTTGGATTTTATCTCTGTATATAGCGTTTCTACTAATCTTCATCACTGTTTATTATATTTACTTTTAACTTTTTTATATTATATATGTTTAAAATGTTCATGTCAATAATTCATTGTCACCAATTAACATTCTAATAGTGACTCTAACAAAACTAAATCTTCTTTAGTTGTTATTTTTATATTTTCATAATTTCCTTCATAGAGATATACCTTATTTCCATAATGCTCTACCACCATAGTATCATCAGTTACTATTAGCCCCTCCTCTTTTACCTTTTCATGACAACTTTTTATTAGTTGAAAATCGAAGCATTGAGGTGTTTGAACTGCAAAAAGATTATTTCTTACTAAAGTACTTTTTGAAAATCCTTCTTCATCAATAACTTTTATTGTGTCCTTAGGCATAACACCTGGTGCTGCTGCTAAATAATTTTTAGCATTTATTATCCCATCTGTTATTATTTTTTCAGTAACTAACGGTCTTGCTCCATCATGTATAAGCACTATCTTACAATTATTTTCTATTATTTTTAAAGCATTGTAAACAGAATCTTGTCTTTCTTTTCCACCCTCAACTATTTTTGACACTTTTATATCAAATTTTTCTGAAAGCTTTTTAAAATATTCTATTTCATCTTTAGGTAGAACTACTATTATTTCATCTATTTCTTTAATGTTTCTAAAAGCTTCAATAGTATAGTAAATTATAGGTTTATCTTTCACTACAATAAATTGCTTTGAAAGTTCATTTCCCATTCTTTTTCCCTTACCCCCAGCTAGTATTATTGCTACATTCTTCATAGATTACTCCTTTTTCTTAGCAAATATCATTCTACCTGCAGCAGTTTGTAAAACTGAAGTTACATCAACTACTATTTCTTCGCCCATGTATTTTCTTCCACCTTCTACAACTATCATAGTTCCATCATCTAAATAAGCAACACCTTGCCCTGATTCCTTACCATCTTTAACAACAGTTATTGTCATCTCTTCTCCTGGTAAAACCACTGGTTTTATCGCATTTGCAAGTTCATTTATATTTAAAACAGGAACACCTTGAACCTCTGCCACTTTATTTAAATTATAGTCATTAGTTAAAACTTTTCCCCCTAATTTTTGTGCAAGTTTTAATAACTTACTATCTACTTCATTGATTTCTGGAAAATCCCCTTCCCAAATTTCAACTTCCACCATATCTAATTCTTTTTGAATTTTATTTAATATATCAAGACCTCTTCTTCCCCTAATTCTTTTTAAAGAATCTGAACAATCTGATACATGTCTTAATTCATCAAGAACAAAACTAGGTATTATTAGTATTCCTTCTATAAATCCTGTTTTACAAAGATCAAAAATTCTTCCATCAATTATTACTGATGTATCTAAAACTTTAGATAATTTTGCTTTTGAAGATTTTCCTTTTTCTTTTCCTGAGTTTTTCCTAAAGCCTTGGAAGAATGCTATTATCTCATCCTTCTTTTTAACTGATATGTCTACCCCAATTACCACCGCTACTAAATTTACAACTAAGTATATTATAGGTGCTATTATAGAACCTATAGTTTGACTTAATCCATTTAATAAAACTGTTATTGGATAAACGATTATGGTTGCTATTGCTAAACCTAAGATTGCTCCCACTGCCCCGAATATAATTTCACTTCCGCTTAATCTACCAATGCTCTTTTCAATAGAGTCAATTAGTTTCTTTAAGGCTTTATAACAAAATGGGGATATAATAAAAAATATGATTCCAAAAATTAAAGAAAGTACTATATAAGAAATTACTTTTATAATAGCATTTTTCCCATAACCATTATCTACAAAATAACTACTTCTTAGTATTAGTTCTGATATTGCAGCTCCTAATAATAGACCTACTAAAGTAATTATTCCTCTAAAAATCTTTTTTATCAAAGTTACCACCTCCTATTTATTTAAATTATTTCCATGAACTATATATAATTTTAAATTTTATTCAAAAAGGTAATTCTCTAATGTCAATTATATCATAATAAAACTTCTAAATGATATATAATTGATTACGCTTTTATTAAATTTACCAAATTCTAATAAAGTCAAAAAAATACCCCCTATGAATAAAATTAAATTTGATTTATATTATATTAAAGCTATACTACTAAAAATTAGCATAAACAATTGGCGCTATATATTTTTAATAAGGAGTGAACTATTAAAATGAAAGATATTATTTTTGATGATTTTCAAAACTCTATTGAGGATTCTCTATTAAGACATAAAAGTATTTTAGATATTCTAAGTAAATATCAAGACTCTCAAGCTAGAATATCTAGAGCAATCTGCAAAGCCGTTACCAATTGTGGCTGCATAGAAATTAATGCTTCTAAGCAAAATTTAAATGATCTTGATGATTTAAAAGGTACTTTAAGCAATCATCTTGAGGGTAAACTTTGTGATAATTGTCGTGAAATAATAGAGCAAGAATTAGGAAACAACATATTTTACCTTACTTCTCTTTGTGCCACTTTAGATTTAAATATTTTTGATATTATTCTTAAAGAATATGAAAAGGTAAAAACCTTTGGTAAATTTAATTTTAGATAAATTTTATACATATACCCTTTTAATATTTAAAAGGTGTTTCAAAGCAATAATTTATTTTCTCACTTTAAAACACCTTTTATTCTTATCTTATAAATTTTTATTTAAAGATACCTGTTCCTGTATTCTTCTTAATCCATTTCTTATAGCCCTTGCTCTAGCTTCACCAATACCTTCAACTTTATCTAATTCTTCTGTTGAAGCCTCTAAAATTTCTTTTAAATTTTTAAAGTGAGCTACTAAATTTTCAATTACTGTAGAAGGTATTCTTGGAACCTTATTAGTAATTCTATAACCTTTAGGTGATATTAAAGTATCTATTAATGACTTTCCTACATAACCTAAACTTTTTCCGATATGCTCTAAATCAATAAGTTCCTCTGAAGTAAACTTTTGAATCTCTTTATATATATGCTCATAATTTAAATTATGAGTTGCATAATCTCTTATTAATAGAATTCCATCCTGTTCTACACATTTTACAAGTTCATTAAGTTGCATGGAAATAAGTCTACCTTCATTTCCAAGTTCTATAATGTATCCTTCTATTTCTTCTACTATCCTCATAACCATTTCAGTTCTTTGAATTGCAGTGCAAACATCAAATAATGTAGCTAAATCTTGAAACTCTAATATATTTAAATTATTAATGACTCTTTCTAAAACAGTAATATATCTCTCTAAAGTTTGAATTGCTTGGTTTGCTTTTCCTAAAACTACGCTACTTTCTCTTAATACGTATTTAATATCTCCCTTATAAATCGAGATTATATTCCTTCTTTGAGAGATAGCTATTGCTACCGAATTAGTTTGCTTTGCTACTCTCTGTGCCGTTCTATGCCTAGTGCCAGTTTCGAAGGTTGGAATATTAGAATCAGGCATTAATTGAGTATTTGCATATAAAATTCTTTTTAAATCTGAACTTATAACAATAGCTCCATCCATTTTCGCAAGTTCATAGATAAAAGCTGGTGAATATTCAGAATTAATAGCAAACCCTCCATCTACAAGCTTTAACATATCATCCTTATCACTTAGAACTAAAAGCCCCCCTGTTTTAGCCCTTAAAATATTATCTACCCCTTCTCTTAATGGAGTTCCTGGGCTTAAAGTTTTTAACATATTTCTCACTTCATTGTTATGCTCTATCCTCATTTATTCACCTCTCCATTAAAATATTTTTCCTATGGCTTCCTTTAAAGAATTAACTCCTATTATTTTAAGTTTACTATCCTTTAATTTATCCATATTTCTATAAGGAACTATAGCATGCATGAATCCCATTTTTTCAGCTTCATTAATTATTCTGTCGCAATTAGATACTGGTCTAATTTCACCTGTTAATCCAACTTCTCCAACTACAATTAACTTTTCTAAATTTGAAGTTCTCCCTTTATTAGATGAAAATAAAGATAGTGCTATCCCTAAATCTCCTGTAGTTCCTTTAATATCTAATCCCCCAACTACATTTAAATAAACATCGGAACTATAAAAATGTACTTTTAATTTTTTCTCTAAAACAGCTAAAATCAAACTAAGTCTTGAATTATCAACACCTACTGCAGTTCTTCTTGGCATTGGCATTTTAGTTTCACTAACAAGAGATTGAATTTCCACTAAAATAGGTCTGGTTCCTTCCATGATACCAATTACTATAGAACCCTCTTGCCCAAAAGTAGTGTCTTCTAAAAATAACCTTGATGGGTCATAAATTGGTTTTAACCCTTCAGCGCACATTTCAAAAACTCCAATTTCAGAAGTAGTTCCAAATCTATTCTTCATAGTTCTTAAAATTCTAAAATCCTCGGTTCTTTCTCCTTCAAAGGATAAAACAGTATCAACCATATGTTCAAGCACTCTAGGTCCAGCCAATTCACCCTGTTTAGTAACATGAGCTACTAAAAATAATGGAATGTTCTTTCCCTTTGCTATTCTCATTAATGCATTAGAACACTCTTTAACTTGAGATACACTACCTGGTGCTGAACTAATACTTTCTCTGTATACAGTTTGAACAGAATCTATTATTGCAAATTTAGGGTTTAACTCATCCATATAAGCTTCTATTACATCTAAATTAGTTTCTGAAACAATGTATAAATCCTCTGCATTAACCCCTAATCTATCACCTCTGATTTTTATTTGTTCCTCTGATTCCTCTCCTGATATATAAAGCACAGTACCATAGGAGTTACAAATATTATTTGCAGTTTGTAATAGAATTGTTGACTTCCCTATTCCCGGTGCTCCTGATATTAATGTCAGAGATCCTTTTACAAGACCTCCACCAAGAACTCTATTAAGTTCTCCAATTTTAGTATCATATCTTTCTTTTTCCCCAGATTTTATTTCTCCAAGCTTTTTAAGTTTATCTAACTTCTTATCTATATCCACTAAAGCCTTAGTTTTTGCTGGGCTTACTTCTTCCTTTATTTCTTCTATCATAGTGTTCCATTTTCCACATTCAGGACATCTTCCCATCCATTTTGCTGATGTATATCCACATTCTTGGCAATGAAACATTGTTTTTATCTTAGCCATATAATCAACTCCAAATTTAACATTCTAATTTTTTATTTAAAATTAATAATTAAATTTCTTTTATTAACCTCATTTACTTTATTAATAGACCTTAAATACAGTTTTACCTTTAAATTTCTAAAATAAAACAGTCTATTCTTATGATACCATGGATATTAAGAAAATTTATAATTATTTATATATTATTTCCAACATTAAAGGTAAATTATCAATTAATTATTCCACTTCACTTCTATATACTCCTTTATTTTATAAAAATTGTATTTTTTTAAATTAATTAACTTAATTTCAACAAAAAAGGCTATATTTAATCAAAGATTAAATATAGCCTTTAAATTTTTTATTTTTTATTATTTATTTAATTTTGAAGCAGCAGCTTCATCAACTATAATTGTTACATCTCTATGCATTTGTAACATTGATGCAGGAACTTCTGTTGTTATTTTGCCATTCATTAATTGCTCAACTACTTCAGCTTTACCTTCACCATTAGCTATAACTAATATTTTTTTAGCTTGCATTATTCCACCAAGACCCATTGTTATAGCAGTCTTAGGTACTTCATCCATTGAATTGAAGAATCTTGCATTAGCTTCTATTGTACTTTGAGTTAATTTAGTCTCATGACTTCCAACTGTTAAATATTCATTTGGTTCATTAAATGCAACGTGTCCATTACTTCCTAAACCTAATAATTGAAGATCTATTCCACCTAACTCTCTAATGTTAGCATCATATGATTCACATTCTTTTGCAACATTTTCTGCTTGTCCATTAGGTACATAAGTTTTTGATTTATCTATATTTATGTGATTAAATAAATTACTATTCATGAAATATCTGTAGCTTTGAGGATGCTCCCCTGATAATCCAATATATTCATCTAAATTAACTGTAGTAGCTTTTGAAAAATCTACTTCCTTACTATCACACATTCTTATTAATTCTTTATACATTCCGACTGGTGTTCCACCTGTAGCTAATCCTAAAATAATTTCTGGTTTTTTATTTACCTCTGCAGCCATAAATTCTGCTGCTAATCTACTCATTTCTTCATAAT
>JBOGCG010000042.1:0-5992 GCA_051656625.1 Sarcina sp. | reverse complement strand
AAATGACTAGCATAAATCATTTTTCTGAATTTTCTCATACTCATTTTTCTAATAGTTTTATCTTCAACTAATAAAACATAATCCATACAGTTAACGATAGAATAGAAGTCATGAGAAACCATTAATATAGCACCTTTGTAGTTTTTCATAGCTTTTTCAAGAGCTATTTGAGAATAAACATCTAGATGACTTGTTGGCTCATCAAGAAGTAAAAGATTTGCAGTACTAGCAGAAATCTTAGCTAGTTGTAGCATATTTTTTTCTCCGCCAGATAGGTTTCCTATTTTTTGTTTAAGTTTTTCTTCCTCAAAACCATATCTTGAAAGATGAACTGAGATTTGTTCATAACTTTTAAATCCAAAATCAAAGAATTCATCTACTAAACTATTATTTTCATTTAAAGTTTTTCCTTGAATTTGAGATAAGTAAGCCATTTCAACTTCTTCATTTACTTCAATAGAACTATTATTATTTTCAAATATTTCTTGAAGTAAAGTAGTTTTTCCAGTACCATTAGCACCAATAATAGCTACTTTATCAGTTGAATTCATTTCGAAAGTAACATTTTCAAGAAGAAGTTCATCGAAGGAAACTGAAAAATCAGTTGCTTTTAAAACTGTTACGTCTTCTTTAAGTTCATTATCTGCAATTAAATTAATATCTGGTTCTTTAATTGCTATAAATGGAGCTTTTATTCTACGTTTTTCTAATCTTTCTTGTATTTTAACTCTAGCATTTAGTTTCCTACCTCTGAAAGCTTCAGCGTTTTCTGTAGCTAAATCCCTTAATTTTTTTATTAAAAGTTCATTTCTTTCAATTTCAGCATCGTCAGCAGCAGCTAGTTCCTGTAATTCTATTTTAGTTTGAAGTAAATAGAAGTTATAATCAACGTAGTTTCCATCAAACTCTTGTATTTCCATGTTTTCAAGATGAAGAATTTTATTGAAACAATGATTTAGTAAGTATCTATTATGTGTAATAACTATCATTGTACCTTTATGTACATTAATTAAGTTTTTAAGTGCATTAAGATTATCAAAATCTAAGAATACATCTGGTTCATCCATAATTAATAGATCTGGATTAGTTAGCATTGCTTTAACCACTTGGATAAGTTTAAATTCTCCACTACTAATTTCAGAAATCATTGAATCTTTAAGTTTAAGTAAATCTATAGAGTTAAGTTTTTTAGTAATAACATTTTCAAAATCGTCACCCTCTATTGCATTAAATGCATCTAAAGCTTCTTGATATCTTTCAAGTACTGGTTCAATATCTTCAGCAGTTTCCATTTCTGTACAGATAGCTGTTATTTCATTTTGAAGGTTTATAAAAATTTCAGCAATATAATCAAAAACTGAAACTTCCTGTCCTTTATCTAATTGAGAGAATTGTTTTACATAGCCAATTCTACAGTTAGGATCCATTTCTAAAGTTCCATCAAACATATAATTGTCTGGATTAATGATTATATCCAATAATGTACTTTTTCCACTTCCATTTGTTCCAATGAAAGCAGCCTGTTGTCCTTTTTCTAAAGTGAATGAAATATCGTTATATAAATCTTTTTCAGGATATGAATAAGATAACTTATCTATTTTTAGCATTTTATACCTCTTTTCATAAGTAAAAAAGAGCCTATAAAATAGGCACTTTAATATACTTTATATAAATTTAAATTTTCTCTTTTATAATTAAAGTTTAATATTCATAGCATAACATTTTTTTATAATAAGTTCAATTAAATCCTATAGAATAGAGTGAAATAGCAATTTAGAGAAAATGTGATATGATTAAATTATGTAAAATTAGAGAGAGATAGAGGACAAAGATGAAAATAGCAGTAACTACAACTAGAGAATCTAAAGAGTTTCTAATAGATAAAGCTCTAGAGGTTGGGAAAGATTTAGATATAGAATATATAAAAAGAGAAAATTCTAGCATTGAAAAAATGCTTTTAAATTATGAATTTGATTATTTATTAGTGGTTGAAAAAGATAAACTTGTTATTAAAGGTGAAGATAGTGCTTTATTTTGGCATCCTAATATGGCAGAACTTAAAATTAAGTCAATAAAAGAGGGAAATAAAGAAACTTTAATTGAGGCAACAAATTTAAAAGAGGGAGATAGTATATTAGATTGTACCTTAGGCCTTGCTGGAGATTCTTTAGTTTTTTCAGCAGTTGTTGGAAGTAGTGGGTTAGTTGTAGGCACTGAAATAAATAAATATATAGCTTATTTGAGCAAAAAGGGATTAGAGAACTATAGTAGTGAAAACTATAAGTTTTTAAATAATATAGAAATTAGAAATGAATCTTATAAAGAATATCTTTCAAAACAGGGGGATAATAGTTTTGATGTGGTTTATTTTGACCCCATGTTTAAAAAGTCAAATAAGAAATCTACAACTATAAATTCTTTTAGAGATTTTGCAGAACATAAGGGATTAGATAAAGAAATTATAAAAGAAGCTTTAAGAGTTTGTAAAAAAAGGGTTGTTATAAAGGAAAGAGCTTTTTTAAATGATTTGAAAGCTTTAGGTATAGAGAAATTTTATGGAGGGAAAAGAAGTGGCTCTATAACCTATGCTGTTATAGAAAAATAAAAGATTAAACTCTTAATAATATATAGATAGATATCTATATATATGATATTATTATAATATCATATTGGGGGTGAAAAATGGAAAGATTAGATTTAACTAAGGGGAAAGTATCTGATGTACTAACTAAATTAGCAATACCTATAATGGGAAGTTCTTTGTTGCAATTTGCTTATGGTTTAATAGACATGCTATGGGTTGGGAAACTTGGAAGTAATGCTATAACTGTTGTGGGTTCCTGTAGTTTTTTTATTGGACTTGGCTATTCAATAAATGCTATAGTTTCTATAGGTACAGGAATAAAGGCAGCTCATGCTATTGGAGAAAAAAATGAGAAAAAAACTAAGGAATATATTAATATAGGTCTTATACTTAACTTGATTTTAGCTACTATATATATGTTACTTTTAATTATTTTAGGAAAGAGTTTTATAAATTTTCTTGGTTTAGGAAATAGAGAAGTAATAGATAATTCTTATATCTATCTTGTAATAAGTGCACCAATGTTATTTTTTTCTTTTTTTAATACATTGTATATAAGAATTTTAAATAGTTTTGGAAATAGTAAGATATCTCTTAAAATAAATATGATAGGAATTTTATTAAATATAATATTAGATCCAATTTTAATATATTTATTTAAATTAGATGTTTTAGGAGCTGCAATAGCAACATTAATAGCTAATTTTGTTATGTTTATATTATTTAATATTAAATCTTGGGAATTAATAAAATTTACTTATTTAGCTGGAGTGAAGTGGGAAAAGGGAGTAGAAATACTTAAACTTGGTTTTCCAATGGCTTTACAAAGAATAGTTTTTACTTTAGTAAATATTGTTGTTGCAAAAATTATTGCAGTATTTGGAGATAATGCAATTGCTGCTCAGAAAATAGGATTACAGATAGAGTCAATAACCTATATGGTTATAGGTGGACTAAATGGAGCTATAGCTGGTTTTTCTGGACAAAATTTTGGAGCGAAAAAATATAAAAGAGTTAGGGAAGGCTATATTACTTCTTTAAAGATTGGTGCTGTCTATTCATTGGCTACTACTTTAATTTTTATTTTTTTCTCTAGTTTTTTAGCTAGAATATTTGTTAGTAATGGAGAAACTGTGAATATGGCTAGTAATTATCTTAAAATATTAGCTTTTTCTCAAATGTTTAGCATGGCAGAAATGGTGTCAAATGGTTTGTTTACAGGAATAGGGAAACCAAGTATACCTTCTGTTATAAGCATTATTTTTACTATATTAAGAATACCTATAGCTTTAATATTGATGAAAAGCTTTGGATTAAATGGAATATGGATTAGCTTTACTGTTAGTAGTATTTTAAAGGGAAGTGTAGCTATATTAATTTATAGATTTAAGATTTATAATAAATTAAAAGTGGAAGAGTTAAAATAGATATATAGAAAATAATCTATATATGTTGAAATTTATATCTAAAAGGAGTAATGTAAAATGAGAAAAGTAAAGGTAGCTTTTATTTGTGTTCATAATTCTTGTAGATCTCAAATGGCAGAAGCTTTGGGAAATTTATTTGGAAAAGATGTTTTTGAAAGTTATTCAGCAGGTACTGAAACTAAGCCTATGATAAATCAAGATGCAGTTAAAGTTATAAAAAAACTATATGATATTGATATGAATGAAAGTCAAAAATCTAAATTATTAGAAGATATACCAAAAGTTGATATAGTTATAAAAATGGGTTGTAATGTAGTTTGTCCTTTTTTACCAGGAAATTATGTTGAAGATTGGGGGTTAGAGGACCCTACTGGAAAATCAGAAGAGGAATTTATAAAAACTGCAAAAGCTATAGAAGAAAAAGTCAAAGAACTAGCAACTAAGATAAAAAATAATGAAATTAAGTATTAATGAAATTAGCTAACTAAGAGAAATTTTTTGAAAATATTGATAAACTAAGGAGGAGTTAAGATGAAAACTTATGAAAGTATACATTTAGTAAAGGGTGAAGATTTAAATCATCATGGAACTTTATTTGCAGCTAGGGCAGCAGCTTGGTTTGTGGAATCTGCATTTATAGCAGCCGCATCAGAGTATGAAAATCCAGCGAATATTGTCTGTAGAAATGTACATGGAATGTCCTTTAAAAAGCCTATTAAAAATGGTGATTTAATAAAATTTGTTAGTAGAGTTGCTTATTGTGGTAAGACAAGCATGATGGTACATGTATTGGTTAAACATTCTATAAAAGAAGAATTATTAATAGATGGATTTTTAACTTTTGTAACTATAGATAGCAAAAATGGAAAGAAAATAAATCATGATATAGTTTTAGATGAATTTAAAGACAAAGAAGAAGCAGAAATAAGAGAACAGGCATTAAAGCTTAGAAATTCAATAAATTAAGATAAGAAAAAAACCTCTAGGGAAGATTAAAGTTAAAAAATCTTTCCTAGAGGTTTTTATATTATTTAGAGTGTTTTTTTATTAATGTTTCTAATAATTTTTCATGACCTTTTTCATCTAAAGCAGCACTTTTAACTAAAGCACTGGCTTCAGTTAGACCTAAAGCTTCAATTTTTTCAGATAAAGCTAGGATTTGAGGATAAGCATTTTCTTCTTCTTTTAAAAACATTGGTAGTACAGATAAAATATCTTCGTTTAAATTACCATTTAAGTAAGAATATAAACCACTATGTCTTGCCTCATCAGTTGCTATTTTAGATAGACTTTTAGAAAGCTCTTCATTTCCTTGTTCTTTTGCAATGTGAGCTAAAGTAAAGTACATACCAGCAGCCATTGCTTCCCCTTTAGCTAATTCTTCAATTGTTTTTTCAAGTTCAGTATTTTTTGTTGATCCATAAATATTCATAAATAAACCTCTTTTCTATTGTGTAAAATATAATTTTGATAAATTTAATTTGATACAATTAAATTCTTATGTTAGAATAATAACAAGATAAATTAAAAAAGTCAATTAAATTTAAAAATATAGATTTAATATTAGGGAAATCTAATTTGACAGTATAGGTGTTCATTAATATAATTAAATATTGATTTGGAAAAATTAAATTTAAGAAAATTAATAGAGGTAATTATGGATAAATATGATAAATTAAAATTAGAAAATCAGTTATGTTTTCCCTTATATGCTTTATCCAGGGAAGTTATAAAATTATATAAACCATTATTAGATAAATATAATTTAACTTATACTCAATATATAACTATGCTTGTGATGTGGGAAGAGGAAAAGGTGACATTTAAAAATTTAGGTAAAAAATTACATTTGGATTCTGGAACTCTTACTCCAGTAATAAAAAAATTAGAAGCTATGGAACTTGTAACGAAACATAGAACTGTAGAGGATGATAGAGTTGTAGTTGTAGAAATTACAGAAAAGGGAATAGCTTTAAAGGAT
>JBOGCG010000041.1:0-24048 GCA_051656625.1 Sarcina sp. | reverse complement strand
AAAAAAGTTTTTTAAAACAAAAAAAACCAGTAAAGTAAACTTTACTGGTTACAACAATTATCTTCTGTTGTTTTGTTGTTTTCTAGCTTTTCTACAAGCTGGGCATCTTACTGGCTCGTTATCGAATCCTTTTTCTTTGTAGAATTCTTGCTCTCCAACTGTGAATACGAATTCTGATCCGCAATCTTTACATACGATAGTTTTATCTGACATTATAATTCCTCCTAAAATTTAAAGATCATATTGGATAAACTTTTTCTCTAAAAAACCTTAGAAGAAATTAGTAATCTATATTAAATCTTTACATTCTTATTTTTATTAGGCCTTCGCCTTACTCTTATTATTATATCAGATAAATTTATTAATGCAAGTGTTTTTTATATAATTATAAATTTTATTTTTATAATTATACTTTCTTTTTCTTTAGTTGCAAAAATCTCTCCATTAAGCTTATCTACTAATACTTTAACAATTGAAAGACCTAATCCAGTACTTTTTTCGCTAAGGTCTCTAGCTTTATCTTCTCTATAAAATTTATCAAAAAATTTTTCAACATCTAATTTGCTTATATTATCTGCTTTATTAATAATAGTTATAACTGCATTATCCTTTTCTTTTTCTAGTTTAATTATAGGATTACTTTTACTATATTTTAATAAATTACTAGTTAAGTTTTCTATAATTCTTTTTAAGACTTTTTTATTTCCTAAACAAAATATTTTATCATCATCTATGGTTATCTCTGGTTCTAAAGAAATTTTATTAAAATCAGCATAAAAATCAGCTATTACTTCACAAAAAATTTCTTTTAAATCTATCACTTCTAAATCTATTTCATATTCCTTTGAATCTATAATAGATATCATAAAGAAACTATTTAAAAGTTCCTATAAATTCTCTACTCTTCTTTCAATAACCTCTATATATCTATTTTCCTTTTCTAAAGATATATTCTTATCAATGAATCTTTAATTAATCTCTAAGAAAATCTTAAGAAAGTCTTAATTTCTATCTAATCTATAGCCAATACCCCAAACAGTCTTTATATATTGCTCCTTAGCTCCCGCCTTTGATATTTTATTTCTTAAATTGCTAATATGTACTGTAATTGTATTATCATCGCAAATATAGTCTTCACCCCAAACAGACTTAAATAAATTTACTTTAGAAAAAACTTTTTTAGGATTTTCCATTAGAATTTTTAAAATATCAAACTCTATAGTTGTTAATTCTACTTTCCCTCCATTGACTAATACAATTCTCTCTTCTTTATTTAAGCTAATTTCTTTATAAAAAATTTCATCATTTTCTCTTTTATTATTAAGACCTCGTCTCAAATTCACTTCAACTCTAGCTAAAAGTTCATCTATATCAAAGGGCTTGCTTACAAAATCATCTGCTCCATTTCTTAAATTTCTAGCCTTTATGCCCTGTTCTTCTTTAGCAGATAAAATAATAACTGGCATTTCACTACTTTTTCTTATTTCAGTTAATACCTCTTCCCCTGATTTTCCAGGTAACATTAAATCTAAAATTCCTAAATTAAATTTTTCTACATCTAGTCTTAAAAGCCCTTCTGTTCCTGAATAAGCACTTTTTACAGTATATCCCTCTTCCTCTAGGACTTCCTTTATTAATTGATTTATATCATCATCATCTTCTATAACTAAAATGTTAGCCTTATCTAATTGATTTATCATTTCAAATCCCCCCACTACTTAACTACTTAACTACTTAACTTTAATATAATATCTAGTAATTGTCCTTATTATCGCTTTCCCATAATAATATTAAAATCAATGGAATATTAAGAAAAATATATATCTATCTTTAAAAATAAAAATACTTCCCTTAAAACATCATTTTAAATTAAGTATAATTAATTTTTTTTAAATTTACATGAATTATCTATAAATTTATATTCTCATTACTTAAAATAATTTATAAAAAAGAAAGATACCATAAAATGGCATCCCCTTAGTTTAAACTATTTTTTTATTGAAATTTTTCTCTATAAGATAATATACTACTTAAAAATACAGTTAAAGATATAACACTAGTAATAGATATAATTATAGCTACAATTCTTGCTGCTACAGTAATTGGAACTATATCTCCATAACCTATAGTTGTAAATGTTATTATAGTATAATAAAACAAACTAAAATATCCATTTGAATGAGCAAAAGCACCTGGGGTTAATCCCTCTATTACACAAACTGCTAAATATAAATTTAATAAAATCATCACTAAAATTAAAATAGCTGTTAGCATGATTCTAGAAAAACTTATCTCTTCTTTTTCCTTTGATTTTGCCTTCTTAGGATTAATCATAAGATTTATTAAAAGTTTCATATTTAATAAATAACAAAAAATAAGTCCAATTAAAACAATCATTCCTATTTTATTAAATTCCTTTGGGAATACTAACATTACAGTTAAGTAGGTGCTTATTATAAAATAACTTATTATAAAATCTATTCTAAAATTTAAATTTTCAGTTTTTCTTATAAATCCATGTATTTTTGAAGTAAATAAAAGAATATATCCAACTAAATAAAAAACCACTACAAAGGAAGCTACTGACAATACTCCTTTAATAATTGGCTCTGTATATAATAAAAAACCCATATTAAAATATCTATAAATAGCTGTAGTTATTGATAAAAATGTTAAGAACTCTGCTGCTATTATCAATACTAAATGAAAGCTTATTTTTATAATTCCATTTTGCTTAAATATTCCTAAATATGTTTTATTTATTTCAATAATAAGTTTTTTAAAATTTTTAAAAAATCCATGTTTTCTTTTTATCTGCCTTATCATGAGAACAAAAATTATTGATAAGGTAGATAAAATAATTAATAGGTACCCCATTTTTTCTCCTTCAACGCTCTTAATATATTTAACTTCTTCAATAATTTATTATATAATATTTAAAGCTTTAAGAAAACTTTTAAAGCTATTTATTTAATGTTTATTTTCATAAGTCTTGTTAATTCCAAGCCTTGTATAGCATTAACTATAACCCCTTCTACATTTTCTATTTCAACGTCAATTCCTGTAATTTCAGAACTTCTAAAATCAATATTTTTTAACATTGTTTTATTAAAATATCCATTAGTTAAATTTACATTATTAAATTCAACTTTTTTAAATTTAACTTCTTGCATAACTGATTCTTCCATGTTAGATTCTTGAAAAATCACATTACTAATTTTAGAAAAAGAATAATTTGAATATTTAGCTAAATTACCTTTAAATAAAATATCTTTTAAATTACTTTCATCAAATCTTGCACCTATTAATTTACAATTTATGAATTCTACTCTTTCCATCACTGCAGAGGTAAAATCAATATTAGATAAATCACAATTTTCAAAAATACTATCTATTATATCTGCATTTACTAAATAGCTATTATCAAAAATAACATTTTTAAATATGCAGGAATCTATAGTTAAAGCCTTTTCTTCCAATCCTTCCACAAGAATATCTGAAAAGTTTTTTTCATAAAGTTTATAACTATCCTTTATTTCTTCTATTACATCATCTCTATTTTCTAATTCACTAAAAATCTTAGGAGCTTTTATCTTCATCTAAATTCCACCTTTTCTTATATTTACTATCAATCCATATATTTTTTCACTTAGTTTATATCAGTAAAAAACATTTTACTAAAATATAGTTAAAATAAATTATACTACAAAAAAATTTTAAAATTTGTATTAATTTTATAGTTGAAAAGCATACTAAATAAATAGTACTTATTTATCCCAAATTTTGGAGGAAAAACAATGAACGGTAAATATGAAGATTTATTTGAAAGCTTAGTAACTGCTTACTATACTGATACCTTTGATGAAACTATTTCTACTTTAATGTCTGCCCATGAGATTTCGCCACAGGAAACCTTTAAAATAATTACTTCCCTTTGTGGAGTTGATTTAGAATTTGATAATAATTATCTTTATAATTTGAAAAAAGCTATAACTAATTATATTGTTAATAAACGTATCATGGACAAATTAAGTTGTTTTGATTCTGATTGCTTTAAAGACTCTTCAAAAAAATTTCCCTGTGAAAAAGTTTGTCCTTTTAACGCATTAACTATTGAAAACAAATTAGAAAATCCTTCTATCAACTCTGAACTTTGTCTTAATTGTGGTAATTGTATTGATGCTTGCCAAAATGGTAAACTTTTAGAAAAAGTAGAATTTCTCCCTTTACTAGAGCTATTAAAAAATAATAAAAAAACTATTGCCATTGTTGCACCAGCAATAGTTGGACAATTTGGAGAAAATCTTTCTATGGATAAATTAAGAGCAGCTTTCCTAGCAATGGGCTTTTCTGACATGGTTGAAGTTGCTTTTGCCGCTGATATTCTCTCTATAAAAGAAGCTGTGGAGTTTAATAAACAGGTAAAAGGCCCTGATGATTTATTGATTACCTCCTGTTGTTGCCCAATGTGGGTTGGAATGCTAAAAAAAGTTTATGGAACACTTATCCCTAATCTTTCTCCCTCTGTTTCTCCAATGATTGCAGCTGGAAGAATCATTAAAAAGTTAAATCCAGAGGCTAAGGTTGTTTTTGTAGGTCCTTGTATAGCAAAAAAAGCAGAAGCAAAGGAAGCCGATATAAAGGATGCTATCGATTTTGTATTGACTTTTAAAGAACTGGAAGAGATTTTCCGTATTTTATCTATTGTTCCAGAATCATTATCACCTATACCAACTAAAGAATATCCATCCTTAGGTGGTCGTTCCTATGGTAGAACTGGTGGTGTTACTAGAGCTGTTTATGATGTAGTTAAAGAATTATATCCTGAAAAAGCAAAATTTTTTAATCCTATAAAGGGCAATGGTGTCCCTGAATGCAAGGAAATATTAAATAAAACCTTAAAGGGGGAAATGAAGGCTAGCTTTATTGAAGGAATGGGTTGTGTTGGTGGTTGCGTTGGTGGTCCTAAAGCTAATATACCTAAGGATAAAGCCACTGAAAATATAGATAATTTTGCAAAGGATTCTGCTATAAAGGTACCTGTTCACAGTGTTATTTTAGAAGATATTCTAAAACAAATAGGTATTAATTCTTTAAAAGACTTTGAAGATGAAGAAAAAGTAGCAATGTTCCAACGAAATTTCAATTCAAAAAAATAAAAAAATGGAGAGTTCTATGAATTTCATAGTTCTCTCCATTTTTTATTCTAATTAGTTTTTAAATAAATCTTATATATTAACTTTTAGAAAAAGGTACTTGTTCTGCTATTACTAAAATATGTTTACCTGATCCATTAGAGAAACAAGTATTTAATAAGATTACATTATTTCCGTTATAAGGTTGTTCTCCATAAATTGATTGTTTCATCAATTTATTGACTTCAGCTGTTCTCTCTGCTGGAGTTATATTACCAAGATTTAAATCAATATTAGGTTGACAATAGATAGCCCCTATTGGTTTATACTCTTCGTATTTATTATTTATACCATCATAGATATAAACATTATGATTTCCATCAAAGAAACTTTTATTTTTAAAGTTCATAAGTTGTGAAAACATTATTCCATTTAACATATTATGACCATTTATAAGAGAAACACTATCAAAGCCTTGATTTCTTTGATCTAAAAAGATACTTCCATTCCAATAAGGTTCCCCTTTCCAGTTATGTGTTAAATAATATTCATCTTGCTCATTATACATCACTGGATAATTTATATTTGTTCCATCTACAAATATCCATCCTGCAACATTGCTATTTATATTATGAGCTTGCTCATAGTAGGATTCCAAATTTCCCATTTTATCTATAGCTTTAGTCCAAGGACCTCCTGTAACCATATCCTTTAATTGAGACATTGTTCCGTTATTTGTATTAAACTCAATTCCTGAATCTATATAAGTTTTGTAAGTATTATCAATATGATTATACATTAAGTATAATCCACTTATTATAATAGCAATTAATGCTATACCTAAAAGCGGTCTTCTTTTTCGCCTGTTTTTCAAAGTTATTCCTCCTTAGTTTAGTAAATTATTTACTTTCTTTTTTCTCCGATAAAGCAAAAATAAGCTACTATTAAAATTAAAATTGCTCCTGTTATAATGTAAGTAAATTTATTTATTAATAAACTTATAAGAAATGGTACTTTTGCTGAGTTTTTTGAGATATTTATATTTCCCGTATTTGTATTATTTTGATTCGGTGTAGGAGTTACCGCAGTAGAGCTTTTAATATTTATTCCTATTTCTTGTTGCACTGAAGCCATACCTCTATTAAGCCCTACAACTACAGTATCACTACCTTGGGTATAATTCCCAATGTAAAATCTTAAATCTGAGGAACCACCACCCTCTAAAACATCATTTATATTTAAATTCTTAACATCGTTATATGAACTTAAAGTAACAGATGATTTAAATTGAACTGTATTATAAACAAAAGGGGCCACTGTTATAGCACCATTTTCTCCTACTGCTTCAACATATTTAGCTCCATAATTAGGAGTTTTTGTATTAACCTCTGGAAATATTATTTGCCCTTGAATCTGCTGACCTGAGGAATTTACTATTTCCGGTGTTATTAATGCCTCTAAGTCAACCTGCCCACCTACAGTATAAATATTATTCACTGTAGCCACATTTAAAATAGGAGCATTAGCATTAGATAAATTTTTACATTGATATCCTTTTGCTTCTTGAGTAATTTGCATTACTCCATACTTTGTATTTATTTCTGTAGTAGGCATTCTTTCTAAAACACCATTTGAATTAGCCTGTGGACTATCAAAATTTAAAGGATTCGCACTTGATATATCGCTTAAATCATTTGTTCCATAGGTTATGTTGGAGTTATTCGTTAGTAATACTTTATTCTCAGTTTTTTCTGTGGCTAGAGTTGTTCCACCAATAAATAAAGTTAATAACACTGATAAAACCAAAATTTTTTTTCTCACTATTTTCACCTTCTTTTGTACGAAATTTACTATTTCATTATACTTAAAATAATGAAATAATAAAACTAAGTTTTTTAAAATATCTAAAAGTTATTATTTATTTTTATATAAAAAAGTAAATAAACTACATCAAAATACAATAAATATATGATGTAGTTCATTAATTTATTTAATTACAGAGCATCCAGTAAGAATTTTTTAAATTTGCCATTCCAGAAAATTCTAAAGATTCTTTTCTATAATTATTTATTATTTCCCTAGGCTCTTTTACCAAATTTATAAATCCTCCTTCTAAAAGTGGAAGTTTCTTTTTTTCTTTAAAATCATTACTTTTCTTACTTTCAATTACTCTTTCATTTTCTAAACCTCTATTTATATCTACTAAATCTACCGCTTTTTCCTCTAGAAGTTTTATTAGTAATTCTCTTTCATGAATAGTCATTTTTTCTAAGGAGTCTGCTGAAAGTCTTATAGCAAGTAACTTACCATCCTTTATTATACTCTTAATAGCATCAATAATATCAAGTAAGAATTTTGCTCTTCTTTCTATTTCTCCACCATATTCATCCATTCTTTTATTTTTTTCTAATGAAAGGAAATTTTCTATTAAATATCCTTCACCTGCATTTATTTCAATAATATCAAAACCGGCTTTTATAGCTCTTTTTGCTGCTACTTTAAATTGTTTAATTATTTCTTTTATTTCCCTTATCTCTATTTCATTTATCTTTATAGGATTCTCTTCATTTAAATTGCCTCCATGAAACAATTGAATTCCAGCTATTATAGCCTTAGTCTTTATTCCTAGAGCAATTTTTTTTAACCCCTTTATATGTTTATCACTCCATATGCCAAGTTCTTTAGTGCTTTTTCTTCCATTTTTATCCACAGCAGTTCCTTCTACTATAACAGCTCCTACTGAATCAACTATTCTGCTACCATAATGCAAATAATGAAATTCCTTTGGAAATCCATCTTCATCAGCTTTATTACTTGAAACTGGCGCTATTATCATTTTATTTTTAAAACTTAAATTTTTTACAGTCAAATTTTTGAAAAATTTTTTTCCCAAAAATATCACTCCCTAATTCATTTAGTTACTAAGTAACTATTTTTTTAAATCTCTACTCTATTTCCATTAAGTAGTAATTTATATTTTAATTTTAACCTTTTAATATGTCAGTTTTGTGAAATGAAAAGATTTTTTTTGTGAAATTTTAAAGAATTTTCCCTTAAATATCCATTAAAATTTTTATTATTTTTATTTATTCTTGGTTATTTTTAATAATAGTCCCTTTATAATTTGTTATAATATTATTATATAATAAAAATTATTACTAAGGAGGAATTTTTAATGAATGAAATAGTATTAGCTGGAGGTTGTTTTTGGGGAGTAGAAGAATTTTTCTCAAGAATAGAAGGAGTAACAGAAACTGAAGTTTGTTATGTAAATGGTAGAACAGAAAATCCAACCTATGAAGAAATCTGTAATGGTAACACTTACTATGCAGAAGCTTGTCTTGTAAAATTTGAAGAGGAAATTATTTCTCTTGAGAATTTATTATATAAATTTTTCTCTATAATAGATCCAACTTCTTTAAATAAACAGGGAAATGATGTGGGTAGTCAATATAGAACTGGTATCTATTATTTAGATCCTCTAGATTTACCTCATATCCATAAGGTTTTCAAAGAAATTGAAGAAAGTTACGATAAAAAAATTGTAACTGAAGTAAAACCACTAGAAAAATTTTATAAAGCTGAAGAATATCATCAAAAATATTTAAAGAAAAATCCAAATGGCTATTGCCATATTAAACTTTAAAAATAAAATCAAAAAAATCCACCCAAAAATTCACCCCAGGGTATAGGAAATTTTTTCCTATACCCCGGGGTCGATTTTTTAGATTTTTTGTTTTTTTAAATTGGAGATAATGGTCCTTGACCATTTGTCCCTGCGTTATACATTTGACCACTATTAGATACAAATATCCATTCTATAGGATTTTCTAAGTTTCCTTGAACTTTATAAACATCTACTAGATATCCAGTTTGATTACCAATAGTTTGGTCTGCTGTTATATCCATAGCCCAACTTGTATCATTAATATTCATACCAGTTCCTTTTAAGTAATCTAATACTTTATAAGTGACATCAAGTTTATTTTGTACCTCTGTAGAACTTTCTATAGCACTAGAGGTTGTAGTTTGTTGATTTACGGCTTGCATACTTATAGCTGTAACTGTATTATTTGAAACATTATACATTACACTAACCTGAGTCATCTGATAGGTTCCGTTATTTTCTTCTGCCGCTACTAAAGTAGCAACTAAATTTCCATTACTGTTAACAGTTCTCTTTATTACAGATTTAAAATTATACTGCTCATTTCCTAAATATGCATTAGCTGCTGTAATCATTTGTTGATCTGTAATTCCATCAATATTCTGTTGTTGCTGTTGTTGTTGTTTTTGAACTTTTTGTTGATTTGAATATTCATAAACAACAAAGCCACAAAGGCCCCCAATTATAACTACAGTTAACAAAGCTATAAGAATATTTCTTACTTTAACTTGCTTTGCTGACAAAGGTTTTTTCATTTTTTTCTTTTTAACCTGTTTCTTAGTAGTTTTTTCTGAAGCTTCCTTCACATTTTTATTTAAAGCTTTTTTATTACCGCTACTTGCTGTAGATTTAGATTTATCTACCACTGCACTTCTCGTATTAGAACTCTTCTTAGTTCTCTTCACTATTTTTTCTTGCCTTGCGGGCTTTTTCTTTTGTGAGTTTTTATCTTTACCTAGCATTTTAGCCTCCTAGATATTTTTTTAAAGGTTTTTGCTTACAAACTATTTTAACACCGAGTTTTTTTTTTGTAAATTATTATTGTTATAATCCCCTAAATTTTCACTAAATTCTGTATTAAAATATAATATTATATAGCATTCCTTATTAATCGAAATATTATAAACCTTTTTATAATTAATTTCATATTTCTCTCCAATATTTTCTTTTATAAAATATAATTTCCACTTTACATAACCCTTTTAGTTAAAATCAGTTTCAAAGCCTTTTTGTAATCGTTTTCTGATAAAATTAAATTTAATTTTACTAAACCCTTTTTATTATTATATTCCATTTCTAAATTATAAAGAAGTATTATATTGAAAATAAATTCAAATTTTATCCAAAAACATTCCTTTTATTTATTTTTAATTAAGTATCTACCTAAAATATATAAATAGATACTTAATATTTGTAAGGCAACTTTAATATATAATTTATATTAAAGTTTACCCCTGCAATATATCATTTTTTAAATTTATCCCTGTGCAATATCCTCATTATTATCTGCAAAAACTTGAATATTAAATATAGCTCTTATATAACTTTCTCTAATACTAGTTATTAAATTATTAAATACTTTACTTCCCTCTAGCTGATAAGCCTGTACTGGGTCCTGTTGCTTATATCCGGCATTTCTTACAACCTTTTTAAGCTCTGTCATTTCATCAACATGGTCCATCCATAATCTATCTACCACTGCTAATAAAGTTTTTCTTTCAGCCATTTCAAAGAAATTCCTATCTGACTCTATTTTTTCATTTAAGAATTTTATCATTACTTCATTTAAATATTTTTCAACATCTTCTAAAGTTTTCTTTCTTTTTAACCTTGCAAAAGATAAAACTTCTTTTCCTGTTGATAAATATCCTAAAGAGATTTCATTAAATAGGTCTAAACAAACCTTATTATGTAATTCTGTATTCACCTCAAAATCTTCTTCTTCCATTCCATTTCTATCTAAAACTTTATAAATTATATTTTCAACAGTTTCTTTTACCATTCCAACAATATGTTTATCTATATCTTCCCCATGTAGTACTGATTGTCTTTGAGAATAAATTATTTTTCTTTGTTCATTTATAACATCATCATATTTTATAGTTTGTTTTCTTTCATCAAAATGAACTCCCTCTATTCTCTTTTGAGCCTTTACTATTTGCTTATGAATAAATGCATTTTGTATTACATCTGCCTCACTAAATCCTTGCTTTTGAAGCATTCCTTTAAGCTTTTCAAGACCAAACACTCTTAATAAGTCATCATCTAAAGATACATAAAATTGTGATTCACCCTTATCCCCCTGTCTACCTGATCTACCTATAAGTTGATTATCTATTCTTCTATTGTAAGCTCTTTCTGTTCCGATAACCTTTAATCCACCCATATTTTCTACATCTTTAGTAAGTTTTATATCTGTTCCTCTTCCAGCCATATTTGTTGCTATAGTTATCTTTCCTCTTTCTCCTGCTCTTCCTACTATATCAGCTTCTTGCTCATAATATTTTGCATTTAAAAGTTGATGAGGAATACCCATTTGATTTAATTTAAGCGATAACTCCTCTGATCTCTCAACACTAGGTGTACAGACAAGAATAGGCCTTCCTGCTCTATGTGTATTTATAATATCATTTATAATTGCTCTAACTTTCCCTTTATGACTTAAAAACACCTTATCTGGATTTTCAATTCTTGCTATAGGCTTATTAGTTGGAATTACAATAACATCCAGATTATAAATTTCTCTAAATTCAGCTTCCTCTGTCTTTACAGTACCACTCATTCCTGCTAATTTTTTATAGCTTCTAAATAAATTTTGATAAGTTATAGTGGCTAAAGTTTTTGATTCTGCCTTAACCTCTAAACCTTCTTTAGCTTCTATAGCTTGGTGAAGTCCTTCTGAGAATCTTCTTCCATCAGCTATTCTTCCAGTAAATTCATCTATTATTATTACTTCTCCCTCTTTAACTAAATAATCTTTATCCTTAATCATCATATAGTTAGCTCTTAAAGATTGACTTAAATAATGATTTAATTCACCATATTCTATTGCCGCTAAATTTTCTATGCCTAAAACACGCTCAGCTTTTTTTACACCTATCTCTGATAAAGTTATTGCATTTTCTTTTTCATCTTTATTATAATCTTCTGGCCTTAATTTCTTTATAAATCTATCTACTATTCTATAAAGATCTGTTGGTTTATCACCTTCTCCAGAAATTATTAATGGAGTTCTAGCTTCATCTATTAATATAGAATCTACCTCGTCAAGTATTATAAAGTTTAATTCTCTTTGAACTTTATCCTCTTCATCAACTGCCATATGATCCCTTAAAAAATCAAATCCAATTTCATTATTTGTAGTATAGGTTATATCACATTTATAAGCAGCCTGTCTTTCATCATGGTTACTATCTTGCTTAACCACCCCTACAGTTAAACCTAAAAATTCAAAAAGAGGACTCATTTGTCTCATATCTCTTTCTGCTAAATAATCATTTACTGTTACAATATGAATTCCCTTTCCCTGTAATGCATTTAAATAAGCAGGGCAAGTTTCTGTTAAAGTTTTTCCTTCTCCAGTTTTCATCTCAGCAATTCTTCCTTGATGCATTACTATTCCACCTATTAACTGTACTTTATAATGCTTCATCCCTAAAACCCTTGAAGCAGCTTCTCTACATACTGCAAAAGCTTCTATTAATAATTTATCTAAACTCTCTCCAGAATTTAATCTATTTTTAAACTCATCTGTTTTAGCTCTTAAATCACTATCACTTAAAGATTTATAACTTTTATTTAATGTTAAAATTTTATCTGCTGTTTTACTTAATCTCTTTAGTTCTCTATCGTTATAACTTTTTATCATCAACATAGTTATTCTTTTCTCCATCTTCTGTTTTTTAATTTATATAAATATTTAATTAACAATTCTTTACTATATTATTTTACACTCAAATATGCTTAAAGTAAATTTATAACTTTTTCTAATTTATATCTCATATTTGCAAGTTAAATACCAAAATTAAACTTTTATATTTAATTAAATATTTTAGTACTCAGTTTCAATTACTAAATCTTCAAAAATAGTATTTGCTACAACCCACTGTTGAAATCTAACTTTCACTACAATTCCATATATTCCAAAAGTTAACAAAGATAAAAACCACCATATTATCCAATGACTTATCAAATCTTTAGGATTTCCAATAAACTTAAGTCTTTTGCCACATATTACCATATTTTTGCATTTAGCTTCTTGTTCTATACATAATATCCATGGATATGCAAATCCTATTGTACATATTTTCAAAATTTTCATTTTTATTTGTAACCACATATACTGTTTTACTGTTTTATCAAAATATGAATTATATATTCTTTTGTTTTTTATAATTGTTTCATCTAAAATTTTTTTTTTAATCTTATTTTATTATTTATCATTTTCTCTATATATTTTTTTAATTTTTTCATTTTCAATTTCCTTCTTTTTTTAAACATTTTTTAATTGAATTTTATTATACCATTTATTTTTTAATTATTATAACTTTATAAACTAACTTAAAATATTCTAATAATAATTAACATAAATCTCTTAAAAAAATTAAAAAAACTTTCCTATTAAGCAATTAAACATATCATTAACAATTAAATTTATATCCTACACCTATCTCTGTATAAATATAATATTTTTTATTTTTATCACTCTCTAATTTCCTTCTTAAACTTGCCATAAATACCCTAAGTCCCTGTGTTTCACTATTTATATTAGTTCCCCAAATTTCTTTAATTATAAAATTATGAGTTAAAACTTTTCCCTGATGTTTTATAAGAAGTAATAATATTTTATATTCTATAGGAGTTAAATGAATTTTTTCATCATTAACTCTTACTTCTCTACTTTCTATATTTATATAAAGCCCTTCAAACTGATAAATAGTTTTAATCTCCTTACCCTCTAATTCTAAATTATTTTTTCTCCTTAAAGCTACTCTTACTCTTGCTAGAAGTTCTGCAAGACTAAAGGGTTTAGTTATATAGTCCTCAGCACCTAAATCCAAAGCTGTTACCTTATCTCTTTCATTTTCTCTTGCAGAAACTATAATAATAGGTATTATTAAAAATTCTTTTACTTTTTTTATAAACTCTAATCCCTCCATATCTGGAAGTCCTAAATCTAATAAAATTAAATCTGGATTATAACTAAGAGCCATTCTTATGCCCTCTTCTCCATCCTTTGCAAATTTTACCACATATCCTTGAGTTTCTAAAGAAGCTCCTATAAATTTTCTAATATTTTTTTCATCCTCTACTATTAAAATTAAATTTTTATAATCCATTAAAATTCCCCTTTTATAATTTTAATTTGAAAACAAAGGTTGCTCCCCCCATTTTATTATTATAAACCTTTATAACACCTCTATGGGCTTCTATTATTGCCTTGCAAATAGCAAGTCCAAGTCCTATTCCCCTTTTAGAATCACCCCAATTTGAATTAGCAGTAAAAAATTGATCAAATATCTTTGAAATATCCTTCTCATCAATACCTTTTCCATTATCAATTACTCTAAATACAGCTTCATCCTCTTCTTTACTAACAGAAACTATTATCTTTGACTGGGGGCTTGTATACTTTATCGCATTATCTATTAAATTAACTAAAACCTGTGAAATAAGCTTTCCATCCATAGGAACAACTAAAACCTCTTTAGGTAAATCTATTTTTATCTCTTGAGATCTTTTTTTAAAGCTTAAATGATTTATTGCATCATAAACAATATCATCAACTACCTCCTCTGACTTTTTTAGTTCAAGTTTTCCCTCATCTATTTTTGTCATACTAAGTAAATTTTCTACTAATGATATTAACCATTGCCCCTCCTCATTTATTCCCTTTAGTAATTCATCTAAAGTTTCTTCTGATAATTTATTTTTATTTTCTAAAATCAATGCACTAGAGCCTACAATTCCAGTTAATGGAGTTCTTAAATCATGAGAAATTGCCCTTAATAAATTATTTTTAAGTTTCTCTCTTTCTATGGCTATCTTATTTTCTTCCTCTTTTCTATAAAGTTCCTCTCTATCTAATGCTAATGCCATTTGAACTATTATAGTTTCTAAAAATATTTCTTCATTTTTATTAATAAGCCCATCTAAACAATCTATTCCAATTACCCCAAAACTATTTTTATAACCTATTATAGGAATATATTTAAATCCAGTTCCCGGAATAGTATCTGTACCAGCTCCAGCCACCTCATTATTTTTATACACCCACCTAGCTACACCTATTTCACTTTTTTCTTTTAAACATTCCTCTGTTATATCTAAATTAGCTTTAAAATAAAAAAGTTCCTTTAAATCATTTCCTTGTTTTTCAAAGAAAATAACATTTCTTTGAAGAGAACTATTAATAAGCTCTAACCCATGGTCTATAACATTTTCATGGCCCATTATTTGCAAAAAACTCCTACTTATTTGATATAATAATTGTGTTTTTTCTTCCTTAGCAAAGGAACTTTTTGCTTCAATTCTTACCCTAGTAGCAAGAACACTAGTTATTATAGATGCTACTAAAAAAAATGGTACTGTTGTTAGATAAGAACTATCATTTACAGAAAAAGTAAGTTTAGGATCTGTAAAACAATAGTTGAAAATTAATGCATTAACAAAAGCTGCCACAGCTCCAATTAAATACCCCTCTGTACTTACTGATATAAAAAGCACTCCAAGTATGTATATAAGTAAGATATTATGGTCTGAAAAGCCTAACTTCATAGAGAATAAAGATATTATAGTACAAACTAAGATAATTAAAATAGCTCTAATAATATCTCTTGTATTTACCTTAATATAAGGAGATATTTCTTCAAATTTTTTATTTTTAATTCTTGCTAATGGTCTTTCTCTATTTACTTTTGATGGTATTACATGGATTTCTATATCCTCTGAAAGTTCTATAAGTTTATCTACTATATCTTTTCTATAATGCTTATAAATTCCGCTAAGCCCTACCCTATGATTCCTTCCTATTACAATTCGGCTAATAGATTTTATCTTAGCTAAATTTAAAATTTCATTTACTACATCCTCACCATGAAGTATTGATATTTCAGCTCCTAAACTTTCAGCAAGGGCTATATTCTTTCTAAGTTGTTCTTTCTCTTCTAAATCCATTTCTCCACTTTCTTTATTTTCAACATATATTCCTATCCAAGGTACATTTAAAGAACCTGCAATCCTTGCGGCAGTTCTAATAACTTTCCCAGCAGTAGGTGAAGCACTTATACATGCCAATAAAATTTCTTTTGTGGGACATCTTTCTAAATTTCCTACTTTAATTCTAGAACTTTTTACATCCTTATTAACTCTTTCAGCTATTCTTCTTAGAGAAATTTCTCTTAATGCATGTAAGTTTTCTTTCTTAAAAAAATTCTTCTCAGCCCTTATTGCATGTTCTTTTTTGTAAACTTTCCCCTCTCTAAATCTTTCAATTAAATCATTGGGATCTATATCTACAAGCTTTAATTGAGTAGCTTCATTAACAACCTTATCTGGAATAGTTTCTCTAACTGAAATTTTAGTAATAGTTTCTACAATATCATTTAAACTTTCTATATGCTGTACATTTACAGTGCTGTAAACATCTATTCCTGCTGATAAAAGTTCCTCTATATCCTGCCATCTTTTACTATGTCTAAGCCCTTTAGCATTACTATGGGCTAATTCATCCACTAATATAATTTCTGGTTTTCTCTGAAGTGCTAAATCTAAGTCAAATTCTTTTATCTTAATTCCCCTATAACTAATTTCTTTCTCCGGCAATTTTTCAAGACCATTTAAAAGTTCCATGGTCTCTGGTCTGCTATGTGGTTCAACATAGCCTACAACTACATCTATTCCCTCTAATAAAAGCTCCCTTGCTTCACTAAGCATAGCATAGGTTTTTCCAACTCCTGCTGCATAACCAAAAAAAATTTTTAATTTTCCCTTTTTTTTATTTTGAAACTCTTCATTTAAATTATCTAAAAGCATTTCTGCCTTACTATTTATTTTTTCTCCCATAATTCTCTCCTAAATTAGAATTAATATATTTATAAATACTTTAATTTTTTAAATATAGAAGTTATACCATGTATTTTCTTTTTCATAAAAATATAATAACATATAAGTAAAATAATTACTTATATGTTATTATATTGGTTTTATTTTAATTGATCTAAAGCCAAATTTAATTTTAAAACATTAACCTTTTCAATACCTAAAACTCCAAAACTCTCTTTTTCAGTGTATTCTTTAACTAAATTAGAAATTTTTTCTCTTGAAAGATTTCTATATTTAGCTACTCTATCTATTTGATAATTAGCTGCATCCACTGAAATATTGGGGTCTAACCCACTGGCAGAGGCAGTTATTAAATCCACTGGTATAGTTTTATTATTTCCTTCGTCATATTTCTTTAAAGTAGCTATTCTTTCATCTATTGTCTTTTTAAAATCTTCTCCCTCTATAGCTATATTACTTCCCTTTGACCCTAAAGTATTGTAAGAATATTCACTAGTTTCTGAGGGTCTTCCAAAAAAATATTTTGGATTATCAAAATTTTGTCCAATAAGCTCTGACCCTATCTTCACCCCATTTTTTTCAATAATACTTCCATTTACTTTATTATTAAAAAACACTTGTCCTAATCCTGTTACCACTAATGGATAAATAACTCCAGTGATTATTATCATAACAAGTAATAACTTTGTAGCCCTTATTAATATTTCTTTATATTCCTTCATGATTTTTACTCCCTTATATATATTTCACTGAAAAGTACACACTAAATTTAAGTAAATACTTCATTTTTACAACTTACCACTCTATTTATAAATATCTCTATCTAATTTAATTAATTAAAACGAAATACTTAATATCTATAAGTCACTATAACTTATAAAAATATAGAAACTATTAAATCAATAACTTTAATAGCTATAAAAGGAACCACAAGTCCACTAACTCCATATACTAAAAGATTTTTTCTTAATAATGAAGATGCCTTCATTTCTTTATAGGCTATTCCCTTTAAAGATAATGGTATTAAAGCTACTATTATTAATGCATTAAATATTACTGCTGATAAAATAGCTGATTCAGGACTATAAAGTTTCATAACATTTAATTTAGCTAAATTAGGATAAATTGATACAAAAAGTGCTGGAATTATAGCAAAATATTTTGCTATATCATTAGCTATACTAAATGTGGTTAAAGCACCTCTTGTCATTAATAATTGCTTACCTATTTTAACTATTTCAATAAGTTTTGTAGGACTTGAATCTAAATCCACCATATTTCCAGCCTCTTTAGCTGCTTGAGTTCCCGTATTCATAGCTACTGCCACATCTGCCTGTGCTAAAGCTGGTGCATCATTTGTTCCATCTCCTGTCATAGCCACAAGTCTTCCGTTACTTTGATACTTTCTAATTAAATCAAGTTTTCCCTCTGGTGTCGCCTCGGCTAAAAAATCATCTACTCCTGCTTCAGCTGCTATAGCTGCTGCTGTTAATGGGTTATCCCCAGTTATCATAATTGTTTTAATTCCCATTTTTCTTAAATCTGCAAATCTTTCTTTTACTGCTGGCTTTAAAATATCTTTAAGATAAATTACTCCTAATATTTTATTGTTCTTTGCCACTACAAGAGGTGTACCACCTCTCTTTGCTATAGCTTCTACTTTTTCTCTACAATCTAAAGATACTTCTCCTTCATTTTCCTTTATATATTTTTCAATGGCTGAAAAAGCTCCCTTTCTAAATTCATCCTGTCCTATATTAACACCACTAATTTTTGTTTTTGCTGAAAACTCTATAAACTCAGGATTTAATTCTTTAATATTATCTAAATTCACTTTATATACTTCCTTTGCAAACTTTATTATGCTTCTCCCCTCTGGAGTTTCATCTGCAAAAGAACTTAAAAAAGCAGCCTTAGCAAGTTCCTCTTCTTCAATATTTCCCACTGCGATAAATTTACTAGCTTCTCTATTTCCTAATGTTATAGTTCCTGTCTTGTCTAGTAACAAAACATCTATATCCCCTGCTGCTTCAACTGCTCTTCCTGATTTAGCTAAAACATTTGCTTTATTTAATCTACTCATTCCCGCAATACCTATAGAAGATAATAGGGCACCTATAGTTGTAGGTGCTAAACAAATAAGCAAAGCTATTAATACAGTTAATGATAATGGTACTCCTGCTCCGTTTAGTTTTACTGAAAATCTACTAAAAACATATAATGTAGAAGTTACTACAATAAAAATTATAGTAAGAGAAATCAAAAGAATTTCAAGGGCTTTTTCATTAGGTGTCTTTTTTCTTTCTGACCCTTCAACCATAGCTATCATCTTATCCAAAAAACCCTCACCTGGATTTGATGTTACTCTTATAATAAGCCAATCTGATAATAAAGTTGTCCCACCAGTTACTGCACTTCTATCCCCTCCAGCCTCTCTTATAACAGGTGCACTCTCTCCTGTTATTGCACTTTCATCCACTGATGCTACTCCCTCAACAACTTCACCATCAGCAGGTATTTGTTCTAGAGCTTTCACCAACACTAAATCATCTCTTCTAAGGGTATTTGATAATATTTCTTCACTGTCTGAGTTATAATCAATCTCTTTTATTTTTCTACAAAGTGTATCTTTTTTACTCTTTCTTAATGAATCTGCTTGAGCTTTTCCTTGTCCCTCTGCAATAGCCTCAGCAAAATTCCCAAAAAGTACTGTAATCCATAAAATTAATGAAATTACTAAAATAAATATAGGATTTTCCTCTTTATTTATAGAAAAATTAGATATAATAAAAATTAAAGTTGTTAAAATAGAACCAATATAAACTACAAACATCACTGGATTTTTAATTTGTACTCTTGGATCAAGTTTTAAAAAAGCATTTATAATAGCCTCTTTAAAAACTCTCCCCTCTATAAAACTTTTTTTACTCATAAATCCTCCCAATTAGCCAATAAGTTCTGCTATTGGCCCTAAAGCTAAAGCAGGTAAAAAACTTAAAGCTCCTATTATTAAAATTACAATTATAAGAAGTATAATAAATGTTAAATTATTAGTTTCTAAAGTTCCTGAAGTAGTAGGAATTATTTTCTTTTTAACTAAAGATCCAGCTGTTGCTAATATTAATATCATAGGTAAAAATCTTCCTATAATCATTAATACTGAGGTTAATAAATTCATAAGAACTCCTGAAACATTTAATCCAGCCATAGCACTGCCATTATTATTTCCAGCAGAACTTAAAGCATATAATATTTCTGAAAATCCATGTGCACCACTATTGCCCAGTAATCCTATTGCCTCTGGAGTTAAAACTAAAAGAGCAGTTCCTAAAAGAACCATTATAGGTGGAATTATAACTATTAATGAAGCCATCTTCATTTCAAAGGCTTCTATCTTTTTCCCTAAATATTCTGGGGTTCTTCCTACCATAAGTCCTGCTACAAATACTGCCATAATTACAAAGGCTATCATTCCATAAAGCCCTGAACCTACACCTCCAAAAATAACTTCTCCTAATTGCATTAAAAGCATTGCTATAAAATTACCCATAGGTGTATAGGAGTCTATCATTGAATTTACAGAACCATTTGAAGCTGCAGTAGTTGCCACTGTCCAAAAACTCGAATCTAGAACTCCAAATCTTAGCTCTTTCCCTTCCATATTTCCCATTATGGTTCCACTATCCGTTATAGTAGATATTGCTGGATTATTTACTAAAGTTTTTGCTCCCATAATTTCTGTTAACAACATTCCCGCCAAGGCTGCTGTAAATATTATTGTCATTACCATTAACAAGGCTCGTCCTTGTTTTTTATCCTTTACCATAAATCCAAAAGTAAAGCAAAGAGCTGCTGGTATTAACACTATAGAAAGCATTTCCACTAAATTACTTAATGTTGTTGGATTTTCAAAAGGATGGGCTGAGTTAGTTGAAAAAAAACCTCCCCCATTAGTTCCAAGTTGCTTTATAGCAATTTGACTTGCTGCTGGTCCAAGTGGTATTTTAGAACTTTCTATAACTTGTCCATCCGCTAATAAAACTGGCTCCACAAGTTTTACCTCTTCATAGCTTTTAAAACTTTGTACTACCCCCTGTGACATTAAGAAAAATGAAACTACTATTGATAATGGCAATAAAATATATAGAACTGACTTCACTAAGTCTCCCCAAAAATTTCCTAAAGTATTTTTGTTTTTCCTTATAAATCCTCTTATTAAAGCTATAAGCACTGTAATTCCCACTGCTGCTGATAAAAAATTCTGAACTGTTAACCCCATGCTTTGACTTAAAAAAGTTAAAGCAGTTTCTCCAGAATAACTTTGCCAATTTGTATTAGTTATAAAACTTACTGCTGTATTTATTGCAGTGTCCCAAGATAAATTTTTCAAATGTTCTGGATTTAAAGGTAATATTTGTTGAATAATTAAAATACTAAAAAGTACTAAAAATCCTAAAAAAGAAAAAATCAAAATAGCTTTTACATATTCCTTCCAATTCATTTCTTTTTTCTCATCTATTTTTAAAAATTTATTTATTTTCTTTTCCATAGGTACTATTAAAAATGATAAAAAAACTTTTTCACCAGAGAATACTTTAGCTATATATTTTCCTAAAATCAAAGCTAAAACCATTAAAACACTCAAATAAATCACTAGATTAATTATTATTTTTTCCATTATTTTTCCTCCCTAAATAATAGGTAAAATAAATATATAAGCAATGTTATTGCCACAATTAATGAAAGATAAACCATACTAATCACCTTACCCTTTTAACTTTCTTTCAATTACTATAATAAATTTTTTTTCATTAATTTGATGTTAATAAAATACTTTTAAGTATAAAGATGGTGTTAAGATTTTACGATAATTCTTTTAGAGAATTCTTTAGGGAGAAATTTCCTTATAATTAATTATTTTAAAGAAAAGAAAACTATATAAATATTGAGAGTTTAAGTATATAATAGATATATGTTTTAGTTAGACTATAACTATTTCTGTAGACTAATAATTTATTTCAGTTGTAGTAAAAAGGAGGGGCTTAAATTGCTTAGTAAATTATTCAAAACAGAAGAAGATAATGATTTAAGTGCTTTATTGGAAATAGAGATAACCGGACTAGTTCATGGTGGAACTTCTGCACCAAGACTTGTTCTTAGTAATAATATAGAACTTTTAAATTTTGAGAATTTATATTGGACATATAATTCTAAAAATCCATTCTATAAAAACAAAAGAATACAAGTACCAATGGAGGAAACTTTTGAGTTAAATCCTGTAGAACTTGTTTCTAAAATTCTAGAAGATCTAAATCTTTATAAAAATGAATTTAGTAGAGATGAAAAAAGATTTTGTATAAGATGGGTACGTGACTCTATCCTTTATTATCAAAAAAGAAATTCTGCTTTCTAATAGATAATAATTATATTTTATAATTTGAACTATACTAGAACTTAAAGTTCTAGATTCTTTTAGATAAATTCATAAAGGCTCTATCAAAATATTTTGATAGAGCCTTTATTTTTTAATAATTAAATTATTATTGGACATTACTAATATTAAATGTTTATTTCTAAAGGAGGATTTTTTAATATGGATAGTCCAATGTTTTGTTATCAATGTGAACAGACTTTAGGGGGAAAAGCCTGCACCAAAGTTGGTGTCTGTGGAAAGTCAGCTGAAATAGCTGCACTTCAAGATTTGTTAATTTTTCAATTAAAGGGTATTGCTTGCTATGGAAAATCTATTTTAGATACTGGAGGTTCTTTAGATAGTTCTGTTTTTGAATTTATTGAGGATAGTCTTTTCACTACTTTAACTAATGTAAATTTTGATAGTGAAATTCATATATCTTTACTAAAAGAAAGTCAAAAAATAAAAGAAAAACTTAGATTAAAAGCAAAAAATTATACAAGAGACCGTGAAGAAACTGATTATAATTTATCTAGTACTAAAGAAGAAATGCTAAATGATGCTAAAATAGCAAGATTAGATAAAATAACTACAGAAGATCCTGATATAATTTCTGTGAAGCATACCATTTTATATGGCTTAAAAGGAATTAGTGCCTATTCTCATCAAGCTAGATTCTTAAATTGTCATAGTGATGCTGTTGATAAATTTTTCATAATAGCTTTAGATGCCATATCTAATAAGGATTTAACTTTAACTGAAGCTATTGAACTTATGATAAAAGCAGGAAATATAAGCCTTGAGGTTATGAAAATATTAGATGAAGTTAACTGCAATAAATATGAAAATCCTATTCCTACAAAAGTTAATGTAAAAACTGTTAAAGGACCTTTTATAATTATTTCAGGTCATGATCTTAAAGATTTAGAACTTTTATTAGAACAAACTGCTGGTACTGGAGTAAATGTCTATACTCATGGTGAAATGCTACCAGGTCACGGATATCCTGAATTAAAAAAACATCCTCATTTAGTAGGTAACTTCGGAAGTGCTTGGCAAAATCAACAAAAGGAATTTGATAATATTCCTGGATGTATTCTTATGACAACTAACTGTCTAATGAAACCAAGAGATTCCTATAAAGATAGAATTTTTACTACAAATGTTGTAGGCTGGGATGACATAAAGCATATCCCTAAACTAGCTAATGGTAAAAAAGATTTCAGTGAAATAATTAGTAAAGCCTTAGAACTTGGTGGCTTTGCCTCTGATGAAGAAAAAAAAGAAATTCTAGTTGGCTTTGGACATAATGCTACATTATCTAATGCCGAGGCTATTATTTCTGCTGTTAAGAACGGCTACATTAAGCATTTCTTTGTTATTGGTGGTTGTGATGGTGCTAAACCAGGAAGAAATTACTTTACTGAATTAGCTCAAAAAGTACCTAAAGATTGTGTTATTCTAACTTTAGCCTGTGGAAAATATAGATTTAATAAATTAGAATTTGGAGAAATCTGCGGAATTCCTAGATTGTTAGATATAGGTCAATGTAATGATGCTTACTCTGCAACTAAAATTGCCCTAGCTCTCGCAGATGCCTTTGATACTAACGTAAATAACCTTCCATTATCTATTGTACTTTCTTGGTATGAACAAAAAGCTGTTGCTGACCTTCTTGCTCTTTTAGCTTTAGGTATTAAAAATATACACCTAGGGCCTAGCTTACCAGCTTTTGTAACACCTAATGTACTTCAATATTTAGTAGATAA
>JBOGCG010000040.1:0-37959 GCA_051656625.1 Sarcina sp. | reverse complement strand
GCTGGAAGTCCTGCTGAAATAAATCTTCGAGAGGGAGATTTAGTAAATATGGGAATGGCAGAACTTGTTGATGCTCCTGTAATTCTTGTTGGAGATATAGATAGAGGTGGGGTTTTTGCATCTATCTATGGAACTATAGCTCTTTTAAGTGAAGAAGAACAAAAAAGAGTGAAGGGAGTTATTATAAATAAATTTAGAGGGGATGTTGAAATATTAAAACCAGGACTTAAAATGATAGAAGATTTAATCCATATACCAGTTTTAGGTGTGGTACCTTATAGTAATTTAAAAATTGATGAAGAAGATAGTGTTTCTTTAGAAAAATTAGAAGTAAAAGAAAAATCTGAAAATGATATAGTTATAAAAATAGTTAGATTACCATATATGTCTAATTTTACTGATTTTAATGTTCTATTCTCTTTAGATAATATAAATATAAGTTTTGCAAAAAACAAAGAAGAATTAGATGAGGGAGATATTATAATTATTCCAGGTTCTAAAAGTACAATAGAAGATTTAATATATTTAAAAAATAATGGATTTAAAGAAAAACTTGAAGAGCTTGAAGCTGCTGGAAAATATATTTTTGGAATCTGCGGAGGTTTTCAAATTTTAGGGAGAAAACTTTTAAATCCTTTAAAAATAGAGGGTGAATTAGAAGAAATAGAGGGACTTGGACTGTTAGATATAGTAACGGAATTTAAAGAAAATAAAATAAGAACTCAAGTTAAAGCAAAGGTAATAGAAGATAAACTGTTATTAAAGAATTGTAATAACAGTATAGTAGAAGGTTATGAAATTCATATGGGAGTAACAAAGGAAGTTGGGGAAAAAGCTGAAGCCTTTGCTCAGATATATGATAATTTAGGTGAAGAAGAAAATAGAATAGAAGGTTATAGAAATATAAATAAAAGAGTTTATGGAACCTATATTCATGGGATATTTGATAGTTTAGAATTTACAAATAAAATAATAAATAATATAAGAATGGAAAAATCCTTAAATATAAATGAAAAAATAGAGTATAAAACTTTTGATGAAATGAAAGAGAAAGAATATACTAAACTTTCTAATTTATTAAGAGATTCTTTAGATATGGAAAAAATTTATAGAATAATAAATGGTGAGGATGTGGAGAGAAATTATTAATATAGTATTTGGATTTATTTTAGATTTAATTTTTGGTGATCCATACTTTATGCCACATCCAGTAAAATTTATAGGGAATTTAATAAGAAAAGTAGAAAAATTTTTAAGAAGCCATGAAAATAGTAAGTTATTATTTTTTATAAAAGATAGGGATAGAAGGCAGAAATTTTTAGGATTAATTCTTTGGATAATTACAGTGGGAACTAGTTTTTTAGTAGTTTTTCTAATAAATTTTATAGCTTTTAAAATAAGTAAAATATTATTTTTTATAGTTAATGTATATTTTTTATATTCAGCTTTAGCCTCTAAATGTTTAGCTTTTGAGGGAAATAAAATATATAAGTCTTTAGAAGAAAAGGATTTAGATAAATCAAGATTAAATCTTTCCTATATAGTAGGAAGAGAAACCAAAGAGTTAACTGAAGATGAAATAATAAAAGCCACTGTAGAAACTATAGCAGAAAATACTGTTGATGGAATAACATCACCTTTATTTTATGCTTTTATAGGAAGTTTTTTTGGTTTAGCAGCACCTTTAGCCTATGCCTATAAAGCTATAAATACCTTAGATTCAATGGTAGGTTATAAAAATGAAAAATATGAAAACTATGGATTTTTTTCAGCAAAAATAGATGATATATTTAATTATATTCCAGCAAGAATTACCGGATTATTAATGGTTTTCTCATCATTTTTATTGAAATTAGATTTTAAATCTTCTTTTAAAATTTTAATTAGAGATAGAAGAAATCATAAAAGTCCAAACTGTGCTTATTCAGAAGCACCAGTTGCAGGTGCTTTAGGAATTAAACTTGGAGGAACTCATATTTATTTTGGGAAAACTGTATATAAGCCAACCATAGGAGATAAAAAAAGAGAGCCTGAAAATAAAGATATAATAAGGACTAAAAGGATAATGTATTTAACTGCAATAATATTTTTAATAATAGGAATTGTAATTAGTAACTTATAAAATACAAATAGATATTTTAGAAAGTGGAGGATTTTCATGATTAGTAGTAAAAGTTTAAGCCATGGTGGAAATTTGTTTTTAGCCACTAAAGAATTTAAAGGAAAAGAAGAAGATTTTTTAGATTATTCTTCAAATATTAACCCTTTAGGTGTGCCAAAGGAATATAAGAAATTAATAATTGAAAACATAGATAAATTAGCAAGTTACCCTAATATAGATTATGTAGAATTAACTGAGGCAATAGGAAAATATTTAAATATTGAAGAAAAATATATATTACCAACAAATGGAGCTACAGAAGGAATTTATTTAATTATAGAGCATTTGAACTTGAAAAAAGTATTAATTCCAGCACCAAGCTTTTCAGAATATAAAAATGCCTCAGAAAATTTTAATTTAGATATAAAATGGCATTTTACTGAGGAAGTTAATGATTTTTCCTTAGATATAGAAAAATTAAAAGAGGAAATGCTTTTAGAAAAAGTTGATGGAGTTTTTCTTTGTAATCCTAATAATCCAACCTCTCAGTTAATAAAAAGAGAGGAACTTTTAGAATTATTAAAGGTAGCTAAAGAGAAAGATATTTATCTTTTAATTGATGAATCTTTTATAGATTTAATAGAAGATGAGGATAGTTACAAAATAAAGGATTATGTAAAAAATTATAATAATTTAGTAGTTATCCAATCTTTTACTAAGTTTTTTGCTGTGCCAGGGATTAGAATAGGGGCAGTAATTGCCAGTGAAAATATTATAGAGTATTTATTTAAGAAGAAAATGCCTTGGTCTATAAATTATTTTGCTAGTTTAATTTCAAAGATTTTATTAAAGGATAGTGATTATGTAAAGAAAACAAAGAAATGGATAGAGGAAGAGATAGAATATTTTTATAAGGAACTTTTAAAGATAGAAGGATTAAAAGTTTATAAACCTAATACTAATTTTGTTTTGGTAAAGCTTGAAAATAATATTAGCTCCAATAATTTAAGAGAATTGTTAGGGAGAGAAAAGATTTTAATTAGAGATTGTTCAAATTTTAAAGGCTTAGATAATAGATTTGTAAGATTTGCAATAAAATCTAGAGAGCAAAATGAAAAATTTATAAGAATATTGAAAAAAGTATTAGAGGAGGAAAAGAGTTTATGATATTAGTTACTGGTGGTGCTAGAAGTGGGAAAAGTACCTTTGCAGAAAACTATGTAAAGAAAAATAGTAAGTTAGATGAAGTGATTTATTTAGCAACTTCAATTGCTTTTGATGATAGTATGAGAAATAGAATTAGAAAACATAGAGAAAGTAGACCTAGTCAGTGGCATACTATAGAAAAGTATAAAAACTTTAAAACTCTTAAAGATGATGAGGTTTTTAGAAAAAGTAAGTTTATCTTATTAGACTGTTTAACCTTACTTATAAGTAATTTACTTTTAGAATATAGAGGAGATTTTGATAAAATCACTGAGGAAGAAATAGATCAGTTAGAAAAAACAATAGAGTTAGAAATAGATGAACTTTTAGAGGTGGTTAAAGAGAAAGAAGTAATAATAGTAACTAATGAAGTTGGGCTAGGTATTGTACCAGCCTATAAAATGGGGAGTGTTTTTAGAGATATAGCTGGAAGAATGAATCAAAAAATTGCAAAAGAATCTACAGAGGTTTATCTTTTAGTTTCAGGAATTGAGGTAAAGATAAAAGATGAAAGAATTTAGAACAGCACTTAGTTTTTTTACAAGGATACCAGTGGGAAATTTAAAATTTGAAGATGGACTTTTTGAAAAAAGCTTTAAATGGACAACGGTAGTGGGAGTAGTAATAGGGGGGATTATTGCTACTTTAGGCTATTTTTTAAGATATAATTCACCTTTGGTAAAGGGCTTTATTTTAATGTTTGCTTATATTATTGTTACAGGAGCATTACATCTTGATGGATTATCTGATAGTTCAGATGGTTTGTTTAGTGGAAGAAGTAGAGATAGAATTATAGAAATTATGAAGGATAGCAGAATTGGAGCCTTTGGAGTAATTTCTCTTATAATAATAATTGCTGGATATACCATATTTTTAGGTGAGAGTTCAATAATAATTCTTTTGATTTTTCCTATAGTAGGAAAAACTTCTTTGCATATAGCAAGTAAAATTTCATATTATTGCAAGGCTGCAGGGATGGGAAAAGCTTTTGTGGAAGAAGGTTCGAGGATTTCTTCACTTATTATTGCAACAATAATTAATTTAGCTGTTTTTGCTTTAGCTATTTTTAAAAAAGAATATCTTATTATAATAGCAATGATAATAACCTATTTATTAGTTTGCTTTATAATTAAGAGGATAGAGAAAAAATTAGACGGAATATCAGGAGATATTTTAGGGTTTATTGCAGAGCTATCTCAATTAATCTTTTTAATAATTGTAAATATAAAGTATTAAAAATTAAGGCGGTTACTAGGATGAGAGTGATTTTGTTAAGACATACAGAAAGTGAGGCAAACTTTAATAAGGTTTATGGTGGAAAAAAGGATTTCAAATTAACTTTAAATGGTGAAAAACAAGTTTGTGGATTAGTTGAGATTTTGTCAAAGGAATATGGCTTAAAAGAAATGGAGAAAGTAAGGTTGATTTCTAGTCCTTTATCTAGGGCAAAATATTTTGCTGATGAAATTGGAAGGGTTATAAAGAAAGAAACAGAGGTAGTTTTAGAACTTCAAGAGTTTGATTTTGGAATTTTTGAAGGATACAGCTTTGAGGAATTGAAGGATAAAGAGGAATTTAAAGCTTGGTGCAATGATTATTTTAATTATGAGATACCAAAGGGTGAAAGTTTGGTGGTTTTAAAAAAAAGAATTGAAGGATTTCTATCGGAAAATCTAGAGAATAGTGAAGAAGATTTTATAATAGTAAGCCATGAGGGAGTTATGAAGATAATTATGTTGTATCTTTTAAAACTTCCTTTAGAAAACTTTTGGAATTTTTATTGTGGAAATGGATCTATTGTAGAGATTATTTATGAAAATGGCTTTGGATATTTGAAACAGCTTTATAATTAATGTGGAATGTGGAATGTGGAATGTGGAATGTGGAATGTGGAATGGCTTCGCAATGAATTTGAAAAACTTTGTTTTTCTAGTTAGATGAAAAAGCTGTGCTTTTTAATTAATTTGCAAGAGCTATGCTTTGCAATTAGAGATTTAAATTTAGAATTGGGAATTTGGAATTGGGAATTTGGAATTTGGAATTTAGAATTTGGAATTTGGAATGGCTTCGCGATGGGACATTCAGTACCTGGGTGATTGGGATATTTTAGCAGGGTTTTGCTTTTTGTAGTGAAGCTTTGCTTTTTTTTATTTAATTTTCTTTTAAATTTGTCCTCAATGGGCTTAAATGCAATATTTATTTTTAAATTATTCAATTTTTATCAAAAAAGGTCTTTGTAAGAGTAGAAGTTATATAAGGAATTATTAAAATTATTGAAGAAAATATTTTTTTTGTGATAAATGGGCTCAAAATATGTTCTTTATAGGAAAACAAATGTAGATTTATAAAAAACAGTTTTAATAATTGTTTAAAAAAACTTTACAAAATATCAATAATGTTATAAGATATAAACATGATAGATGAAAAAAACAAAAATTAATCGCTAATTTTTAGAAAGTTAAATTTGATTAATTATCTTTAAATATAGAAAAATGAATAAAAAGATTAAATGCAAGAAATTATTATAAAAAATGCAAAAAAAGACTTTTGGAATAAATGAATGATTAATTAGAAAATAAGATTAAAGTTTTTAACTAAGGAGGAAATTATATGGGTAATACAAAAAATAAATTTAAAATATCCTTTTTGAGTTTCGTATCGATGATTTTTTTAACTGTATATGGACTAGCTAACGGGCAACAAGTATTCTATCAAATGGGATATGCCTCTATAACTTATCTTATAATCGGTGCAATCTTTTTCTTTATTCCTTATGGATTTATGGTTGCAGAGATGAGTTCAGCCTTTAAGGATAAAGCAGGTGGAATATTCTCTTGGATGACAGAAGCTGTAGGAGAGAGATTTAGTATAATAGGTACATTTATCTGGTATGGTTCATTTGTAGTTATGTGGTTTGGTGCATCAGCAATATGTATTCAATTATCAGTAGCTATTTTTGGTAAAGATACAACAGCTAATTGGCATATATTTGGATTAACTTCACCAGAGGTTTTAGCCTTAGTTGGTGTAGTATATATGGTTATAGTTGGTCTTGTTTCTACTAAAGGTATGAAAAGAATGACTTTCTTATCAAATATATCAATTGTAACAGTAATACTTGCACATATAGTTGTTCTTGGTGCTGGGGTAACAGTATTTGCTTTATCAGGATTCCATTTTGCTCAAGGTTTTGATTTTACAAAATTAAGTTCCTATTTCTATGGTCCAAACCCTAGTTATGTTGGTATTTTACCAGCGGTTGGATTTATGGTTTTCGCTATATTTGTATATGGTGGAATGGAAAATAGTGCAGGACTTGTTGATAAAGTTGAAAACCCTAAGAAAAATGTTCCAAAAGCTATTATCGTATCAAGTATAGCAATCACAGTACTTTACATAGCTATAGTTTTAATAACTGGTATGGTATGTAACTGGAAAGAAACTTTTGGTTCAGGTGCTGCTAACTTACAAAATCTTACTATATTTATAACTCAACAGGAGTTCTTTAGATTAGGTGGATTACTTGGAATGAATGCAGCTCATTCAACAGAGCTTGGTTTATGGGTAAATAGAATCATGAATATATTAACTTTAATAGGATTTACAGCAATCCCATTAAGAATATATAGCCCAATTAAACATATGTTTGAAGGTATGCCAAAAGGAATGCTTCCAGATAAAGTTTTAAAATTAAATAAACATGGTGTTGCTAGTAACGCTATTGTTATTCAAACTGTAATAGTAGTATTTTTCGTATTACTTTTAGGATTTGGTGGAGGATCAGTTTCTCAAATCTTTAATAAAATGACTTTAATGGTCTCAGTTGCATCTACAGTGCCTGTATCATTTATAGTATATGCTTACATCAAATTTAAAAGAAATAATAAAATTAAAAAAGAGTATGAATTCTTTGGTGCTAAAATTGGAATTATAGTTGGGATAGTTTGTTTCTTAGTTATTACATTTACAAATATATTCTCAATAATAGAACCAGCTTTAGAAGGAAATATTACAAATAGTTTATGGGTAGCATTGGGACCTGTAATGTTTGGTGTAGCAGGACTGGCTTTAGATCTTCGTTATAGAAGAAGGTTAAAACTTGGAAAAATAAAAAGAGAAGAAGTAAAAGAAACAGAAGAAATAGAAGTTTCTTGTTAAATAATAAATAGCTAAAATAAAAGGAAAATATGTTATTACTTAATAAACTTTAATAGTTTAGAGTAATAATATATTTTTTCTTTTTGTAAAAAAAGGAATAAAAAAGAAAAATGAAGGAAAAATATTCATATTTATGTAATTTGACTAATTTTCTTGCAAAGTGTTGTTTTTATGAAAATTCTTTGAATTGTTTATAAAGAAATATTATGCATAAAATATGTATAAAAATAAATTAATATTGAATAAATGTAAATATTTATGCATAAAATATGTGTTTAATAGAAAAACAAATGTATTTTTATTAAAATGAAGTTTAAAAACCATTAAAAAAAACTTTACAATCATTAGCTGTTAATATAGAATATAATTAGATGTTTGAATTAAATGTGAATATTTTAAAAAAATTCAACAGAAAAATTACAAAACGATTAACGGAAATCTAAAATGCATAAACATTCATTTTTGTATATTAGATCTTTGAAAAAATGGAGGGAGGTACTCTAGGGTATTTTTAAATGCTTTTAGAGGTCTAAGTTGGAAAAAACTAAAGAAAAGAAAACGGATTCGACAAAGTTTAAAATATCATTTTGGAGCTTTATGTCAATGATATTTATAACAGTGTATGGAATGGCAAATGCTCAGCAAGTTTACTATCAAATGGGATATGCATCCATAACCTATTTAATCATTGCGGCAATCTTCTTTTTTATTCCCTACTGTTTTATAGTAGCAGAAATGAGTTCTGCTTTTAAAGAAAAACATGGTGGAATATTTTCTTGGATGACTGAATCGGTAAATGAAAGATTTGGACTTATAGGAACAATGATTTGGTATGGATCATTTGTTGTTATGTGGTTTTCAGCATCAACAATATGTATTTCTTTCTCAACTGCTATATTAGGTAAAGATACTACTGCAATGTGGCATGCTTTTGGATTAACTTCACCAGAATTATTAGCAATAATTGGTGCTATATATATGATAATAGTAGGATTTGTTTCTACAAGAGGAATAAAAAGAATGACATTCCTATCTAATATAGCTATAGTAACAGTTATATTAGGTCATATTCTTGTACTTGGTGGTGGATTATTAGTATTCGGATTACAAGGATTCCATTTCCAACAGGGATTTGATTTCGGGAAAATAAGTTCCTATTTCTATGGTCCAAACCCTAGCTATTCAAGTTTCTTACCAGCCCTTGGGTTCTTAGTATTTACATTCTTTGCTTATGGTGGTATGGAAAACATAAGTGGGATGGTTGATAAAGTAAAGGATTCTAAAAAGAACGTACCAAAAGCTATTGTTTTATCATGTGTTGGTATAACAGTATTATATATAGTTGTAGTTTTAATAAGTGGTATCACTTGTAACTGGCAAAAAACTTTTGGAAATCCAAATGTTAACTTAGCTAACTATACTATTTACTTAACTCAACAGGAATTCTATAGATTAGGTACTTTATTTGGAATGTCAGCAGCACATTCATTATTACTTGGACAATGGGTTAATAGAATAATGTCAGTATTATCATTACTTTTCATAACATCAATGCCACTTAGAATATATAGCCCAATTAAACATATGTTTGAAGGACTACCAAAAGGTATGGTTCCAAATAAATTATTAAAAATTAACAAACATGGTGTTTCAGGTAATGCTATAATATTCCAAACTGTAATAGTTGTATTTTTCGTATTACTTTTAGGTTTTGGTGGAGGCTCAGTTTCAGCTTTATTTAACAAAATGACTTTAATGACATTTGTAGCTGGTAGTGTACCTTATGCATTCATTATTTTTGCCTATATTAAATTTAAGGGTAATGATAAGATAAAGAAAGAATATCAATTCTTTAATAAGAAAACTGGTATTATTGTAGGGATTATATGTTTCTTAGTTCTAACATTTACAAACATATACGCTATAATAGAACCAACTCTTCAAGGTGATTTCACTAATACTTTATGGATTGGTGGAGGACCGGTGCTCTTTGGAGTTTTAGCCTATATATTAGATGTTCGTTATAGATCTAAAGTAAGGCGAGGAAAAATAATACCGGAGAAAAAGGTAGAAGAGACAGAAGAAATAGAAGTTTAAAAATAATAAAGTTCCATCAAAATATTAAGTGTTTTGATGGAACTTTTTTTCTTTTAAGAAGAATGAAAAATGAGGATTTATAAAAAAATAAAGGAAGAAAATTGAAAAGTAGTTAAAAATAAAAGTGATTTTTATTAGATTTCAAATGCTGTTTTTTTTAGTAAGTTTATCAAAATATTTAAAAAAATAATAATATGTTTTCAATTAGTAAACATATATATAATTATATAAATAAATTGATATATTTTTAGGGAGACAAATATAAATAAATTTCAACAAAAACTTGTATATTTCTAAAAATTGTTAGATAATTTAAATATATTAGTTTGCAAAAAAAAGAGGGAATTTAAAATTAAGTTAAGATGGGGTAATTAATATGGAAATGAATTTTAATTTAACCATGTCTCAAGAACAAAAACTTGTGATGACACAGCAAATGCAACAATCAATTAAACTTTTACAAATGTCAAGTTATGACTTAAGAGAATATATTGATAAAGAATATGCTGAAAATCCAGTTTTAGAAACAAACTTCAATGACATGGATGATGGGAAAACAAAAGAGCAGGATAGAATTGACTATAAGGAACTTATTAAGTATTTAGAATTTGATAATTATGGTTCTCAAAGTTATGGTGACTATGATGAAGAGAAAGTATCTCCTTTTAACTTTATAAGTAAAGAGAAATCATTAAAGGACTTTCTAGAAGATCAATTAATAGAACTTAATTTAACTGATAGAGAAAGAATTTTAACAAAATATATAATTGAAAGCTTAAATGAAAAAGGTTATTTAGATATTACCTTAGAAGAGATAAAAAATGAAATCCATGAAGATATGGATGAGCTTGAAATAGCTCTTCAAATAGTTCAGGGATTAGAACCAATAGGTATTGGAGCAAGAGATCTTAAAGAATGCTTATTAATTCAATTAAGAAAAAAAAGATTGTTAAATGAAATAACTGAGGGCATGGTAAGAGAGCATTTAGAAGATATAGCTAATAATAAATATCAAGTTATTGCAAAAAGATATAAAATATCTACGAAAGCAGCTCAAGAGTATGGCGATGTAATTAAAAAGCTTGAACCTAAACCAGCTAGAGGATTTTACACTGGAGATGAAGTGAGATTTGTAATTCCAGATGCTGAAATCAAAAATATTGATGGTGAGTTTTTCATATTAATGAATAATAAAGTAATACCAAGCTTATCAATTAATCCTATATATAATTCAATATTGAATGAAAAAGATAAAGATGCAAAGGATTATGTTAAAGATAAAATGGGAAAAGCTATGTTTTTAATAAAAAGCATAGAACTTAGAAAAAATACATTATATAAAGTATTAGAAGAAGTTCTTAAAATTCAAAGGGGATTCTTTGAAAGTGGAAAAAAAGAATTAAAAGCTATGACTTTAAAACAGGTTGCAGAAGCTATAAATATGCATGAATCAACTGTATCAAGAGCAATAAGAGAAAAGTATATTCTTACATCTTTTGGAACAATAAAAATAAAGGATTTATTTGCAACTGCTGTTCATAAAGGAAACTCAGGTAGTGAGGATGAAGATGTTACTGTTTCTGCAATGAAAAAAGAAATAGAAACTATAATTAATGAAGAGGATAAGAGAAAACCTTTATCAGACCAAGCTATAGCAGATTCTCTTAATGAAAAATCATTTAAAATATCAAGAAGAACTGTAGCGAAGTATAGAGAAGAATTGGGAATAGGATCATCAAGTAAAAGAAAAAGATTTTAAAAATTTTTTTTAGAAGAAACTTTCAGAAAATAGAGAAAGTTTCTTCTTTTTTATAAAAAATGAATAAAATCCTATAAAAATGAATAAAAAAATCGTTTTATTGGAACAAATAAAATGAATAAATTTGCAGAAAAAATTTAATTTAAAAGATTTTCTATTATTAATATTGAGAAAAGTTTAATTGTTATATTAAAAATGTTCAATTAATGATTATTAATGTAAGAAATATGCTAAGAGAAAGAAATAACTACTAATGATTTGATATTTAAATTAAAATTAGGAAAAATTTTAAAAAATCACTTTCAAAATTTTAAAAAATGGTTTATAATATGTTTGTGGGACATTAAAGTTGCAAGTGGGACATTGAAAGACCAAAGGAGCTGTTGATGTTGCAAGATATAATAAAATTGCAAAAAAAAATAATTCCAGAATTAGTGGAAATTCTTGAAAAGAGATATTTAATCTTAAGAACTATAAATTATAATCAACCAATTGGTAGAAGAGTTCTAGCAAATAAAGTTGATTTAGGTGAAAGAATAGTTAGAACAGAAATTAACTTTCTTAAAAACCAAGGTCTTATAGAAATCAATACTCCAGGAATGACTGTAACTGATGAAGGAGCAAAAATTTTAGATAGTCTAAAAGATTTCATACATGAAGTCAGAGGATTATCAAAGATAGAAGATGAAGTTAAAAAATTACTTAATATTAAAAGTGTAATAGTAATACCAGGAAATGTAGAAGAAGATAAAAATATTTTACAGGAACTTGGGAAGGCAGCATCTCAATATACAAAAAAAGTAATAAAAAGTGGCGATATTGTTGCAATAACAGGTGGAAGTACGGTGAAAGAAGTCGTAGATGCATTTCCAAAGCTTCAAAACTTACATGATGTTTTAGTAGTCCCAGCAAGAGGTGGAATGGGTAAAAAAGTAGAGACTCAAGCCAATACGCTCTGTGCAGCATTAGCCCAAAAATTAAATGGAAGCTATAAAATGCTCCATATACCTGAAAATATAAGTTCAGATCTTATGAAAAGTCTTTTTAGTCAAAGTGATATAAAAGAAGTTTTTGATCTTATAAAATCAGCTAATTTACTTATTTATGGAATAGGTAGAGCAGATAAAATGGTTTTAAAAAGAGGTATAAGTGATGAAAAACAAAAAGAACTTATAGAACTTGGTGCAGTAGGTGAAGCTGTTGGATGTTATTTTGATAAAGATTCAAATGTTGTTTCAGTAAGTTCAGCACCAGGAATAAGTATTAAAGAACTTTCTTCCGCAAGAGAGCATATTGCTGTTGCAGGAGGAAAAGGCAAGGTGGAAGCAATAATTGCAGCCTTATTCAATAATACTAAAGCGGTATTAGTAACTGATGAGTTAGCCGCTGAAGAAATTATAAAAAATTTAAAAAACTAAATTTGCGTTAAAATATTTTTTAATATTTTATAAATATAAACTTTATTTTTTGGAGGTATTTACAATGGTTAAAGTAGCTATTAATGGTTTTGGAAGAATAGGAAGATTAGCATTAAGATTAATGATAGAGAACCCAGAGTTCGAGGTTGTTGCAATAAACGACTTAACAGATGCTAACACATTAGCTCATTTATTTAAATATGATTCAGCTCAAGGAAGATTTAACGGAGAAATCGAAGTTAAAGAAGGTGGATTTGTAGTTAACGGACAAGAAATTAAAGTAACTGCACAAAGAAATCCTGCTGAATTACCATGGAAAGAATTAGGCGTAGATGTAGTATTAGAATGTACTGGATTCTTTGCTTCAAAAGAAAAGGCTTCAGCTCACATAACTGCTGGTGCTAAAAAAGTTGTTATCTCAGCTCCAGCTGGAAATGACTTACCAACAATTGTTTACAATGTAAATCATGAAATATTAAACGGATCAGAAACAGTAATATCAGGTGCTTCATGTACAACTAACTGTTTAGCTCCTATGGTTAAAGTATTAAATGATAATTTTGGATTAAACAAAGGTTTCATGACTACAATTCATGCTTACACTAATGATCAAAATACTTTAGATGCACCACATGCTAAAGGTGATTTAAGAAGAGCAAGAGCTGCTGCTGCTAGTATCGTTCCTAACACAACTGGAGCTGCTAAAGCTATCGGTTTAGTTATCCCAGAATTAGCTGGTAAATTAGATGGAAATGCTCAAAGAGTACCTGTAATAACTGGTTCATTAACTGAGTTAGTTTGTACTTTAGACAAAAAAGTAACTGTTGAAGAAATCAACGCTGCAATGAAAGCTGCTGCTAACGAATCATTCGGATACACTGAAGATCCAATAGTTTCATGCGATGTTATTGGAATAAGCTTTGGTTCATTATTCGATGGAACTCAAACTAAAATCATGGAAGTTAATGGAGAACAATTAGTTAAAGTTGCTTCATGGTACGACAATGAAATGTCATACACTAACCAATTAGTTAGAACTTTAAAATACTTAGTTAAGTAATTTAAATTTAATATAATTGTTTAGATAATTAAAGAGGTCTGGTTTTGTAGTTGAGGCTATAAGGCCAGGCCCTTTTAAATCAAGAGGAAAATTTAAAGTTTTATAATAAAATATTTTAAGAGGTGTAAAGATATGAACTTCAATAAAAAAACAATCGAAGACGTACAAGTAAAAGGTAAAAAAGTTTTAGTAAGATGCGATTTCAACGTACCATTAAAAGATGGAGTTATAACTGATATAAATAGATTAACTGGTGCTATGCCAACAATCAAATATTTAGTTGAAAATGGTGCAAAAGTTATACTTTGCTCACATATGGGTAAGCCAAAAGGGGAAGCAAAACCAGAATTTTCATTAGCTCCTGTAGCTGTTAAATTAAGCGAAATGCTTGGCAAAGAGGTAGTATTTGCTGCTGATGATAATGTTGTTGGAGAAAATGCTAAAAAAGCTGTAGCCGAAATGAAAGATGGAGATATAGTATTACTTCAAAATACTAGATACAGAAAAGAAGAAACTAAGAATGGTGAAGAATTCTCAAAAGAGTTAGCTTCATTAGCAGATATGTTTGTTAACGATGCATTCGGAACAGCTCATAGAGCTCATTGTTCAACAGTTGGAGTAACTAAGTACTTAAACCCAGCTGTATGTGGATATTTAATCCAAAAAGAGCTTAAATTCTTAGGAGATGCTGTAGAAAGTCCAGAAAGACCTTTCGTAGCTATCTTAGGTGGAGCTAAAGTTTCAGATAAAATCAATGTTATAAACAATTTATTAGAAAAAGTTGATACATTAATAATTGGTGGAGGAATGGCTTACACATTCTTAAAAGCTCAAGGATACACAGTTGGAAGTTCACTTGTAGAAGAAGACAAAGTTGAATACTCAAAAGAAATGTTAGCTAAAGCTGAAGCTAAAGGTGTTAAATTATTATTACCTGTAGACCATAGAGTATCAAAAGAATTCAAAGATGTAGAAGCAATAATAACTGCTGATCAAAACATCGAAGATGGATTCATGGGATTAGATATCGGACCAAAAACTGAAGAAATTTATGCTGCTGCAGTTAAAGAAGCTAAAACAGTTATCTGGAACGGACCAATGGGAGTATTCGAATTCGAAAACTTCAATAAAGGAACTATTGCTGTTGCAGAAGCTATGGCAGAAGCAAATGCTACAACTATAATTGGTGGTGGAGATTCAGCTGCTGCTGTTAACATCTTAGGATTTGGAGACAAAATGACTCACATCTCAACAGGTGGTGGAGCATCATTAGAATTCTTAGAAGGTAAAGTATTACCAGGAATAGAAGCTCTTAACAACTAATTAGAATTAGTAATAATTTAAAAGTTTTATTATAGAATTTAAGATTTATTGTTAATAAATCAATTTATAGATTTTTTTTACTAGGGGTTAGTCCTTTAGTTTTGATTGAAGCAATGTGATATAAGGGAGCTTGCTCCCTTATTTTTAGAAATATTAAAAAAGATTTTAAACGAAAAAATAATTTTAACGAGGTGTATAAGATGAGAACTCCAATAATCGCTGGAAACTGGAAAATGAATAAAACTCCTGCAGAAGCAGTAGAAATGATAAATGAATTAAAAGGTTTAGTTAAAGATGCTACTTGTGAAGTAGTTTTATGTCCAACATTCGTATGCTTAGATGTTGCTTTAAAAGCTGCTGCAGGATCAAATGTTAAAATAGCTGCTCAAAACATGCATTTTGAAGAAAGTGGAGCTTTCACTGGAGAAATTTCACCAGTAATGTTAGAAGCTATGGGAATTGAATATGTTGTTTTAGGACACAGTGAAAGAAGAGAATACTTCAACGAAACTGATGAAGCTTTAAACAAAAAAGTTAAAGCTGCATTTGCTCATGGGATAACTCCAATTCTTTGTTGTGGTGAAACTTTAGAACAAAGAGAAAACGGAACTACTAACCAAGTAGTTGGTGGACAAATCAAAGCTGATTTAGAAGGTTTATCAGCTGATTTAGCAGAAAAAGTTATAATAGCTTACGAACCAATCTGGGCTATCGGAACTGGTAAAACTGCTACAGATGAGCAAGCTAACGAAACAATAATGGCAATTAGAGGAATAGTTGCTGAAATGTTCGGTAAAGAAGTTGCTGATAAAGTAAGAATTCAATACGGCGGATCAGTTAAACCAAATACAATTAAAGCTCAAATGGCTATGTCAGACATAGATGGTGCTTTAGTTGGTGGAGCTAGTTTAAAAGCTTCAGATTTCTCACAAATAGTAAACTTTTAATTTTTAAAAGTTAAAGTTGGGGAATAATTAATTGAATTTCCTTTAGGCAATAGTAATAGGCAACTAATTGTAATTGTTTGTTGCTATTGTCTTTTTTATTTAGGAATATTATAATTATAATATAGGTTAAAGTCTTGAAAATAAAGGGCTAAGAGCTATATTTTAAAAACACTAGGATAAAAACTAGAAATAAAATGTATTCAGTCGGAGGGGTAATTATGACTAAAAAACCAGTAATGTTAATGATATTAGATGGATTTGGAATATCAGAAAGTGCAAATGGAAATGCAATTGCGGCTGCTAAAAAGCCTAATTTTGATAAATATTTAAATAAATATCCTCATACTAAAATAGCTGCATCAGGATTAAAAGTAGGACTTCCTGATGGACAAATGGGTAACTCAGAGGTTGGTCACTTAAATATAGGTGCAGGAAGAATAGTATACCAAGAGTTAACTAGAATAACAAAAGCTATTGAAGATGGAGATTTCTTCGAAAACTTAGCTTTAAATAAAGCTATAGATAATGCTTTAAAAAATGATAGTGCATTACACTTAATGGGATTATTATCAGATGGTGGAGTTCACTCTCATATAGCACATTTAAAAGGTTTATTACAACTTGCTAAGAAAAAAGGTTTAACAAAAGTTTATGTTCATGCTTTCATGGATGGTAGAGACGTTGCTCCATCATCAGGAAAAGATTTCGTAGTAATGCTTGAAGAAATAATGAGCGAAGTTGGAGTAGGTGAAATAGCTACTATCAGCGGAAGATACTACGCAATGGATAGAGATAACAGATGGGAAAGAGTTAAACTTGCTTATGATGCTATGACTTTAGCTGTTGGAGAAAAAGCTAATTCAGCAGTAGAAGCTATGGAAAATTCATATAAAAATGATAAAACAGATGAGTTCGTATTACCAACTGTTATAGAAAAAAATGCTGCTCCAGTAGCAAAAATTTCTAATAATGATTCAGTAATATTCTTTAACTTCAGACCGGATAGAGCTAGAGAAATGACTAGAGCATTTGTTGATAGTGCCTTCACTGGATTTGAAAGAGAACAATTAAGTCTTACATTTGTAACAATGACTCAATATGATAAAACTTTAGAAAATGTAGAAGTTGCTTATACACCAGAAAGCTATAGTAATACTTTAGGTGAATATGTTGCTAAAAATGGTTTATCTCAATTAAGAATTGCTGAAACAGAAAAATATGCTCATGTAACATTCTTCTTCAATGGTGGAGTAGAAAAGCCAAATGAAAATGAAGATAGAGCAATAGTAGCATCACCAAAGGTTGCAACTTATGATTTAAAACCTGAAATGAGTGCTTTCGAATTAACTGAAGAGTTAGTTAAGAGAATAGATGAAGATAAATATGATATGATAATATTAAACTATGCTAACCCAGATATGGTTGGACATACAGGTGTTGTAGAAGCTGCTGTAAAAGCTATAGAAGCTATAGATACTTGTCTTGGAACAGTTGTAGAAAAAGTATTAGAAAAAGATGGAACAGTATTTATCACTGCAGACCACGGAAATGCAGAAGTTATGATAGATCCTGTAACAAAAGCTCCATTTACTGCTCATACTTCTAATTTAGTACCATTATTATGGGTTGCTAAAGATGCAGAAGGAAAAGCACTTAAAGAAGATGGAAAGCTTGCTGATATAGCACCATCAATGCTTGAAGTTATGGGTCTTAATAAACCAGCAGAAATGACTGGTGAATCTTTATTAGTTAAATAATAAATTTTTCAATTAAAAGGTATTCTATTTAATATAGGATACCTTTTTTGTTATTTAAATTTTAAAAGATTAAGAACTTTTAATTTTAAAAACAATTACATTACTTGAAGTTGTACAGTAACGCCATTTAAACTTTCAAGTTCTTCTTTTAAATTATGAACTTCTTCAGTATGGCCTTCTTCACCTTTTAAGTGAAGTATAATGATTCCAGTAGAGCTACTGCTATCACAATCAACATTATGAAGTCCAAGTCTAGCTTTGATAAGTTCACCGTAATTAGTAAGTACCTGTTGTACTGTAGGGGCTATTTCTTTTCTAGGACTTACTTTTATTATCATTATTTTAATCATAAATAGTTTTAATTCCTTTCTTTTAGCAAAATTTGTGTTATTTGCATTTCTTATGTTAGTTTTCCCTTAAAAAACGAAAATATTCTTAAATAGAAATTTTGTATATATTTTTTTTTATAAGGAAAATTAATAATAAACAACAAAAGAAAAGGTGGAATAATGGATTATGGCAAAAGTGAAAATAAATAATAAAGAAGTAGTTTTTGAGGGTGAAGAAACTATATTAAAATTAGCAATTAAAAATGATATAGATATTCCTAGTTTATGTTTCTTAGAAGACTGTGGAAATAGAGGGAGATGTGGAGTTTGCTTAATTGAAATAGAGGGAAAAGAAGGGCTTCAAAGAGCTTGTATAACAAATGCAGAAGATGGAATGGTAGTAACCAGTGAAAGTGAAAAAGTTAAGGAAGAAGTTAAAAAAACTATTAGTAATTTGTTAGATACTCATGATTTTAAATGTGGTAGTTGTAAAAGAAAAGTCAATTGTGAGCTTTTGAAATTAATTATAAAAACTAAAGCCAAGGCAAATAAACCTTTTATTGTTGAAGATAAAACTCTTTTTATGGATGAAAGAAGTAAAAGTCTTGTAATAGATAGAAGTAGATGTGTTAAATGTGGTAGATGTGTAAGTACCTGTAGAGTAAAAACTACTACAGAGTCTATTTTATTTCATAGTCAAAAGGATGGAAATATAATTGTAGGACCAAAAGAATTAAAATGTTTCGATGATACTAGTTGTTTACTTTGTGGGCAATGTTTAATATCCTGCCCTGTTGATGCTCTTCAAGAAAAATCACATTTAGAAAGAGTGGAAACAGCACTTAATAATCCAGATAAACATGTAGTAATATCAGCTATGGCACCTTCAGTAAGAACTGGCATTGGAGAACTTTTTGGAATGGGCTATGGTGTAGATGTTACTAAAAAAATATATACAGCTCTTAGGAAATGTGGATTTAGAAAAGTATTTGATATAAACTTTGCAGCAGATGTAACTATTATGGAGGAAGGAACAGAGCTTATAGAAAGAATAAAAACTGGTGGTCCTTTTCCTATGTTTACATCCTGTTGTCCAGGGTGGATAAGACTTGTAGAGTATTATTATCCAGAACTTCTTAATAATATATCTTCATCAAAGTCACCGCAACAAATTTTTGGAGCAGCCTCTAAAACTTATTATCCTTATTTAGAAAAAATAGATCCTAAGGATGTATTCACTGTTACTGTAATGCCTTGTATAGCTAAAAAATATGAGTCAGAAAGAGCAGAGATGGAAAATGATGATATAAGAAATATTGATGCTGTATTAACCGCTAGAGAACTTGTTCAACTTATAAAGAGAAGAAAAATAGATTTTGAAAATTTAGAGGATAGTGAAGTTGATCCAGCTATGGGTGAATATACAGGTGCAGGGGTGTTATTTGGTGCTACAGGTGGTGTTATGGAAGCTGCTCTTAGAACTACAGCAGATATTCTTGAAAAAAGAGACTTAAAGGATATCGAATATACAGAAGTTAGAGGGCTACAGGGAATTAAAGAAGCTACAGTAGAAATTAATGGAGAAAAGATAAAAGTTGCTGTTATAAATGGTGCAAGTAATTTATTTGAATTTATGGAAGCGGGGAAAATTAATGAAGGATATCATTTTATTGAAGTAATGGCCTGTTCTGGTGGCTGTGTAAATGGAGGAGGGCAACCGCATGTTAATGCAAAGGATAGAAGCAGAATAGATATAAGAAAGATAAGAGCCTCTATTTTATATGATCAAGATGCTAATAAAACTCCAAAAAGAAAAGCTCATGAAAATGAAGCTGTACTAAAAATGTATGAAAACTTTATTGGGAAGCCTGGAGAGGGAAAAGCTCATGAATTATTCCATACAACCTATAAACAAAGAGGGAATTACGATAAAACTAAAGAAAATTAAATAAAAAAATAGAAAAAAGACCTAGAAGAAAAGAGGGAGAGTTCTAGGTCTTTTTCTATTAAACAAAAAAAGTGGATTTTAAATTTATGTTTTTTTATTTTACTTTAATAATAGGGATTGGTTTTGCATAATCAAGTAATTGACTATGGCTTTATTATAGAGTTAATTTATGTTTTATTTATGCACTTAATGTGTTTTTTATGTGAAGATAATTATAAAAAAGCTTTAAAAACTTAATACACACAAAAAAGTAGGTAATTTACCTTTTATTTAACTATTGATAAAATAATTTTTGGTGTAAATACTTATACGCTGATGGTGTAATGTTAAATATGCCTTCAATGAAAGGTTTCTATGTACCAAGAAAAGATGCAGCTCACTACGGCGGAATGGTTCCAGTAGGATTTGCACATAACTATACAATACATGTTTATGCGTTAAATACTAAATTAGATTTAAAAGCAGGTTACGGATATAACCAATTAGTACAAGCAATGCAAGGACATATAGTTGGAGAAGGTGAAGTACAAGGTGTTTATAATGCACAAATAATGCAACCACCTGTAGCAGGACAAAACCCAGCTTATGTAAAAGCACATGATGGAAAATAATTTTTAATAACAAGAAAGAGTGCCCAATTAAAGTGGACACTCTTTTTTTAGATAATTTAATTTTCTTTAGCTAATTTTTTTTGATTTCTCTTTAAATATAAGATAGAAAATAATAATAATAAATAACCTACAACTAAGAAGATTAACATTACTATCCAAGCAAGTTTAAATCCTATTGATTGAGCGATTCCTCCAAATATAGTAGAGCCAATAGCAAAGCCAACAGCGAAAAGTAAACTTATAACTCCAAGGTTTACACTAGAATCTTTTCTACCAAATATATCTGTAGTAAGAAAAGCTGGGCCAGACATATAAGTAAAGACACATAAACCATAACAAATAGAGAAAAGGAAAGAGAAGATTGGATTAAATCCAGCAAATAGCATTCCAAGAATTGCTATAAATTGTAGAATGAATCCAATAAACATTGTTTTAAAACTACCTAATTTATCAAATAAGGCTCCTCCTCCAACATTTCCAAATAAGCAAAAGAATGCAAAGACAGAACCTAAAATACCAATTAATCCTGCAGATAAATGTAATTGTAATCTGAAGTAGGAAGCGTATTGAGTACTACAGGCAGAAATTGCTACACCTATTAAAGTATAACCAAAACCAAAAATCCAGAAAAATTTATTTTTTTTAGTTTCCTTTGAACCTTTTCCTTCATATACATTTGAATTAGTATTTTCGGTTGTTTTTAAGGTATCAGCGCTTTCACTTAAGAATGCTTCACTTTTTGTTTTTGGTGTTCTAATAAAGAAAATTATTAAAATAAGTGATACTATTAAAGCTAAGATTCCAAAAAGTATGTAAGCAAAAGAAGGACCTTTACTACCTAACATTGAAGAAACTGCAGGTTGTAAAAATACATTTCCTATAGATCCCCCAGCAAAAGCTATCCCTAAAGCTTCTCCTCTTCCTTTATAAGGGAACCAAGTGCCTATAAGATAAGCTGTACCAAGACTAGAAAATAATACTAATCCAATTTGGATGATAGCTGAAAAAATATAAAATTCATATAATTTTGTAGATAATCCCATTCCAGCAAAGCTTCCACAGGATAATATAGTACCAACCAAAAATAAGATTTTTATATTAACTTTACCAAATAATTTCCCTAAAAATGGAGAACAAATAGCTGCTGCTAAAGATCCAAATGTGAAAATAAGGGAAAATCCAGCTAGTGAAAAATTATAATTTTTAATGACATAAGGTATAAATAATGGTTGAATGTTTGAGGCTACTGAAAATGGAATAGCCTGTATAAGCATACAAATGAACACCATAAAAAAGGCTTTATGATGTGTGATAGAACTCTGTTCAGTATGCCCATAATTAAATTGATTCATAAAATTCACAATCCTTTCGAAAGATACTGAAAAAAAATTATACTCTTTTTTTTAAAAGTTAGAAAATTTCAGAAAAATTAAATGAATAAGCAATGATGAAGAATTAAAGATTTTTAATTATAAAAATTTATTTTAATTAATACTTTAATTATAAAAAGGATTTTTTATAATTAAAGTATTAATTTTAATATTTTGTTAATAAAATAATATATGTATGAAAATTAATTTATTAATTTAACTTTAAAAATTTCTAAAGAAAGTGGTAAAAACTACTAATTTGTAATATAATATAAATATAATTTAAAATTATCCGATGAAAAAGAAGAGTAATAAAATCTAGGTTCAATAAAGAGAGCTGGGGATGATGAGAACTTAGCAAGAAGGGATTTTATGAATGGGCTTTGGAGGTATGAGAGGAAATTTTTAAAAAGTACTACTCATGGTGGGCTGCACCTTATAGCAGATAGAGTATTATATGTACTTGAAAGAGAGTTAAATAATTTAAAGTATTATTAGAAGAAATAAAATTTTAAATTGTTTAAATAAAATTAGGTGGTACCGCGAATATTAGTCGCCCTATGTTTAATAACATAGGGTGATTTTTTTATTTAAATATAGTAGCAAAAAGAAAGGAGATGGCTAAAATGGTATGAAGCAAAATGGTTCAATGGAATTTTAAATTTATTAATTTTGGAGGAGTTATTGAAATGAAAAAAAATGAAAGTACAAAAAAATTAGTTTTAAATGCTATATTATTAGCTATTGGTCTATTATTACATCAGCTTACACCAGCTTTAGGGCTGCCTATGCAACCAGATTTTGCTCTAGCTATGCTCTTTATAGTTATTATATTAAATAAAGGTGAATATAAAGTTTGTCTTATATCAGGAATTATAATAGGACTCTTTACTGCATTAACAACAAAGTTTCCTGGAGGACAACTTCCTAATATTGTGGATAAATTAGTTACCCTCCACTTTGCTTTTTTATTAATGTTCTTTATTAATAAGTTTAAATTCTTTCTTAAATATAATGATAAGATTAGAAATATAATAGCAGGAGCTATTTTATTTCCATTAGGAACTCTTGTAAGTGGATTTACCTTTTTAACGGCAGCAACATTTATAGTGGGACTTCCTGCATCTTTTGAAAGTTTATTTTTAGTAGTAGTATTGCCAGCCATACTTATTAATTTAGTAGTAGGAATGATTTTGTTAAAGGCAATTGAAAGAACAACAAAGGCATTAGCTATAAAATGAAATAGAATAAAACTTTATAAAGAAATTATTTTTATAAAATAAAGTTTTTTTAAAAGCCCTTATAGTTAAACTGTAGTAGTTACGGTATTAGTCTATAGGGGCTATAACTTTATAAAATTAATTAAGAAGAAAAAAATAATAGGCTTATTCACTAGAAATTCACGGAGAATTTATAAAAATTGCAGTTCTTCACTTTAGAATAGACAAAAACCTATGAAAAAGAATTTTGGAGGATAGTATGAAGAAAAAAATTATGACAACAGTAGCCACAGTGGCTTTTGCAGTTTTAGCGGCCACTTCTAATATACATAGTTTTGTCCCTCAGAATGATGTTAAATTATTATCATCTAGAACTGTAGAAAGTAATCAAAATTTAAATAAAAATAAAATTATTAAAGATGTTGCAGATAAAGCTTATTTTTCAGATGAATTAAAGGCAGATAAAATAGTTCCTGAAATAAAAAATAAGATGGAAGAAATATTTGAACAAAGTCAAATAAAGAATGTTGAGAGAACTAAACACTTTGAACCTAGAGTGGAAAAAAATTAAGTTTTAACTTAGGAAAGAACAAAGAATTAAAGAGTAAATATTTTAATATTGGGAAAAATAAAAGGCGAATGTTAATTGAAATTACTGAATTAAAAATTATTAGAGAAAGGGAGTATTTTCTTATGAAGCAATTTATTGAAATTATCGATATTATAGGAAGGCAGGTTTTAGATTCAAGATGTTTTCCTACTGTAGAGGTTGAGGTTTATGTAGAGGATGGAAGCTATGGAAGAGCAATGGTACCTTCAGGGGCATCCACTGGAATATATGAGGCAGTAGAACTTAGAGATGGAGAAAAAGAATATTTAGGAAAATCAGTACATAAGGCAGTGGATTATGTTAATAATGAAATTGCAGAGGCTTTAATAGGAATGAATGTATTAGATCAAGTTGGAATAGATAAAAAACTTATAGAACTTGATGGAACAAAGAATAAAGGTAAGTTTGGAGCAAATGCTATACTAGGAGTTTCTTTAGCAGCGGCTAGAGCAGCAGCAGAGGCATTAGCACTTCCTTTATATCAATATATAGGAGGGGTTAATGCTAAGGTCTTACCTGTACCTATGATGAACATAATAAATGGTGGGAAACATGCTGATAACTCGGTGGATTTACAGGAGTTTATGATTATGCCAGTGGGAGCAAAAAGTTTTTCAGAGGCATTAAAAAACTGTGCTGAGGTTTATCATAGTTTAAAATCAATTTTAAAAGAAAAGGGTTATTCCACTGGTGTAGGTGATGAAGGTGGTTTTGCTCCAAATTTAAAATCCAATGAAGAGGCAGTGGAAATTATTATAGAAGCTATAGAAAAAGCAGGCTATGAGCCAGGAAAAGATATATTTATCGCTTTAGACCCAGCTTCATCAGAGTTCTTTGAAGATGGAAAATATGTTTTAGAGCATGAAGGTAAAACTTTAACTCCAAAAGAAATGGTAGATTTTTATGAGGATTGGGTAAATAAATATCCTATAATATCTATTGAAGATGGAATGGCAGAGGAAGATTGGGAAGGTTGGAAAATAATCACTGATAGATTAGAAAAGAAAATTCAATTAGTAGGTGATGATCTTTTTGTTACAAATACTGAAAGATTAAAAACTGGAATAGAAAAAGGAGTTGCTAACTCAATTCTTATTAAACTTAATCAAATAGGAACTTTAACAGAGACATTAAATGCAATTGAGCTGGCAAATAGAGCAGGGTATACAGCTGTTATATCCCATAGATCAGGGGAAACAGAGGATACAACAATAGCAGATTTAGTTGTGGCTGTTAATGCAGGACAAATAAAAACAGGAGCCCCTGCTAGAAGTGAAAGGGTTGCAAAATATAATCAATTAATAAGAATAGAAGAAGAACTTGAAGATACAGCAGAGTTTAGAGGAAAAGATAGCTTCTTTAATATGAAAAAATAAAATTTATTTTAATTGTAAGAACTGTTATAGAATTTGAATTAGAAATATGTTACAATAATAGTTGTTAAAAATTAAGAAAAATTATTGTTTACATAAGTATTTAAGGGGTTAGATTGTTGTAATAGACTAATCTCTATGATATTATTGTTTAGCAGATTAGTAATTTGAGAATTAATTAGGAGGGAAATGAGATGAGAGCAGTTCTTATAGCCTTAGAAATAATTTTAGCTTTAGTAATTGTTGTTTCAATAATGATGCAACCAAGTAAAGCGGATGCCTTAAGTGGATTTATACAAGGTAAAGGTGATACCTTTTTTTCAAAAAATAAAGGTAGAACAAGAGAAGCGATGCTTGTTAAGATAACTATAATAAGTTCAGTTTTATTTGCTATAGTTACATTAGCTTTAAATATGGTGAAATAAAGAAAATTTCTAAAGGGCAAATGTTAGCATTTGCAATGGAAGTTAATTGAATATAAATATAGGATAAGTATTTAAAACACTTATCCTATATTTTTTTATTTAGTTTTTTTGTCTTTTTTTAAAACAAAGAATGCTAGTATAAATGCAACTAAAGTAAATAATGAAGCTGTTCCAAAGGAAAGATTCATACCGTGAATCATTGCAGTTTCAGGATTTCTTAGATGTGAATATTTAGCACCATTAACCATTATAGTTATTAATATAGCAGTTCCTATAGAAGCTGCTATCTGTCTTAAAGTAGTACTTGCCGCAGTACCATGGGAATAAAATTCTTTATCTAAGGCATTTAAACTGATAGTTGTCAGTGGCATCATGAATAAAGCAATTCCGAAAAGTCTTATAGCATACATTATAGTTATGAATGTTAAAGAAGTAGTGGCAGTTAAGAACATGAAACTAAGAGTTCCCACTGTAACACAAACTAATCCAGATAGAATTAAAATTCTACCACCAAACTTATCAAATAATCTACCAGTGATTGGACTCATTACACCAAGGATTATAGCACCTGGTAAAAGTAATAATCCAGACTTAAAGGAACTGAATCCTCTAGCACTTTGTACATATAAAGGTAAAATAACTTCAGTTGATAAGAATCCAGCAAAAACTATTAATACAATTAAAGTAGCAAAAGTGAATGTTTTATTTTTAAATACTCTTAAATTTAAGAATGGATTTTCCATTTTAAGTTGTCTATATGTAAATATGATTAAAGCTATAACTCCTATTATTGTAGGAACTAAAAACTTTTCACTGCTCCATCCATAAGTTCCGGCATTACTAAATCCATATAATAATCCTCCGAAACCAAGAGCAGAAGTAAGTACTGATAAAATGTCTGTGCTTGCCTTTTCACTTTCCTTAACGTTTTTAAGGAAGAAGTAAGCAAAGACTATGTCTAAAATAGCGATTGGTAATGTTATGTAAAATAAATCCTGCCAACGGTAATGTTCTATAAGCCATCCAGCGAAAGTTGGTCCTATAGCAGGTGCAAAGGAAATAACTATCCCCATAATACCCATAGCTGTCCCCCTTTCCTCAGCAGGGAAAACAAATAGAAATACTGTTTGCATAAGTGGTAATATAACTCCAGCACCCATAGCTTGTATAATTCTAGCTAAAAGTAGTATCTGGAAGTTTGGTGAAACAGAACCTAGAGCTGTTCCTACAGTAAAAAGTCCCATTGATAAGAAGAATAAACCTCTTGTTGAGAATCTTTTTATTAAGAATGCTGTCATAGGAACCATTATTCCTGAGGTTAGCATAAAGGCTGTTGTAAGCCATTGTCCATTAGAGTCTGTTAAATGCAGATCCCTAATAATTGTCGGGAGTGCAGTTGTTAAAGAAGTTTCATTTAAGAAAGCTATAAATGTTCCAAGTAAAAGTATGGAAGCAACTAGCCACTTATTTTGAAAAGCTTCAGTTTTATTGGTTTTTGTCATTAGTGTCCTCCTAATTATTTAAGTTTTATCCAAATTTTCTTTAAATAATTAACTTGAGTTATTAATGCACTAAATGTAGATAAATACATAAGTAAGGCATCAATTAAAAAAGGTCTTCTTTCATTGTTAAATTCAAGTTCTAAGAGATTAACACTTTCAATTAATTCAGTATTTTCTACTAAGTTAAAAGTATTACCTATAATATGTCTAATTTCATTTATTTGATTAGTCCATTCAGATAATAAAAATTCCTTATCAAATTGAAAATTAGTTTTTGAACATAAAGTTTTTATAGAATCTAAAGGTATTAAAACTTCATCTTTACTATGTTCTTTAGCTATATAAATAATAGAATTTACGATATAGGAAGCAACATCTCTAAAATCTTTTTCAATTACTCTTTTCATTATAAAAATGTAAGAGAATTCTTTTATAAGTCCTCGTAAGCTGTAAGTTAAATCCCAAAGAATAGGAGTAATAGAATCATCAAAATATTCTATTATAGAATCCTTTAAAGTATTTAAAAGCAAAAGTTTACTTTCGTTAAAAGCTTCTGAGACAATACTTTCTTTAAATACTCTTTCATTTTGTATTAAAGTTAAAGTGAAATCTTTCTTTGTTGCAAATTGAGTTAATATTGCATAGATTTTTTCTATAAACTTTTCTTTTGGGGAAAAAGCTAAATTTATATTTATTTCATTTATTACTCTTGCCATTTGATTATTAAAATACATAAGAATTTCTACTAGGATTTCTTCCTTAGATTTAAATAGTTTATATATAGTAGCCTTTGAGATATTACAATAACTTGCTATATCTTGTACTGAAGTAGTAGTATATCCTTTATTAGAAAATAAATACATAGAAGCATTTAATAATTCTTTTTTCTTTTCATTTATATTTATACTCAAAAAAACATCTCCTTTAGAAAGTGAACTTGGAAGTTTTTTAAAAAACTCATAAGTTTAATTATAGAGAAATTATATTATTAATTTTAGATTAAGTCAATGTTAACAATTTGTAAAATGTTAGTTGGGAATTTTTTTATAAATTAGAAATTTTTAACTGTAAATATAGGTTTTAAATTTAATCTTACAATATATATATAGAATTAAATTTGATTTTTTTCAGCATTTGCATTAAAAAAATTAATTTGATAAAGTTTTTCTAATTATAAAAAATAAATTAAATAAAATTAATAAAATAGACACAAAAATAACAAGTTTAAATTGGAAGAATATAGTATATAATAGTATTAGGAATTACTTTTAAAGTAAAAATTTAAGTAAAAATATAAAAAGGCCATAAATCTGTAATAAATATGTATTAAAATAGCAAGTTATGTTAATATAAAATAATGAGTATTAACTTGCCTTAATAATGAAAAAATAAATTAAGAAAATTAGAAATAAATTAATATAAATTAGAAAAGTTTATTTTATTAATAAATATTGGAGGAAAATATGGGATTAAGAGAAGCAATATTAGACTTATTGAAAAAACCAGCTTATGAAGCAGTTGAAGTAGCTAAGTTAGCAGAAATGTTTGGTATAGATAAAAGCGAATATAAAACATTTAAAAAAGCAATAAACGGAATGATAAAAGAAGGTGTTTTAGTAAGAGATGAAAAGGATAAAATTGGACTTGCGTCAAGAATGGAGCCAATTACAGGAACACTTCAAGTAAATCAAAAAGGATTTGGTTTTGTAATTAGAGATGAAGGTGATGAAAAAGATATATTCATTCCTAAAAACTTTATGGGTGATGCCTTAAATGGAGATAGAGTTTCAGTTGAAGTTTTAAGAGAAGATAGAGCTGGAAAAAGATCAGAGGGTAAAATAATTAGAGTTTTAGAAAGAAAAACTACAATGATGGTTGGACTTTATGAAGATAGTAAAAGCTTTGGATTTGTAATACCTGATGATAAGAGAATGATAAAGGATATATTCATTCCTAAAAAAGATAAAAAAGGTGCCAGAACTGGAGATATAGTTAAAGTTGAAATAACTAAATGGCCTGCAATGGATAAAAAACCAGAGGGTAAAGTTATAGAGATAATAGGTCAAAAGGGTGATATTGGAGTAGATATCTTAACAGTAATTAAAAAGTTTGGTCTTCCAGAGGAATTCCCAGCTAAAGTATTAGACTTTGCAGAGACAATTGAGGAAACAATACCAGCTTGGGAAATTGAAAGAAGAACTGATTTAAGAGATTTAAAAATGGTTACTATAGATGGTGAAGATGCAAAGGACCTTGATGATGCTGTATCTATAGAAAGATTAGAGAATGGATTATATAGACTAGGAGTTCATATTGCAGATGTAACTCACTATGTTAGAGAAAGCAACCCATTAGATGAAGAGGCGTTTAAAAGAGCTACCTCTGTTTATTTAGTGGATAGAGTTATTCCAATGTTACCTAGAAAATTATCAAATGGAATTTGTTCATTAAACCCAAAGGTGGATAGATTAACTTTAACTTGCTTTATGACAATAAATAAAGAGGGTACTGTTATAGATCACGAAGTTCATGAATCAGTTATTAGAACTAATGAAAGAATGACTTATACAGATGTAACTAAAATCCTTGTTGATAGAGATGAAGAACTTCTTAAGAAATATGATTATCTTGTAGATGATTTTGAAGCTATGGGAGAACTTTGTAAGATATTAAATAAGAAGAGAATGGATAGAGGGGCAATAGACTTTGACTTTGCCGAAAGTAAAATAATTTTAGATGAAAAGGGTAAACCTATTGATATAAAACCTTATGAAAGAGGATTAGCTAATAGAGTTATTGAAGAATTTATGCTTGTATGTAATGAAACAATAGCAGAACATTTCTATTGGTTATCAATACCTTTTGTTTATAGAATTCATGAAGAGCCAAATACAGAAAAATTAGAGAAGTTTAAAGAGTTTATATATAATTTAGGTTATACAGTTAAGTGGGGAACAGAGGTTCATCCTAAAAACTTAGCAAGTGTTATAGAGATGGTTAAAGGAAAAGAAGAGGAAACTGTTGTAAGTACTTTATTATTAAGATCTATGATGCAAGCTAGATACTCACCAGAAAATGATGGGCATTTTGGATTAGCAGCAGAATATTACAGCCACTTTACTTCACCAATAAGAAGATATCCAGATCTTCAAATCCATAGAATTATAAAAGAGCAAATTAACGGAAAGTTAGATCCTAAGAGAATAAAAGCTTTAGCTTCTATTGTAAATGAAGCATCAAAGCAATCCTCAGAGATGGAAAGAGTTGCTCAAGAAGCTGAAAGAGAAGTTGATGATTTAAAGAAAGCTGAATATATGAAAGATAGAATCGGTGAGGAATTTGAAGGAATAATAAGTTCAGTAACTTCCTTTGGAGTTTTTGTAGAACTTCCTAACACTATAGAAGGTTTAGTTCATATCACAGCACTTAGAGATGATTATTATATTTATGATGAAGTAAGACTTTCACTTGTTGGAGAAAGAAATAAGAAGATTTATAAACTTGGAGACAAAGTAAAAGTACTTTGTTCAAGAGTAGACCTTGATAATAAAGAGGTTCATTTCACTATTGTTGAAGATAAATATAGCAAAGAAGAAAGAGAAATGGCTGAAAAAAAATCAAGTGAACAAATTGAAAAAGTTAAAGAAAAATTAAAGGAAGAACAGGAAATAGAAGGTACAGATAGTGATAATAATCTATAAAAGTTAATTTCTTGTTTACAAAATGTTACTATAGACTTAAAGTTTTAATAAGTTTATGGTAAAATAACTATAAATACTATATAAAGAGGAAAGTTTTACTTTTCTCTTTTGTATTAAATTTAATTCACAGTAGGTGAGAAGATGGGAAGAAAAAAAACCAATAAAACTTTAGCCGAGAATAGAAAGGCAAGACATGACTATTTCGTTGAAGAAGCTTTAGAAGCAGGGCTTGCTTTAGTTGGAACAGAGGTTAAGTCTATTAGAGCTGGAAGAGTAAATCTAAAGGATTCCTATGCAGATATTGATAATGGGGAAGTGTTTATAAAAAATATGCATATAAGTCATTATGAACAGGGAAATATTTTTAATGTAGATCCTTTAAGATTCAGAAAATTATTACTTCATAAAGCTGAAATAAGAAGACTTGCTCAAATAATAAAGCAAGATGGATTAACTCTTATACCACTTTCTCTATATTTAAAAGAGGGAAAAGTAAAGGTTAACTTAGGCCTTTGCAGAGGTAAAAAGAACTACGATAAGAGAGATACCATGATAGAAAAAGCTCACAAAAGAGAAATAGCAAGGGAATTTAAAGAAAGAAATAAATATTAATTCCTATAAACATAGCTACAGTAAAATGAAAAGCTATGTTTTTATATTGTCACTTTATATTAAGCAGAAATTAAAATTAAGATTATATCTTAAGGAGTAATTGAGCATAATAAAATCAAGTATTTATTTAACTGTTTGGTTTTAAAAATATAAAAAGAACAATAAGATAAAGTAATATAAATAATATCTTGATAGGAAGCAAAGAATTGACTTCATTAGTTAAGGTTAAGGGTTTAAATTAAAAATTAGACCTTGTTTATATTAATTAAGTACACAAAGGAGGGTTTCTAATAATGAAGTTTAAAATCAATGATAAGATTAAATTAGCATTGAAAATAATCTTTGTTTCAATAGTATTCATCTTCGTTTTTAGAGAGTTCATTATATTCTTTAAAAGCTTTAATGTAAGAGAGTTTATTATATTTAAAGACAGATTAACAGTATTAAATCTAGCTATCATAGTTATATTAGGGCTAATTTGTTTTTCACCTCTTAGCTTTTATGACTTCATAATAAGAAAAAGAATTAATATAAAACTTAGTAAAAGAAAGCTTTATAAATATTCTTGGATTGCTAGTTCAATTTCTAGTATTTTAGGTTTTGGAGGAGCAGCAGCTGTAGCTATAAAACAAAATTTTTATGGTGAATATGTTGATGATAAAAAAAGCTTATTAAAAGAAGTTAGTAAGGTTGTTGCTTTTAATGTAGCAGGACTTTCTTTAGTATCTTTAATATACACAATATTTAAGTTTCAAGCTGTAATGAACACAGGAATGATAAAGTATGCCATTCTTTTAATTGATTTATATTTTCCTGGACTTTTAATTTATGAAACTTACATAAATATTATAAGAGAAAAGGATAAAAAAGAATATTATGCAAGTTTATCTATAATGGGTGTAGCTATTTTAGATTGGCTTGGAAATATGATTTTAATATATTCAATACTATACATACTTGGAGGAAAAATATCATTTATTCAATTTTTCCCAACCTATGTAACTAGTGTAGTTATTGGAACCTTAAGTCTTATTCCTGGTGGACTTGGAAGTTTTGATTTAGTATTTATTGCTGGAATGGCCAATATGGGAATTCCAACAGAGCTAAGTTTCCTAGTTACTATACTTTACAGGGTTACTTATTTTATAATACCTGCAATTATAGGAATACTACTTTATTTTAGAGACTTTGGTAAAAAATTAAATATTAAATTTAATAATGTACCTTCACAGTTGTCATCATTGGTGGCCAATAAAGTATTAATGGTTCTTGTATTTATTTCAGGATTTGTGCTTTTATTATCGGAGGCACCTAATAGTAGTGATTATAAAATAAAACTTTTAAATGAAATAGTCCATGAAAGCTTTTTCAATATAGGGAATCAGAGTACGCTTATAATAGCATTTATCTTAATATCCCTATCAGTTTTACTTACTTATAAAACAAAGACTATTTATAGAATAACTATTGTAGTACTTGTTTTTGGAGCCTTATTAAGTCTTTATAGAGACCCAGGTATAAGCGAGCTTATATATCTTCTATTTGTAGCATTACTTATTTATGTTAGTAGGAGAATGTACTATAGAAAAAGCTTTGTACTTAATGTGAAGACAACAGCTAGAAATGTATTATTATTAGTTATTGGACTTGTAACTTATTTAGGTTTAGTAGGTTACAGCGTTAGAGGTCGTCATATTACATTTATAAAGCTTATAACGGAAAATAAATTTTATGATAATGGAATAATAGCCTTCGTAGTGGCTATTGTAATTTTAATTATAGTATTCTTCTTAACTAGAGATAAGAAGATGAAAACTAATACTTTAAGTGAAACAGAAGAGGACATCAATAATATATTAAAAACCTATGGTGGAATTTTAACTGCTCACTTAGTATTTCTTGGGGATAAATATGTTTATATAAATGAGAAAAAGGATGTAATTTTACAATACGATATTTTCTCAGAGAATGTATTTGTACTAGGAGACCCAATTGGTAATGAAGAAAGTTTCTCAGAGGCTATAGAAGAGTTTTATGATTATGTTGACCTTTATGGCTATGATCTTATTTTCTATGAGGCTACAGATGAAATGGTAAGTCTTTTACATGATAAAGGATATATATTCTTAAAACTTGGAGAAGAGGCCGTTGTAGATATCCAAAACTTTGATTTAGCAGGAAAGAAAAGACAAAAACTTAGAACCTCTATGAATAAAGTTAGCAAAGAAGGTTATACTTTTGAAGTGTTAAATCCTCCTTTCTCAAAGGAGATAATGTCAGAACTTAAGGTGATTTCAGATGCTTGGCTTGATGAGAGAAGTGAAAAAGGATACTCAATGGGTTATTATGATGAGGTGTACTTAAATAGAGCACCAATAGCTATAGTAAGAGATGGTGAAGGTGAAATAAAAGCTTTTGCAAGTGTAATGGAAGCCTATGATAACAAAAAGACAATTGCTATTGATTTAATGAGATATGTAAAAGAGACACCTCATGGATTGATGGATTTTGTATTTGTTAATTTAATACTTGATAGTAAAGAAAAAGGCTATAAGTACTTCCAAATGGGAATGGCTCCACTATCCAATGTGGGTAATTCTAAATATGCTTTCTATGGTGAAAAATTTGCACAACAAATTTATACCTATGGACAGTTCTTATATTCCTTTAAAGGTCTTAGAAAATATAAAGAAAAATTTGCAAGTCAATGGGATCCTAAGTATTTAGCATATAGACGGAAAAGTGCTTTATCAGTGGTTTCAATTCAAGCAACACTTCTTTGTAGTAAATCAAGGAAAAAAGAGGATAGCATTATTTATAAGATAACAAAATCAATGACATAAAATTTGAAGCTATATCAAAATTTTAAAAGTTTTGATATAGCTTTAAAGTTATAGAGTAAAAAGTTCATTAAATTCTTCGAAAAATCTTAAATTATTTAGAAAACCATCATCTTCAGCTAGTTTTTTTAGGTTAGGATTAAGTAAAAAGGCTTTTTCTAAATAGAATAGAGCTAATTCTTTTTCTCTTAATAAAGCTGATATTCTTCCTTTAGAGTAATAGGCTATAGAACTTAATGAGTCACAGGTTAAAACAAAGGTTAAAAGATTATTAGCCTTTTCAAGTTTATCTAAGTAAAGAAGGATATTGGCATATTCACAGCAGATTCTACAGTCAGAGGGTGATAAATTATAAGCCTTTTCATAGGCTTTTTCACTTTCATTAAGATTATTTAGATAAAAATAGCATTCGCCAAGTCTTCTAAAAACATTAGAATCAGTAGGTGTTAATAGGGATAATTTTTTAAAGTAATCTACAGTTTTTTCAAAATCTTCTTTTAGATAGAAATAAAAGGCCTCTCCGGTTAAACCATGAATATAGTTTGGATTTATTAGGAGAGATTTTTCAAAATAATAATGAGATTTCTCAAATTCTTTTTTATTAAAATAGGAAAATCCTAAATTCGATAGAGCAAAGAGGTCATCCTTATTAAGTTCTAAAGCTTTTTCAGAGTAAGCAATAGCTTTCTCATAATTTCCTATTTTATAGTAAGTATAGCCAAGATTATTATAAAGACCTGTTTCTATAATAGGTTCAGCAAGGGCTAGGGGTTCTAGCTTAAGAGCCTCTATATATCTTCTAAGTTTAGTTAGAGCAAGGATACTATAACAATAGAAAAAACTTGGGTCTAAGGACTCTTTGTGAGAATTTAAAAGGTTTAGAGCTTTCTGATAGTTATTCTTTTTTAATAGAGCAATAATACGACTGTAGATATTCTTACTTTTACTATATAAATTAAGAATAACTATGAGTAAAATAAATATAATTATTATAATTAAGCTAGATAATAAAGGATGTTCAATAAAATATTTCATAATAGGCTCCTAAAAATTCTCTCTACAATATATAGTATATTTTTAACAGGTGAAATAGGTAACTGAATTTTGCAAAGAAAAATGATAACGTTTAAAGTATTTTCTTCTATGCAAAATAAGCAGAATGTTATAAAATTAAGGTGTAAGAAATTGCAGAATATAGTTAGAATAGAAAGGAAAAAACTATATGGAACTATTAAAAGAAAAAATAAAAATAGACGGTAGAATAACAGATGATAATATTTTAAAAGTGGATGGATTTTTAAATCATCAAATGGACGTAAATTTTATTACAGAGGTAGGAAAAGAGTTTAAAAATAGATTTAAAGATGAGAAAGTTGATAAAATATTAACTATTGAATCAACAGGGATAGCTTTAGGAATAACTACAGCTCAACAATTTGGGAATTTACCATTAGTATTTGGTAAAAAAATTGAGAGAGTAGGAAGAGATAAGGAAGCAGAATTTTATAAATCAGAGGTTTATTCATTTACTAAACAATCTGTTTATAATGTTGTAATAGACAAGAGATTTATAAAAAAAGGTGAAAGAGTGCTTATATTAGATGATTTTTTAGCTAATGCCTGTGCTATATTTGGATTATTAGATATAGTTAAACAAGCTGGTGCAGAGGTTGTTGGTGTTGGAGTGGTTATAGAAAAAGCATTCCAAGATGGAAGAAAGCATTTAGAAAACAAAGGAATAAGAGTGGAAGCTTTAGCATCTATTGAAAGAGTAGAAAATGGAGAAGTAATTTTTAAATAATTTTTATATAAGTTCTTTATAGATGGGACATTTTTATAGAAAATTGTATAGATTTTAAGTAGGAAGAAAATTTTTATTTATATAATTTCTATGTAAATTACTTTAGTGAATTAGCTAAGTTTTCACAGGTGGATTTTGCAAAGTAAAATTTAAAATTTTAGGGGGAATCGTTATGGTTAAAGTTTTAAATAAGTACGAAGTAGAGCAAATAAAAGCTATAGAGTATTGGAAACATGAAAAGATAGATCTTTATGATAAATCTATGGCAATTTTAACAAAGCCCTTTTCAGGTGCTATTGAAAAGGTAGCCAGTGAGAAGATTGTTAGGGGGCTTTTAAAATTCACTTGGAATGTTGCAGATAGTTCTATGGATTATAAAAGGGTAATAAAAGAGGCTAAGGTTGAAAAAATAAGTGATTTAAAAAATGGCTCTCTTAAAAGCTGTGATGATTTAGCAAGAAATGCTCATAAGAGAGCAGTGGGAATTGCAGCAGCACAGGGAATAACTGTAGGTAGTATAGGTCTTATAGGCCTTGCTGTAGATATACCTTTTATTCTATCTATAGCACTTAGAACCATAATGAGGATAGGTGCCTGTTATGGCTATGAGTTTAATAGTAAGTATGAAAAAGAGTTTGCCCTTTCAGTTCTTGGAGCAGGTGCTATGAGAACTTTAAAGGAGAGGGAAAAAGCATTGGCTATTGTAAACGAGATAGAGCATGTTATAGATGAGAAGGATATAAAGAAACTTGCAGGTAAAATGGCAAATAAAACAATTTCAAAAGAGATAGGAATAATGAGTGTTCATGCTATTGAGCAGGAACTTGAAATAGAGATTTCTAAAGAAATTAGTATTATGTTACTTAATGAGAAGTTTTTAGAGACAATACCTATAGTAGGAAGTGCTATAGGAGCTCTTATCAATACAAAGTATATAAATCATATGGGATGGGCTGCAATACGGCTTTATCAACATAGGTGGCTTGTAGAGAATGGTAAGATAACTATTGACGATGAAATTATAGAACCAAATAATGATGACATAGATGGAGAATTAACAGTTACTTTATATGAAGAGGAAGAGGAACTGGAGGAAATTGTACCGATTTAGTTTTAATTCCATGGCAGTGATGTCATTTATTCCTTTAATTAGAATGAGATTCTCTTTATTCTCTAATTAGGAAATAGAGGAACTTAAAATCACTTTAATTAATAATGAAACTGCTGTATCATAATAAATGTCGAAGGAATTAGTTAAGTTTCTTCGGAAAATAATAATAATTTGGATTTTAATTTGCCAAATCTTAAATTATTATTATTCCTCCATGTATTATATATAGGCTTAAAATTTTTAAGCTATAGAAAACTTAAAACTATAATTTATTAAAACTTTTTACATCTGATTTGCCCTAGATAAGTCATCATTATCTAGGGCAAAAAAATACCCTTTTTTAGTCAAATCCAACAGCAGTAAAGCTTCCAACTTCACAGGAAAGATTCATATCTATTTTAGCAGCATCCTTAGCTAAAACTTTAATTCGATTATTTCCCTTTTTTAAATTTAATTGTAACTCCTTTGGCTGATCAGTTTTGAAATTTTCTTTTTCTTCAATTAGAGTAGTAACTTTACCAGAGGAATCAATTAATACTATTTATAGTGATAGGTAAGAATTTGATGTTATCTCCAACTTTTCCCCCACCTCACACCGTACGTGAGACTTTCACCTCATACGGCGTTCCAACATTTTGTATCTTACTTAATTAAATAACTGAATTTCCTACTAACTTTCG
>JBOGCG010000039.1:0-6218 GCA_051656625.1 Sarcina sp. | reverse complement strand
GCAATTACTAAAAAGATTGCTTTTTTAAAGTTTATGTTGAACACTTGGTTTAAAGTTTGACTGATTGAAAATACATCAGAAACCTCTGTGGAAAACATTTCAGCAAGAATTATTACCATCAAAAGTAATTGAATAGGCTTACCAAATCTATTGGCAATGTAAAGTAAAGGAATTTCATATTCGTAGATATAAGGTTGATTTGCTGTAAGCATTAGATTTATTGCTATACAAATTAAAGTTAAAACTAGAGAACCTAAAATTATTCCTTTAAACATTGTTTTTCTACTTTTATATTTAGTACTTATAGGAACCATTACTCCACAGCAACAAAGGCTGTTGTAACCCGCATAAAGAATGGTAGAAATAACCCAACCTGTTTCTTTTTTTGGAGGATAGGCTAATAATGCAGTTGGACTTAATGAATCTCCTGAAAAGAAAATATAAAGAATCGTTATTAAAGCTATAGTGAATGTTAAAGATGGAACTATGATAGCATTTATTTCAACAAGCCCATTGGTTCCTCTAAGTAAAATTAAAATAGCAATAGTAGCCATAATTAAAGTTCCTACAATTTTAGGTATTCCAAAAAATTGATTAATTAAAGCACCACTACCAGCAAGTATTATGGAAGCACTAGATATTAAGTAAAGTGTAGTTACCACTCCTATAAATTTTCCGAATATATTAGGGCTTACTTCAGCCATCATTTCACCATAGGAATTAAGATTTTTTTCTATACTAATTTTTGAAATTATAGAGCAAATTAATACATAAAAAAGACCAGTGAATAATATTCCAAAGACACTTCTTAATCCATAAACAGTGAAAAATTCTGTTATTTCCTTTCCTGAGGCAAGTCCAGCACCAACTATGGTTCCAATAAATATAGTTGCTATCTGAAAAACCTGTTTTGTATCTTTCAAAGTTTAAAATCCTCCTAACTATTAAGTTTTATTTGATGATTATTTTGTTATTTGTCCACAATTAAATATACAAAGGAAGAATTATGTTTATTCATAAATTTAGAAAAAATCATTTGATTTTTAAATAGTGTTTTTTTTCCTATGATTTGATATACTCAAATATAGAAGAGAATTTTATAAGGAGTGGTTTGATTGTTGAATTCTATGAGAGATGAAAGAAAAACCTATGAAGAATTTCTAGAGTTACAAAAGAACTGTGAAGATAGATTAGAGTTCATTAACGGTATAATAATGATGTCACCTAGTCCATCTATAGCTCATCAAAGAATATCAGGGAATTTATATTTTGAATTAAGAAAGTATTTAAACGGGAAAAAATGTGATGTTTTTTCAGCTCCAACAGATATTCTTTTAGTTAAGAATAATGAAAAAAATCTGGTTATACCAGATTTATCTGTAATTTGTGATAAAACTGGGTTTACAAATAATCAATATATTGGGATTCCTAGTTTAATGATTGAGATATTAAGTCCTTCAAATCAGTCATATGATCTTATAGTAAAATTAGATATGTACATGAGATATGGAGTTAAAGAATATTGGATAGTAAATCCAATGAAAAAATCATTAACTATCTTTGCTTTAGATGAAGCTGGTGGTTATGAACAATATTGTGTTTTACATGAAACTGGAACTATAGAATCTAAGTTGTTTTTTGATTTTAAAATTACTATGGAAGATATATTGAATGGAATTTAGAAATAAAGTGCGTAAAATATAATAGTTTACGCACTTTATTTTCTATTTAATAGAGATAGGAATTAGTTGGTAAAAATTAATAAGGAAATGGAATTTGTTAAATTTTTAAATAAATAAAAGAAATTAAAGTAACAAAGGAGTAGAAGAAGAAATGGAGATAAAAAAAAGATGGGGAGATAAAAGATATAATAGTTTAAATTATTTCCTAAGAAATAAATTTGGAGAAAAAACATTTAAGATAAGTTTAGATGGCGGTTTTACTTGTCCTAATAGAGATGGGAAAGTTGCTAAAGGTGGTTGTACCTTCTGTACTTCAAGTGGTTCAGGGGATTATGCTGGAGAAAGATTAGAGCCTATCAGTGAACAATTTGATAATATAAAAATAATGATGAATAAGAAATGGAAAGCTGGGAAATATGTAGCTTATTTTCAAGCTTACACTAATACCTATGCTCCTGTTGAAGAGCTAAGAGAAAAATATGAAGAGGCTATTTCAAAGGAAGGTGTTGTGGCACTTGCTATAGGAACAAGACCTGACTGTATAAATGAAGAAGTTTTAGAACTTTTAGCAGAAATAAATAAAAAGGTTTATGTTTGGGTGGAGTTAGGACTTCAAACAATACACAATGATACTGCTAGAGCATTTAATAGAGGGTATGATTTAGAGGTATTTGATAAGGCTATGGAAGGATTAAAAGCAAAGGGAATAGATACAGTAGTTCATTGTATTTTTGGACTTCCTGGTGAAAGTAAAGAGCAAATGCTTGAAACTGTTGATTATGTTGCAAGGTCAGGAGCACAGGGAGTTAAATTCCACCTTCTACATTTAATGACTGGAACTAGAATGGTTAAGGATTATGAAGAGGGAAGATTAAAGTTCTTAACTCAAGAAGAATACATAGATTTAATCTGTGAAGGTATTGAAAGAGTACCAGAGGACATGGTAGTTCATAGATTAACAGGTGATGCACCAAGAAGTTTATTAATAGGACCTATGTGGAGTCTTAAAAAGTGGGAAGTTTTAAATGCTATTGATAAAGCTCTTGAAGATAATGACGTATGGCAAGGTAAGAAGTTTAAATAAAAAAATAGCTGCATCAAAATTTTTTGATACAGCTATTTTTAATTATTTTCTAAAAAATTCTTTAAAGATAAAAATTCTTTAATATATTTTTCTTTAATTAATTTTACAATTTCCAATGCAACAGATTGGTCATACATATGAGAGGTTCTATTTCTATCAACCATCATTTCTATCCAAATAGAACCATCTGATATTACTTTATTGCTAAAAGCACATCTAATAGTACTTCTAGGAGCTAAAGCTTCATCTAAAATTCCCTGATCTTCTAAATAAAGTTTCATTGATTTCCAAGCCTGTTCAAAAGTGAATTCAAATCTTTGAATAATTCCATCGATAATTATATCATCAGAAATATCTTTTTCTAAGGCTTCATTGAGTCTATTAAGAGCATTAAAAAAATCAGTTTTACGTTCTTCTAATCTTTTAGCCATATATATCAATCCCTTCTTTTAAAATATTATCAATTAATTCTTTTTTTGTTAGGCTATTAAAATTTAGTAAATCAAATTTAAGAGGAGTATTTAATTCATCTATTTCGAAATAAATTAAAGAGAAGTCTCTATGATTTACTTCACCAAATAAGCATAAATCAATATCAGAAGTTTCTTTAAATTGTCCAGTTGCTCTAGAACCAAAAAGTTTTACTTTTTCTATAGAATTAAATTTTGAAAAAATATTTTTAAGTTTAATTAATAAATCTTCATCCATTGAAAAATCTCCTTTTTCTTTTATTATTAATTATATCATTTTTATATTGTTTTTAAACATAGTTTCTTTAGTTATGAGATAATATAATTAAATAAAAATGGAGGAATAAATGATGAAAATAGATGTTGTAATATCAGCTGATTATATAAAGAAAGAGGATTTAAAAGGAAAGGCTGTAATAGTTATTGATGTTTTAAGAGCAACTTCAGTAATTACCACAGCTATTGCTAATGGAGCAACTAAGGTTATACCTAAATTAACTGTGGAAGAAGCTTTTGAAGAAAAGGAAAAATTAATAGCTTTGGGAGAGAAAGTTCTTTTAGGTGGTGAGAGACAAGCTTTAAAAATTGAAGGCTTTGATTGTACTAATTCTCCATTAGAATATAAAAAAGAAGTTGTAAATGGAAAGGTAGTTCTTTTAAGTACAACTAATGGGACAAGAGCTTTAACATTAGCTTCAAAGGGGGAAGTTGTTTTAGTAGCATCGCTATTAAATGCAAAAGCAGTGGCAGAGAAGCTTGTTCAATTTGGAAAAGATATAGTGATAATCAATTCTGGTACTAATGGTGAATTCTCTATGGATGATTTTATTTGTGGAGGATATATTATAGATTTGGTAACCGAAAATGTTACCTGTGACCTTACTGATATAAGTAAAATGGCTAAGAATTTTTATTGTACAAGTATAGATATAAGAGAAACTTTGAAGGATGCAAAACATTACGGAGTTTTAAAATCCTTAGGACTTGAAAGGGACTTAGAATATTGCTTAACTAAGGATATATATGATTACGTTCCAGAGTATAAAAATTTTGAAATAATATAAGGACTTTGCTAATTAACATAATTAGTAAAATAAGTTATAATAATTATAGGGAACAAAGTTCTCAATTAAATAAGCGAGGTGTGGGGTTTGTTTTTAAAAGAGTTAAGTAGAGATGAAGCTATTGCATTTATGCATTTAAATTCTGAACTTGTTGCAGCTGATAATGTTGTCAATGTAGAAGAAAAAGAGCTTATGGAAAAATTTTTTAAAGAGATGAATATTGAAAAAGAATTAGATACTTTAAATCTAGGGGAAGCATTAGGAATCCTTAAAAAAAGTACTCAAAGAGTAAGAGACATTGTTTATTTTGAACTTATTAGATTAGGTTTAGTAGATTCTGATTATCGAATAAGTGAAGCAGAATTTTTAGAAGACATATCTGATGATTTAGGAATAGATAGAGCAAAGAAAATTAAATTTGCTAATTATTTTTATAAATTTTCAGAGGACAAGTTTTTAGATGAAGATGAGGCTGTTAAAGAAGCCAATCTTTTATTTAGTAAATAGAATTATATTTAGAAATTTAAAATATTATAAAAGACTGTAGTTTTGTTAAAGATATTAATAAAACTACAGTCTTTGTTTTAGAAAAATTTCTAGATTATAAATCTTTAAGAGTTTAAAATTATTAATATAAAGAATTATTGGCAAGAAATAGGAAGGGATGAGTTTTTTTGAATAAGAATGCGGCACAAAGGGAGTTTAAAAAACTTCAGGGACAAGTAAAAAAAATAGAAGAAATAATTTATAACTCAAAGGTTTCATCTTTATTTGAGCATGAATTAACTTTAAGAAAGAAGTTAGAAACATTAAATGAAATAGAGGGAACAGGAGTGAAATCCTTTGATGAAGTTAAAAGTGCATATTTAGGTCTTTTAGAATATGTATCTAGAGCTATATTAAAGGATTATAATGAGAAAAATGATAGTACGTTTAGTTTTGATGAGATAGTTGGAGATAATTATAAAAAGCTTATTAACTCAGGAATTATAACACTTTTAACTAAGCAGCATATTCCTAAATTAATAGCAAAAGAGTTTGAAGAAGCTTTTCCAAGAAATCCGAAGGATGAATATATTAAAGCAAGACAGATTAAAAGAAAGTTTTATCTTCATTTAGGGGATACTAATACAGGAAAAACCTATAATGCTATGGAGGCTTTAAAGAAAGCTAAAAGTGGTGTTTATTTATCACCATTAAGAATTCTTGCCTTAGAAAATTATGAAAGGCTTAATAACTCTGGAGTCCCTTGTAATTTAGGTACTGGAGAAGAAGAGATAATGAAAGAAGGAGCTAATCATACAAGTTGTACTATAGAAAAAGCTAATATAAAAAAAATATATGATGTAGCTGTAATAGATGAAATACAAATTATTAATGACAACCAAAGAGGGGATGCGTGGAGTAGAGCCTTGCTTGGAATTCCTGCCTTTGAAGTTCATGTTTGTGGCGCTTTAAGCAGTAAAAATTTATTAATTAAAATTTTAGAAGACATTGGAGAACCCTATGAAATTAAAGAGTATGTAAGAAATACACCTTTGATAGTTGAAAATAGCAATTTCACTACTAACGAAGTTGAAGAAGGGGATGCATTAGTTTTATTCTCTAAAAAAAGAGTATTAGAACTTGCGCAAAGATACTCTAAGATGGGTATTAAATCAAGTTTAATCTATGGTGATTTACCACCAGAGGTTAGGAAGAAACAATATGAGCAGTTCTTAAATAAGGAAAGTAAAATTTTAATTAGTACAGATGCAATTGGAATGGGTAACTAAACTGTTACAAGAAATTTAAACAAAACTATACAAATGTGTATAGAAGTATAGATTTTAAAACAGAAAGCCCTCTGTATCTAGTGATAGGTGCAGACTGGGAGTTAATTGCTTTTAACCCCTAAAGCCTTACGACCAAAGCAAAG
>JBOGCG010000038.1:0-113580 GCA_051656625.1 Sarcina sp. | reverse complement strand
CTTTCCACTATTTATACTTTGACTTACTTCCTGCAAAGCTATAAAATCATACTGATTTTTTTTAATATCTTTTGCAATGGTTCTTATCTTTTCTATCTGATTCTCTTCCTGCCAAGAATGACAATTTAATGATAATAATTTCATATTTCAACTCTCCTTTTTTATAAAAAAAGCTGTATCAATGTATTAAAAATAATTTACTATTACTCTTTATGAGTTTTACTATAGTAGATATTTTCAACTTGATACAGCTTAAATATATTAAACTCCTAAATAATCCTGTACATCTGATTTTATAACATCAGCTTTTGGTCCATATATAGCTTGAACCCCTTTATCTTTTACTATTAATCCCATAGCTCCTGTTGACTTCCATTGATCTACTTTAGCTACAGTATCTATATCTTTTACCGTTACTCTTAATCTAGTCATACAAGCATCTACATCTACAATATTTTCTCTACCACCTAGCATTTCTACTATTTTAACAGTTAATTGATTTCCTTCCATAGCTGGTTTCGCTGAAGTTTCATCATTTGAATCCTCTTCATCTACGTAATTTCCATTACGACCTGGAGTTGGAACATTAAACTTTTTAATTAAGAAATTAGCTACGAAGTAATTTATAGCGAAGAATATTATTGTTACTATTATAAAGTTTATTAAATCTGCTGTTATTCCAGCCTTAACCATTAATGGTGTTCTTGTAACTAACTCTATTGCCCCAAAAGCATGAACTCTTAAATTTATTATATCTGCTAGTGCAAAAGCACATCCTGTTAATATAGCATAAGCTACATAAAGAATTGGTGAGGCAAACATAAACATAAATTCTATAGGTTCAGTTACCCCTGTTAAAACTACCGCAATGGCAGCTGAGAAAAATATAGTTTTATATTTTCTCTTTTTATCTTTATCTACATTTTTGTACATAGCAGTTGCTATACCAATTAATGAACCAGTTGATAAAATTACTTGACCCGCTTTAAATCTTGCTGGTGTTACAGTTTGTAATAAATTAGTATATCCAGCCATATCTCCAGCAGCTTTTAAGTTATTTAAATCAGTTACCCAAGCTAACCATAAGGGATCTTGTCCAGCAACTAAACTTCCTGCTCCAGGACCAGTTAACATATGATAAACTCCACCAAGTTCTGTATAGTTTATAGGTACTGTTAACATATGATGTAATCCAAAAGGTAATAATAAACGCTCCAATGAACCAAATATAAATGGTGCAATTACTGGTGCTGTGTCCTTTGATGTAGCAATCCATTGTCCAAAGGCATTTAACCCACTTTGAATAAATGGCCATACTAATGATAAAACAGTTGCAATAACTACAGAACCTCCTATTACTACAAAAGGAACAAATCTTTTTCCATTGAAGAAAGATAATGCATTAGGTAATTTATTAAAGTTATAAAATTTATTATATAATACTGCTCCTAAGAACCCTGCTATTATACCTACAAAAACTCCCATATTTAAAGCTGGTGCTCCAAGTACTGATGTAAAATAATCACCAACAACTAGCTGTTGCCCTGTCATTGAAGATACAACTGCATCTCCCTTTGCAAGCATATCTCCAGTTACTCCAAATATAGCTCCTGTAATTCTATTCACTAAAATGAATGATAATAATGCTGCAAATGCCCCTCCGGCTCTCTCTTTAGCCCAAGATCCCCCAATAGCAACTGCAAATAAAATATTAAGATTAGTTATAATTGCCCAACCTATGTCTTCCATAACCCTAGCCATTGTTTGTATAAAAGCTACATCCACATACATTCCTATGACTTTACCAAGAGATATCATAAGACCAGCTGCTGGCATTACCGCAACAACAACTAAAAGTGCTTTACCAAGCTTTTGCCAAAAATCAAAAGACACTAATTTACCTTTTTTCATTATTTTTTCCCCCTCATTTATTCATTAAACTATATTTTAAATTTATAAACTCTAGATTCGTAAGGCTTTAATTTAACCTCACCTCTTATTTCATAATCTTTTAAATCATAGTTACTCATTATTAAATTTTCATTAGTTAATGTCTTTTCAAATTTAAAAATTTCTTCTTCAATACCTAAGTTAGCTAAAACTAAATAACTTTCCCCATTTAAAGTTCTTCTATAAGCAAATATATTATCTACTGTATTTTCAATTAATGAATACTCTCCATAAATCAATGTTTCACTGGATTTCTTCAACTTAATTAAATTCTTATAAAAATTAAAAATTGAATTTTCATCCTCTAATTGCTTTTCAACATTTATCTCTTTATAATTTTCATTCACTGCAATCCAAGATTTTCCTATAGTAAATCCAGCATTTTCACTGCTATCCCATTGCATTGGTGTTCTAGCATTATCTCTTGATACTGCCCAAAGTTCTTTCATTGCTTCTTTTTCAGAAATCCCCTCCGCAATTCTTTCTTTATATATATTAATTCCTTTAACGTCATCATAATCATCTACAGATTTAAACTGTACATTTTTCATCCCAATTTCTTGACCTTGATAGATAAAAGCTGTTCCCTTTTGCATAAAATATATTGTAGCAAAAGCTTTAGCTGCCTCCATCCAATAGATACTATCATTTCCCCAAGTAGAAACAACCCTTGGAATATCATGATTCTCTATAAATAAAGCATTCCAACCATCTTTATCTAATCCATTTTGCCATCTAGTTAAAACCTCTTTATAGGTTTTAATTGAAAAACTATTTTCTTTTCCATAATCCCAAATGTTTAAATGTTCAAATTGAAATACCATATTGAATTTTCCATCTTCTTCACTAACCCATTCTTTTGCATCCTTTGCATTAACTCCATTGGCTTCTCCCACTGTCATTATGTCATATTTATCAAAGGTTTCTTCTTTAAGTTCCTTTAAAAAATCTTGAATTCCATCTATATTCATATGTTTGTCAAAGGAAGAAACATATTTTAGTCCCTCTGGGTTTGGCATATCCTCAAATCCTGGTTCCTTTTTTATATGACTTATAGCATCTACTCTAAATCCATCTATTCCTTTATCTAACCACCAATTTACAGTGCTATATAATTCTTTTCTAAGTTCTTCATTTTCCCAATTTAAATCTGGTTGTTTTTTAGTGAATAAGTGTAAATAATATTGCTTAGTATTTTCATCGTATTCCCAAGCTGATCCTTTAAAAATACTTTCCCAATTATTAGGCTCTTCGGAATCCTTTCCATCTTTCCATATATACCAGTCTCTCTTTGAACTTCCCTTAGAACTTCTTGATTCAATAAACCAAGGGTGCTCATCACTACTATGATTTATAACTAAATCTAAAATTAATTTCATTCCTCTACTATGAAGTTCTTTTAATAATAAATCTAAATCCTCCATAGTTCCATATTCTTTAGCAATAGCTTTATAATCACTTATATCATAACCATTATCATCATTTGGTGATTTATAAAAAGGACATATCCAAAGCACATCTATCCCTAAATTCTTTAAATAATCTAATTTTTCAATGATTCCTTTTAAATCTCCAATTCCATCTCCATTAGAATCTTTAAAACTTTTAGGATATATCTGATAAGCTACAGCTTCCTTCCACCATATTTTCTTCATAAGAAATCCTCCTTTAATCAAAATTACGGAACCGTTTCCGTATTCTAGTAAAAAAATTTTGCATTTACTATTTTATACTACATTCTATACAAATTACTACTATTTTATTCCTCTACAAGAATTTTTCAAATAGGAAAATGTTTTCATAACTAAATTACATTTTTATAATAACAATTCTCTTCTTCTTATTCAATATTAATTTCGTTAAGTTTTTTTCTATTTTTTAAACATTTTTTGTACAAATATTAATATTTTACCAAAACACAAGTTTTTTTAAATGTTTTTTTTGGAATATTAATTAAAAAAAAGATTATAAAAATTATGTCGTTATAATTTTTATAATCTAAAATAATTTTTATTTAATAAATAAAAGTTCTTCTAACTCTTCAACTTTATTAAAATAATAATCACAGTTATTTCTCATAAAACTTTCTATTTTTTCTATATCATTTGACCAACCAGCACAAACAAAATCAACTTCACAGCCTTTAGCCATATCAAAACCTGGTTTTAAATCATCAACCATTATTAGCTCTGTTGGTTTAAGATTATATTTTCTCATTATTTCCTTTAAAGGATATAAACTTGGTTTTCTTTTTTCAGCATCTAAATCCCAACCAAAAATTATGTCTGGTTCTATAGAAAAATTAGCTTTGTAATCTCTTAATATATTTTTCTCCATTGAGTGAGATACAACAGCTATAATTCCACCAAGTTCTTTATATCTTTTGATAATTCTATCAAACCCTTCATAATATTCTGGAATAGTTTTACTTACATGTTCATTCCAATTTTCAAGTTGGAAAGTCATTTCTTCCTCTGAAAAATTTAAAATTTCCATACACAAACTATGGAACCCTGGTTCAAAACAATGGGTTGTAAATTCATCCATAGTCATAGTAACATCAGGTCTTATTTTTGTTAATGTATCTTGAAATGATGGGTAATGAATACTTGGTGTACTCTTTACCACTGTATCATCATGATCTAATACTAAACATTTATATCTTAACATCTTTCTTCCTTAGTAAAGGCTTGTCCCATAATGATTAATTCCTTTACTAAAGTTCACCGCCTCTCATTATAGATTATTTATCTCTTCTTTTTCAGTAAATTCTTCAAATTCATCTATTTCTTCTGAATCTTTTTTCTCTAAATAACTATTTCCGCTATTATTTCCACAATAAATTCCTTTTTTTATAGGTGCTATTAAAAATCCAGCTACTACCCCACCTAAAAAACAGGCTGTTCCTAATAATATTTTTTCTCTATTCTCCATTAATATAACTCCTTCCTATACCTATTTAAAATTATATTTTTCTTTTTATTATATTACTTATTTTCCCAATATATAATTAATTTATCATTTATGAAACTCTAAATCAAATTTTAATTTTTTATTTTCTATTGATTCTCCAGCCCTTAAAAACTTAAATATTTTTTTGCTAATTCAATTCCTTCTTCAAGTTTTCCTACTATGCTATAATTAGTTTAAATAATATTGGAGTTGATTTTATGAATAGAAATATTGAAAAACTAACAGAAATTTTAAAAGAAAGCAATAATATAGTGTTCTTTGGAGGGGCTGGAGTTTCAACTGAATCAAATATCCCTGACTTTAGAAGTTCAAATGGGTTATTTAACGAAAAACTTAACATAACTTTTACCCCTGAACAATTGGTTTCCCATAGTTTTTACCTAAAGTATCCAAAGGAATTTTTTAATTTCTATAAAGCTAAATTAATTTATCCTGAGGCAAAACCTAATTTAGGACATTTAGCTTTAGCTAAATTAGAAGAAATGGGAAAATTAAAAGCTATTGTCACTCAAAACATAGATGGATTACATCAAAAAGCTGGTAATACAAATGTCTTTGAGCTTCACGGTTCCGTACTTAGAAATTATTGTACTAAATGTCATGCTTTCTATGATGAAAAATTCATTTTAGACTCTAAGGAGGTTCCAACTTGTCCTCTATGTGGAGGAATTGTAAAACCTGATGTAGTTCTTTATGAAGAAGGTCTTGATGATACTGTTATAAGAGGTGCAGTTAAAGCTATTTCAGAGGCTGATACATTGATTATTGCAGGAACATCTTTAGTTGTTTACCCTGCTGCTGGTCTTATAGATTATTTTAGAGGGAAAAATTTAGTTGTAATAAATAAAACTGTAACACCTGCTGATTCTAAGGCTGATTTAGTTATTCAAGATTCAATCGGAAAGATTTTAAGTACCGCAGTAAAGGAACTTTAAAGTTTTCTTTTTATGTTATTTTAAAAATCACTTCTAAATATACTTATTATAAGTATTAAATTAGGGGTGATTTTTTGTTATATTTTTTTATTATTCTTTCAGTTTTACTTGCTGGAACTTTAGTATTATTACTCTATTCCTTTGATGTAAAAATTAAAGCACAAAGAAAAAAAATGAATTTAGTAAATAATCAATATAATCAACTTAGAAGAATTACAATTTCTGAAAAATCTTTATTTCAAAATATTAATTTAACTTATTCTAAAAGTATTTATAATTATGGAATTACTTCAACTAATATAAAAGTTTTTTATTTACCTATTGATGGTTTTAAAACTGTTATAGATATAAAAGACCCCTTAGAATTAGATATTTTAGAGCAATGTATTAACCAAAATATAGTTTGGTTTTATGTTGATTTAAAACTTCAAAATAATATAAACTCTAGAGGTTGGATTAAACAAAGTGATTTTTCTATTCTTAGAGATGATTATAATCCGCTTCAAAATAATTTATTACATTAAAAAAGGCAGCATATGGGGGATATATACTACCTTTAAAAATTTTATGGTTTTGAGTTTCATTTTTATTATCCCCCCTTTTAACTTTTTTATACTTCAATTTTAAATTTATTTATAATTTATATTTTTTATATCTTTTAAAATATTTCCTCTCCAAAGTAAATAATTATCTAAATTATGATTTTCTAAATTTCCCTTATTTTCTTCTTTAACTTCATTTTCTTCTTTGCAATATTCAGATATTGTTTCTTTAAAAGTAACTTTATGAATATCTCTATCTTTATTATCATTATAAATTTTATTTAATGCTACAGCTTCCTTAACTGAAATATCCATAAGATGCATATTAACTTTTTTTCCACTACCACTGAATAAAACCTTCATGAAAAAAACTCCCTTCAAAAAATAATTTATTTTTAGTTATTCATATTTATCTTTTTAAACTTTTTACTTACTCCCTCTTCTACTAAATCAAAATCATCTAATTGTGAAATAGCCATTTCATCCTGATCCCATATTACCTGTTTAAACTTATCATCCACTTCTTCAATCTCTTCAAGTAAAGTAGTAGCATTTTCTTTCACCTCTAAAAACTCTTTATTTATCCCGTAATCATCTGATAATGTTACTTCTTTAAAGGCTCTATTTTCTTTCATATTTATTATAGTAATTCTTTTATTACTATTAGGTTTTTTCCCTAATAATTCTCTTTCTATTTCTTCTCTACTATAGGTCATTACCTCTGTTTTTTCTATTTCTTCTGAAATATAATTTAAGTCAAAATCCATCACTGCAGTATTTCCTATAGGGTCTGTTATAATATCATTATTTTGAAAGGCTATTTCTGTTGATAAAAATTCCTTTAATAAATTTTCACTATTCTCTACTTCTGCAATTTCTTTTTCCACTGTCTGACTTTCTGCTAAAAATATTTTTTCTGTTATTCCATCTATTAATTTATTTTCCATTTCATCTAAAATTTCAATATTAACTTTTTTTAATTCTATCTCATAAAACTCTAAAAATTTACTCCTAGCCTCTTCAATAAAATCAACTAATCCTTTAACTGTAAAGTCATATAAATTTTCATTTTCCTCATCTAAAAATAAATTATTATAGAAATTAAATATTTCACCATAAAAATATTTATATCTTAAATCTTTATTTATTTTTTGTAGCATAGAAAAACTGCTTCTATACTCTTCCTTTATATTTTTTTCTATAAAGTTAGTTATATCTTCATATTGATTTATTAACCTATTTTTTATATTTAAATCATTTACAATAGAAAATGTTTTTATTCCTAATTCTTTTTCACAGTACTTATGATGATAAAATAATTCTTCTAATTTGAAGTTTTCAGATTCTGCTAATATAATCATAGTTTTAAAAGTTAAACTATTTAATTCTTTCAATAAAAAATTTTCTTCTTCATAAATTTTATTAGAAACTTCATAAAGACCATAAATAACTAAAGATAATTTATCTTCATTATTTTTTATAAAGTTTATAACCTTCTTTTCATTATCATAAATCAATTCTTTTTTTATAAAAGTTACTTTATAGTCTATCCCATCAGTTTCAGTAAAGTTATTTAATTTATTTATAAATTTTTCTGAAAATAAATCTTTATAAATATTTCTTTCTTCATCATCTATAATTAAAATTTTAAATTTATTATCTTCTTTTAATCTATCTGCTAAAATTTTCTCTAACTTATTCTTATAAAATCCCATAAATGCTCCCCCTAAAAAAGACCAAAATTCAATATAAATTTTGGTCTTCAATTAAAAATGTAATATATCTCAAAGTAATAATTTTTATCTTCTCACAATATGATTATACCAATTTTTTCTATAAATTCCTATATTTATTTAAATTATTTTTTCAATATATTCTTCATACCCTTCCTCTTTCATCTCCTCTAAAGGAATAAATTTAAGTGCAGCTGAATTTATACAATATCGAAGTCCTCCTAGTTCCTCTAATCCATCACAAAAAACATGACCTAAATGAGAATCCCCTGTTTTACTTCTTACTTCGGTTCTTATCATTCCATGGCTACAATCTTTTTTCTCTTTAATTAAAGTTCTATTTATTGGCTTTGAAAAAGCTGGCCAACCACAACCTGAATTATATTTATCTGAAGATAAAAATAAAGGTTCTCCAGTGGTTATATCAACATATATTCCCTTTTCATAAGAATCCCAATATTTATTTTTATAAGGTAATTCTGTACCATTTTCTTGAGTTACATAAAACTCTTCCTCTGTTAATTTTAACTTTAATTCTTCTTTTGCTTTCCTATAATAATTTTTTTCCATCTACTCCACTCCAACCTTTCTCCATTGCTTTTTATTATTTTGTACCATCAATTAGTTATTTATTTAAAAATTACAATGTATATATATTTTTTTATTGTAAACACTACTATTATATTAAGGAAACTCCTCTTCATATTAATCATTTTACTAAATTTAATTGTAATAGATTAAAAAAACAAGAATATCCTTAATTTAAAGAGTCATTATTTACTTTTGTAGTTAATCACCTACATTGTTTAATAAAATATGACTCTTTTTTTATTTTGCACCTTAAATTTTCAATAAATATCTTTTTATATAAAAGTTATTACTTTTTATGTGACTTTAGTAACAATACAATAACTAAATATTTTTCTATAATATAAGTATATTAAATTTCAAAAAATTCTTTAAGAGATTTAAAGTAAAATATAAATATTTCAAGTTACTAAGGAGAAGATTATAATGGAAAATTCATTAGGTATTTTAATAGTTCTTATTTTAATAATTTCAAAAAGATATAAAGCAAGTGTCAATAAACAAAGAAAAAAAGTTACTTTAACTTCTATTTTATTAATTCCAATAATTTTAATTTATGCCTTATACAGCTCTTTTGCTGGGAAATCAATTAATTTATCTGGATTTATATCCCCTACTTTTATAATTGGTTTTTCAATTGTGTTAATTTTAGGTGTTCTTATAGGAGTAATTCGTTCAAGATTTACAAGCTTACAATATGATAGTAGCACTGGAGAAGTTTATACTATCCCATCAATTAAAGATTTAATATTTTTAGTTGCTTTAATTGTTATTAAAATTTTATTAGGTTCTATTTGTGGAGTTGTTGATCATAACATAGCAAATTTATTTAATGATTTCTTATTATCACTTACAATGATCTATATAATAACAATGAGAATAGTAACTCTAATGAGATATTTAAAACTTACTTTAAATACTACTAGAATCTAAGAAAAAAGGTTTATCAAGTAAAAAAACTTGGTGAATCTTTTCTTTCTTTATTTTTAAAAATATTTTATACTAAAAAAAGTATCTTATAACTTAGGAGAAATCAATGGAAGAACTAAAAAATAATATAACTAAATTAAACAAAAATCACGAAAAACATTTTTTACCTATTAGAATTATTTTTTTAATTCTAGCTTTAGGTAATTTAAAATCTACTAATTCTAATACTTTTAATTTACTTTTAATTTCTACAATTTCCTTACTGATATTATTAGAATTTTTAAATTTAAAATTTTACAAAAAACAAAAACTTTACTTTTTTACTATGCTCTTAATAATTTTCATTTCATCTATAGCTTTGATTTCTTTTCAAGGAGTTTTATATAGTTATTTTATATTTTTACTTTTAGAATTAATTCCTAATAAATTTGATAAAACAAAATTTATTTTGTTAGGATTTCAAATTATTGCCTTGATAATTTCAGAAATAATCTCTATAATTTTTCATCCTAATTTATTTTTTGTTTCCTTTACACCTATAGTAACTTATATTGGTATAATATTTATTGTTACTTTAATTAGGATACGAAAAAAAGATAAAAAAACTATCTATACTCTCAATAAGGAACTAAAGGAACAAAACTTAAAACTTCAAGAATACTCTTTAAAAATAGAAGAATTAACTTTAGAAAAGGAACGAACTAGAGTTGCCCAAGAACTTCATGATAATTTAGGACATTATTTAATGGCAATTTCTATGCATTTAGATTTTTTAGAAAAAACTATAGAAACCTCTCCTGAAAATTCACTTAGAACTATAGATAAAACAAAGATTATAGTAAAAAATAGTATTACAGAACTGAGAAAAACAGTTTATGAATTAAAAGAAAATAAAATAGACTCCAGCTTAAATGATGCTATCAATTCTTTAATTCATAATTTCTCTATTGGTACTTCTGTAAAATTTAATTTATTTTGTTCAAATCTAATAGAAAACTTTAATCCAAATTTAAAAAACACTATTTATAAAACTATAAAAGAATCTTTAACTAATGGAGTGAAACATGGAGAAGCTAAAAGTTTTAATATTTCTATAATTGTTTTAAATAACTATATTAATTTAACCATAAAAAATCATGGTAAATCAGGTAATAATATAATTATGTCTAATGGATTAAAGGGAATTAAAGAAAGAATTGAAAGTGAAAATGGATTAGTTAACTTTTCCTATCACAAACAAGGATTTCTTTTAGCATCTTTAATAGCAGTAAAAAATATAAAAGAGGGTGAAACTTATGATAAAAACTATATTAGTTGATGATCAAATGTTAATACGGGAAGGAATAAAAATGTTACTTTCTTTAGATTCTGAAATTGAAATAATTGCAGAAGGTGAAAATGGTGCTGAAGCCATAGAATTAGTAAAAAAATATAATCCCGATGTGGTACTTACAGATATTCGAATGCCTATTATGGATGGAGTAGAAGCTACTAAAGCAATAAAGAGCTTTAGCCCTGAAACTAAAATCCTAGTATTAACTACCTTCAATGATAATGATTATATCTTTAATTCCTTAGCTAATGGTGCTAATGGATATCTTTTAAAGGATTCAAAATCTGAAGAACTTATTTCAGCCATAAAAACTGTCTATAAAGGAAACCTATTAATTCAAAACACTGTAGCTACTAAAATGTCTGAATTATTAAAAAACAGTACTTCTACAAAAGTAAATAATGCAGTACCTAAAATCAATCTTTCTTCTCTCACAGCTAGAGAATTAGAAGTTGCCAAACTTGTAGCTAAAGGCTATAATAACAAAAAAATTTCTGAGGAACTTTTTTTATCTGAAGGTACTGTGAAAAATTATATCAGTAAAGTTTTAGATAAATTAGAACTAGAAAACAGAACAGATTTAGCAATTCATGCTTTAAATTCTGAAATTTAAATAGAAATACTTAAAAAATTCTATATTTTTTAAAAAAAGAGCTTTATAACGTTTACAAAGCTCTTTTTTTTGTATATACTTATATTAAAGAGTACGTTTACATTAAGTGAACTAACAAGGAGGATTTTTTATGGCAAATATATTTAAAAATTTAATAAAACCAATGTTTAGCCATGGTAAAGAAACCTTAACTGTTCAATTAGATTCTAATTATACTAGATCCAGTGAACTAAAAGAGGCAGTTGTTAACTATTTAAACACTACTGGTTTCAACTGTTTAGATAAAGGTGAAACATTAGGTTCATTTCACTTATTAGAGCTTGAAGGGAAGCCTTATATCTTTGAAAATAGGTTTTTAAGCTGTGGCTCAACAAAAGAATTATCACAGGTAGCTGTACTAATTGAAAGATAAGATAATAATTTACAAATGAGATTTAACATAAATTTTATTATAGGGGGTTACGCTTACTAGCATTAACCCCTTTTTTGCATATTTATTTTTATTAACTTTTAATAAATAATATTTTTTTAAATCTATTAGGTATTAGATTAAGTTCGCCCTCATCTAAAGCTCCAATATTAATTAAAATGTTGAAATAAATTATTGCTCCAAGATAAATACTTATTATTAAAGCAATTAAATTTGTAAAATACCTTCCTAAAATATTAATCATAACTAATTGGAATACCTTACTAACTATAAAAATTATTATTCCCATTATTAAAGAACTAATTAAAATCTTAGAAATTTTGCCCTTTAAAATTCCCTTCTCACCTATTTCTTTCTCAATTATATATATATTAATAAGCATAGTAATTAAGTTAGAAACTAAAAGTCCAATTACAACTCCTAAAATATTTATAAAAGCTATAGGAATAAGTAAAAAATTAAAGGTTATTTTTATAACTACTCCTATAAATGCAGATATTGCACCTGCTTTTACCTTTCCTAAACTATTTAAAATAGTATTAGTTAATTGATAAACAGATGAGAATATAAAAACATAAGCACCATAGGTCATTATTTCTGCACCACCTATTTTTCTATTAAAAATTACAGTAAACACTTCCTTACTTAAAATTGATAATCCAACAGCTGCTGGAATTCCTATTAAAAATCCAATTTTTATAAGTTTATTTACTGCAAAACTTAATCTAGCTTTATCTTTTGATGCATTTTCTTTTGCTATTATAGGTAAAAAACTAACTGCTAAAGAACTTATTAAAATCATAGGAACATTTATTATTTGCATGTAATTACCAAAATAAGCGTATTTTATGGTTATAAGCTCTTGATTAAATCCTGCTTTTAAAAGACCTCTATGAATATTAGCCACATCTATTACATTATTTCCAGCGTAAATAAAAGCTGTAGAAATTAAAAGGGGAATAGAATATCTTATTATATATGTAAAAATATATTTATCACTATGTCTTCGCTGTGCTTTTATATCTCCTTTATCATATTTTATATATTTAAAATGTAGATATATCAATGAACCTAAAGCTCCTATAGATGTACCTATAGTCCCCCCTGCTATCCCTAAAGCTAAACTTTTTTTCATTAAAATATAGGAAAAAAATAAACTAAATATAACATTTAAAACCTGTTCTATAAATTGAGAAATCCCTAAAGGTTTTAAATCATGATTTCCTTGAAAATATCCTCTATAAGCACTTCCTAAAGCTGTAAGTAAAATAGCTGGACATAAAGCTATTAAACCTAGGTAACTTTCTTGATAGCCTACAAAGTCTGCTAAAGGATTCCCCAAAATAAATAAAGTAATAGCAAAAAAAACTCCCATTATAACTAAAATAAAAGTACCTATTTTAAAAGTTGCTATAGCATCACTATGATTTTCTGTTTCTCTATATTCTGAAATTAATTTTGGAATAGCATTAGATGCTCCAGCTATAGTAATCATATAAACAAATGTAAATACATTATAAGCAGCATAATAATTTCCATAACCAATTTCTCCTATGTTATGTATTAGAAAAGGTATATATAAAAGAGATATTATTTTTGATAGTATATTAGTAATAGTTAATATTATAAATCCTTTCGATTTGCCCAATAGAACACCCCCTATTAATTAACTTTATAATAGTCTATTTACTAGTTTGTTCTAAATAGTCTTTTATATACCTTTTTGATTTTTAATAACAAAAAAAACTACATCAACTTCAAAAAATATCTTACACTTAAGTAATCTATATTTTAAAAATTGATATAGTTCTTCTCTAAAAATTAAAATCAAATTTATATTAAGTTTTTTAAAATATTATTTTGCTGCTTTAGCTGCTTCTAATATTTTTTCATAAGTTGGCTCATTAGTCATTTCTTCTAAGTATTCTACAAATACAACTTTTCCTTCTGAATCAACTACAAATGAAGCTCTTGTTAATAGAGCTAATTCTTTTATAAATGTTCCTGTAGCTTCTCCAAAACTTCTTGAGTTATAGTCTGAAACTACCTTTACATTTTCTATTCCTTTAGCTCCGCACCATCTAGCTTGAGCAAATGGTAAATCCATTGATACAGTATAAACTGTTACATTTCCTAATTTTGAAGCTTCTTGATTGAATTTTCTTACTTCCATATCACATACTTCTGTATCTATTGATGGAACTGCTAAGAATATTCTTACGCCCTCTGTATCACTATATTTTAATGGAGATAAATCTTGGTTTATTAATGTAAATTCTCTAAAACTTTCTCCTACTTTAACTTCTTGTCCTTCTAAAGTAAGTGGGTTTCCTGCAAATTTAGCTTGTCTCATTTCCTATTCCTCCTAAGTGTTTTTTCTTAATAAATTTATCTTTCATATTTAATATTTACATAAATTTATTTATTATTCTTATTTAATATTTTACAACTAAAATATTAAATATGTAAAGAATAGTAATTCTTAGTTAAAAAGGATTATTTCACTCTTAATACTAATTCCTATCTTTTTGATAGGAATTCTAAGAATTTTAATTAAACTGTCTAAAATGAGGATTTATTATCTCATAATTAAATAATTCAACCCCTTCAATATCTTGAAGTGATACTATTAAATTTTCTATCTCTTCATTTTTCTTTACTTTTATTCTTACTTTAGTGGAATAAACTAAACTATTATTGTTATTGCTTGTCCCTTTAAAAGAATCAGCTATGGCTTTTTTTTGAATTAAAATAGCCTGTACCTCTTTATATAATCTTTTACTTGATAATATTTCAATATCTAAATAGCTATAATCATATTTTGATGACATCTTCTTTAAAATTTCAAAGGCAATTAAAACTAGTATAGTAACAAATATACCCATAGTATACATTCCTGCACCTACACTTAATCCTATTGCAGAGGTAGTCCAAATTCCTGCTGCTGTAGATAATCCTTTAACAGAGCCCTTTTCTTTAAATATAATTCCTGCTCCTAAGAAACCTATTCCAGATACCACTTGAGCTGCTATTCTACTTGGGTCTACCGAAACATTAGGTCCTAAAACTTCAAAAAATCCATACTGGGAAACTATCATTATTAAAGTAGACCCTACTCCAACTAAAAAGTGAGTTCTTACTCCTGCTTCTTTAGATCTCATTTCCCTTTCAAAGCCAATAAGTCCAGCTAATATTCCTGATAAAATAAGTCTTATACTAAATACTATGTAAAAATTTAAGTAATTATTTGTTCCTTTATTGAAATAAAGGTAATTATAAAAGTTATGAATACTATGCATTTTCTCTTCCTTTCCTTTTATCATTTGTTTATTTTCACTAAAAATCAATCCACTAAATTTTTAGTAATTTAATATCATAATTAAATTAAATAGCATAAATTAAATCCCTATCTAAATTAAGTTTAGATTTATCCTATACTATTTAAAGAAAAAAATAAAGAGGGTAAAATTACCCCCTCTTAGAATTCTACTCTTCAAAGCCCCTTGGATTTTTTGATTGCCAGTTCCAAGAATCTCTACACATATCATTTATATCTCTTTCAGCTTTCCAACCTAATTCCCTATTAGCTTTTGTTGGATCAGCATAACAAGTTGCTATGTCTCCAGCTCTTCTACCTACAATCTTATACTTAACTTCTCTACCTGATGCTTCTGAAAATGCCTTAACAAGTTCTAAAACACTATACCCATTACCTGTACCTAAATTATAAGTAACAATGCCTGGCTTTTCTGAAAGCTTTTCTAAAGCCTTTGTATGTCCAGTAGCTAAATCTACAACATGGATATAATCTCTTACGCCAGTTCCATCTACTGTGTCATAGTCATCACCAAATACTGAAAGCACTGGTAACTCTCCTATAGCAACCTTTGTTATATAAGGCATTAAATTATTAGGAATTCCATTTGGACTTTCCCCTATTAATCCACTAATATGAGCTCCAACTGGATTAAAATATCTAAGAATTGCTATATTCCATGAATTATCTGATTTATATAAATCTCTTAAGATATCTTCTATCATTAATTTTGTTCCACCATAAGGGTTGGTAAATGATAAATCACAACCTTCATGGATAGGCATAATTTTACTATCTCCATAAACTGTAGCTGATGAACTAAAGACAAAGCTTTTAACATTATATTTTCTCATTATTTGTAATAAAATTAATGTACTTGTAATATTGTTATGGTAATATTCAAGTGGCTTTTCCACTGATTCTCCAACTGCTTTAAAAGCTGCAAAATGAATAACAGAATCAATCTTATTCTCTTCAAAAACTTTTTCTACATCTTCTGAATTTAATAAATTATATTGATAAAATTTAACCTCTTTGCCTGATATCTCTTTTATCTTATCCTTAACTATCTCTTTACTATTACTTAAGTCATCTATTACTATTACTTCATGTCCTGCTTCTAAAAGCTCTATTGCTGTATGACTACCAATATATCCTAAGCCACCTGTAACTAATACTTTCATTAAAATCCATTCCTCTCTTTTATCAAATTTTCTTTAAATCAAGCTAAAACCTCTCTTTCACAATTATAATATGAAAGAGAGGTTTTTACAAAATTTTAAATTAATATTTTTGGCTAATCTACTTAATTTTCTCTTAAGAAAATCAAATAAATTATTTCTCTAATTTTATTTGGTAATACTCTAATAAAAATTCTTTCTAATATATTAGTGCCATAAGTATATAAACTTATATATTTATTTTTCACCATAAATTTTTGCATTTTTATTTCTTGTTTAATATATTTAATGCCACCACGCCTTGAAAACATCTCTCTTCCAGTTCTAGCGTTAACAAGATTTTCCTGTATATTATAACATTTTGCACCTTTTAAAAGAGCTCTTACCCAAAGATTATAATCTTCAAACCAAAGGAATTCTTTGTAATTCCCTGCATTTAAGATGCTTTCTTTTTTATACATTACTGTCATATGATTAAAAGGATTTCTCCTTTTTGAAAATTTCTTTATTTCTTCTAATGTTTCAGGAACTAGTCTCTGAGATATAATATTCTCTTGCTCACCATCAAATTCTGATATATTTGACCCTACAATATCCAATGATTTTTCTTCCATTATTTTAAGTTGTTTTTCAAATCTATCATTTTTAGAAATATCATCAGTATCCATTCTAGCAATTATTTCATAAGAACAAGCCACTATTCCTTTTTCTAATGCAACTCCTAATCCCTGATTTTTCTCTAATTCTATTATTTTAAATAAATTTTTATACTTTTTTATATAATTATTTATAACATTATCTAAATCTTCACTTAATTTTCCATCTTTTACAATAACAATTTCACTAGGTATTACTGTTTGATTTAGTACACTTTCTATAGCTTCACTTAAATATTTAGGATTTTCTTTAAAATAAACTGACATAAGAACTGAAAATTTCATCATATAGATTTCCTTCCTTTTATTAAAGAACCTAAGTAAATTAAAAATCTATAAGCTAAATAATAAAGTGCTAATACCAAGTAACTTGCCTCTAATTTCATTACCAATAGCCCTATCAAAGTAGCTATTAAATAATAAATAACTCTAAATTCTGCTGTCTTTCTTTTTATTACAAATAATTTTTTAATATTGTATTTTTTTTCTGCTGCTTTTTCTATGGTTCTTGGAATAGCTATTACTAAAGCAAATGTTAAAACTAAAGTATAAAGTTTTTTACCATCTGTACTATTAAGATTAACATTTAAAAAAATCAAAGGTACTGTAATATATCTTAATAAACTTAAAAAGAAAAAAGTTATTATAGATTTTCTATCTCTAACAAAATTATGTATTAAATAAATACAATCAATTACAATAAGTGCTACAGCATAATATAAAGCATTTCCACCTAAATAACTTAAAATAACCGCTGCTATAATTCCTATTAAATATTTTATAAGAGTTATTTTATTCATTTTTTCATTGGCATAAAAAATTTCATCCCAAGTTAATCTTAATGTTGGATTTTTTTCTTTTTTTATAGTTAACACGTCATTTTTTATATAACCAACTTCATAAATAGACATAAGCCCAATAAAACCTATTATTGAAGCTATAAATTCATTTAATGAAAACTTAGTAAATCCAATAATATAGATATACACAGGTAATATAAAAGTAAAAATATAAGCTATTCTTTTACTCTTCCCTTTTATCCTCGTATAAAAAGTATAATAAAATGGGATTATAAATTTTTTCATATTGTTTATTTACTCCTCTATGAATATTAATCTTTCGTCTTTTTTCCTATTCCAAAAATCTTTATTTTTATTATGTATTATAATATAAGATTTTTTTGTATTATTTACAAAGTCATAATCCGTTTCATTATCTGTAATCATTATTAAGTCATCATAACTTTGAAATTCATTTTGAAATTTCTCAAATTTATTATATAAAATATCTTCTTCTACATCCCCTGTAAATTTATTATCTACAATAGTTGCTTTAGAAGCTATTATTTCATCAATCCCTAATTTTTTAGCCACTGCTTCTGCTATAAAATCGTAAGATGCAGATATCAATACCACATAATATCCTTTTTCTTTATATTCTTTTATTAATTCCTCTACTTTTATTATCTTTTTATTCTCTAAAAAATCATCTAAAAATTTTTTTACTAATAAGTCTATCTCATCTTTACTTTTTCCCTTTAAAATTTTAGTAATTAATTTTTTACTTAAATCTTTTTTCAAACATTTATTAGATAATTTATTTATAACTCTAAAATAAAAACTATTATTTTCTTTCTTAAAAGAAATATATTCTTTTTGGCTTTTAAAACTAAAATCAAAAAAATCCTGTGTTGTATTTGATTGATATATAGTATTACATAAATCTACCGCTAAAATTTTTTTCATTTGTTTATTATTCTCCTAATAACATTAAAAGCTCTTTCTCCCAAAGTTCTTTTATATTTTTATAATCAAAATCCTCACTTCTTTTTAAAGCCTTTATCTCTAACGACTTGTACATATTTTGGTTTTCTAAAATATCCACTATTAATTTTCCTAATTTTATCTCTTCTTCACTTGAATTTAAGTTGTCAATTCCATTTGAATTTCCAAAATTTGAAACTAAAACTCCATAATCAAGTTCCTCTCCATATTTAATATTACCACTTAAATTATTTGGTGCAATAATCTCTCTTGGTCCTGATATACAATCTGTTGAGATTATAGGGTTATTAAGTGACATTGCCTCTATATAGGTCATAGGTAACCCCTCATGTAATGAAGTTGATAGATATAAACTTGATTTTTCCATAAATTTATAGGGATTTTTATTAAATCCTAAGAAAAACACTTTATCTTCTATATTTAAATTTTTAACTAATAATTTTAGTCTTTCCTCAAAGGAACCTCTTCCTATTATAATAAGATTCAAATCTGATTTTATTTTTAAAGCTTCTCTAAATGCCCTAATTAAGTGCCATTGACCCTTTTGATTATCAAGTCTTCCAACATTAATTATTGTTTTATCTTTAAAAATACTTTCATCTATTTCATTTATCTTTTCTTTTGCTAATAATTTAATTCTATCTAACATTTGAAGATTATAAATGGTTTTAACATTTTTACAGTTATAATTTTCTTTCAAATAAGACTCTCCTATTTTAGATACGGAAGCTATTAAATCTGATTTTTTTATTATATATGGAATCATTTTCTTCATATATGATGGATAATCTATCTCTATATTATTGTGAACAGTAGTTATTACTTTTTCATTTCTTTTTGTTAAACAATTAAATAAATCACATTTCGGTAAATGACTTATCACTAAATCAAAATTATAATTTTTTTTAATCTTTTTGAGCTTAAAATAAATCTCTAAATCCTTAAATAATTTACTTATTCCTGTTCTTTTTTTAATATCTAAATTTATAATTTCACCTTCATAATCAAAGGAAATTCTCTTTTCATAAAGAATCAAATAAACTTCATAGCCTAATTCTTTATACAATATAGATAAATTAGCAGCCACTTTTTCAGCCCCTCCATCAGATAAAGAAGGAACTAATATTCCTATTTTTTTAGCTTTCATTATTCTCTATCACCCTTCAGAATTAAATTTCTTCAACAGCTTTTAAGGCTCTTTCCACTACATGATGCATATCATAATATTTATATTCGGCAAGTCTTCCACCAAAAATAATATTCTTTTCTTTTTCTGCTAATTCTTTATATTTAATATACAAACTACTATTTTTCTCATCATTTATTGGATAATATGGTTCATCACCTTTATTCCATTTTACAGGATATTCTTTAGTTATAACGGTTTTTTCACTATCTATTCCTTCAAAATGTTTATGCTCTATTGTTCTTGTATAAGGTACTTCAAATTCAGTATAATTTATAACTGCATTACCTTGATAATTTTCTATCTCTAAAATTTCACTGTCAAAATTTAAACTTCTATATTCTAAAGCCCCAAATTTATAATCATAAAATTCATCTATCATTCCAGTAAATACAATTTTATTAGCTATTTCAGTTAGTTGTTCTCTTTCTTTAAAAAAATCTAAATTTAATTTTAAATCAATGCCTTCTAAAAGAGCTTCTATTAATTTATTGTATCCACCAATAGGTATTCCTTGGTAATTATCATTAAAATAATTGTTATCAAAGGTAAATCTTACTGGCAATCTTTTTATTATAAAACTTGGTAGTTCCGTAGCTTTTTTCCCCCATTGTTTTTCTGTATAACCTTTTATTAATTTTTCATATATATCTTTTCCTACTAATTTAATTGCCTGCTCCTCTAAATTTTTAGGTTCTAAAATATTTGCCTCTTTTACCTGTTCTTCAATTTTCTTTTTAGCTTCCGCTGGAGTTTTCACTTTCCAAAGCCCATAAAAAGTATTCATATTAAAAGGTAAATTATAAAGTTCTCCTTTATAATTTGCCACAGGTGAATTTGTATATCTATTAAACTCTACAAATTTATTAACATACTCCCATACTTCTTTATTACTTGTATGGAAAATATGTGCTCCATATTTATGTACATTTATTCCTTCAATTTTTTCACAATATAAATTTCCACCTATAGTACTTCTTTTATCTATAACTAGGCAACTTTTTCCTTGTTTATTTGCTTCATGAGCAAATATAGAACCAAAAAGTCCAGCTCCAACTATTAAATAGTCATATTTTTTCATAAGTTTTTCCTACCTTTTTAAAATTTTCTTTTGTACAACATATTTTATCTCTTTTATAAATTGATCTTTCATCAATATCATTATCACTAGATAAATTATACCTCCAACTATAACTTCTATAAAAGTCTCTAAAATACCATAACTTAATTTTTCAGCTAAAATTTTTATAACTATAAACATAATTACAGAACCTATAAATGGTTTAATAATTAATTTTAATAATTTAAATAAATTAATGAAATTTCTTAAAATATAAATTTGTATTACTGTAACCATAATTTCAGCTACCACGGAGGCTATTGTGGCTCCCATTGATTTATAATGAGTTATTAAAATTAAGTTTAAAATTACGTTGACTATAGCCCCACCTATTACAGAGATAGTGAATTCTCTTTCTTTTCCCATAGGCAACATTACTTGTATTCCTAAAATATTACTCCAACTTATAGCAATAATCACAAAAGATCCAGCCTGTAGTAATATTCCAATGCCTGTGAATCCACTTCCATAAAACCAAGATGAAAAACCATCTGCAATAGCTATTAATCCAAAGGTCATAGGAAAAGCTACAAAATTCACAAAACTAAAGGCTTTATAAATCATCTCTTTAAACTCATTTAACTTACCAGCTGCATAAAGAGAACTCATTCTAGGCAACATTACAATACCAAGAGAAGTAATCAAAGTTAAAACTAGTTTAATTGTTTTTTGAGCATTAGCATAAAGCCCAACCTGTCCCATATTAGATAAAAGCCCTATCATAGTTTTATCTAAAAGAACATATATCTGAATTGCTAGCTGTGATATAAACAATGCTAAAGCTGGTGCAAAGTGGCTCATTACCTCTTTTTTTGTAGGCTTTCTAAATTTCACAACCTTTTTATAACCAGCCCACATTATTATTTGACCTAAAAGACCACTTCCTCCCATTATTACTGCATATAAACTTATATCAGAGGGTTTTTTTACTAAAACAAAAATTAAAATTATTCCAAGAATTTTTACCACAGTATTTCTAAGTACCACAGTTTTCATTTCCTCTAATCCAATAAATAGCCATGAAATATCAAACATAGCAGTAACAACCAAAGTTGTTTGTGCCAAATATAATATTCTATTCTCTTTATTAATAACAACAAAAATTAAAAGATAGGCTATAACTGCCACTGTTGTTGTTATAAGTTGCATGGTATAAATATTAGAAAAATCTCTTTCATAGACCTCATTATTACCTTTTACCCTTGCAATTTGTCTACTACCATATAAATCTATACCTAGCATCCCTAATAAAACAAAATATTGGGCATAGGAAGAAGAATAGGCAAAAAGTCCTACCCCTGATTTACCAAGAACCCTAGAAACATAGGGAACTGTAATTATAGGGGCTAAAACTATAAATAATTGATAAATTTGATTGTATATAAAATTTTTAATAAGTTTCATAAGTATTTAAGGATTAATTGCTTAAGAATTTTTAATAATCCCTATTGCCTCCTTAATAGCTTTTTTTGTAAACTCTCCATTTATAACTTTATTTCTTATTATAGTTAAATTATTTTTCATTTCTTTATATTCATCTTCAGAAATATCATTTAATTTATTATATAATTCATTTAGAGAGCCTATCACTATTCCAATATTATTTTTCAAAATAAAATCGGCAAGAGCTGCCTCTTTCCAAATTATTATTGGTAAATCACTAGCTATATAAAGTGAAGTTTTATGTGGATTATTAAATTTTAAATACTCTCCCATTTCTCCTACACAACCTTCAAGGCTTTCTCCATCCCAAACAAGTCCAAAATCTTCATTTAATACTTTAGGTAATTCCTCTGGTTTTAAACAGCCTTTATATCTCTTTTCGTTATTTCCACTGTAATAAGGTCCATATAAATTCAAATTAACTCTCTCATCTAATTTATATATAAATCCACTTTTATCCGCCGATAAATTGCCTGCAAAACAAACAGTATAATTTTCTTCTTTTTTATATTCTTTTTTTATCTCTTCATCTATTAAATAATCAAAAATTTCTAAATTAACTAATTTTGATTTTAAACCATTCTCTTTTAACCACTTAGACATTTTTTCATTATGTGATATACAAAGATCAAAAACCTCTAATCTTTTTATTTCTTCTATCATTTTTTCTTTATTTTGTGCTCTTAAAGAATTAAGGTCATGAATTAAAGCAATATGTTTAATGTTCTTATATTTTTTCATCCATCTTAAATAAAACCTCATAAAAACACTTTGATCATATATAGGATATTGACTAATTATTATAGAATTTTCAGCTATTGTTCTCTTCTGTTTAAAAAAAGATTTTACTAAAGGTAGAAAACCTACCTTTCCATTTTCATCTTTATTTAACATAATAATAGCTTGATATTTTTCTGATTTTAAAATATCATCAACATCATTTCTAGCCTTGCTTCCAGCATCCCTTTTTGTTCCTTTTGTTTCAGTTAAATAATAAATTTCCAACTATCTCGCACCAACCTTTTTCACTTTTTTCATTTGTTTTAACTCTCAATAAACATACCTTTGATGGTAACATTAATAAAAAAAAATGTAAAGCTAACTCAAAATGCTCCCTATTCTCTCTTGATATTTTTACTAATAGCTTTCTTATTTATAATAAATAAATTTATGCTATAATAAATTATATTTTAAACTAATGATATATTGAGGTGTACAATGGATTATTCTATATGTATAAGAACACTTGGACGTGGTGGAGAAAAATACAAAAAACTTTTAAAAAGTATTAAAAATTTAAATGAACAACCCAAAGAAGTAATTATAGTTATTGCTGAAGGTTATCCTATTCCAGAAGAACAATTAGGTTATGAAAAATTTGTTTTTTCACCTAAAGGAATGTTACTGCAAAGAATTGTTGGAATCGAAAAAGCTAGCTCAGAATATGTTCTTCTTTTAGATGATGATATAGAATTTAAAGAGGATTTGGTTGATAAATTATTTGAACCTATAAAAAAAGGACTTGGAGAAATAACTTTTCCAATACATACTGAATTATTACCAGCTACTCCAAAAGAAAAAGCTTATTTTAATCTATTAAAAACTGCTTGTCCTAGAAAACAAGATAAATATGTTAAAATAATAAGTTCTGGTGGTATTAGTTATTTTGAGGATTTTTCTAAATTACCAGATGAAATAGAAAGTGAAAGTGCTCCTGGAATGTGTGTCTTAGGTCTTAGAAAAGCTTTTTTAGATGCTAATTTTAGAGATGAACTTTGGGTAGATTCTCAGGGATATGCTTTAGAAGATGATACTATCCTTATTTATAAGCCCTATCTAAATGGCTATAAAACCATCGGTAAACTTAATGTTGATATAACACACTTAGACAATGTCAAAAATGATAATAGTAGAGAATTAATTGAATGTTTTGCCGCTGGATTTAGTCATATGGCTTTTTGGAGAAGATTTGTCTATGCCCCTGCTAAGAGTAAACTTAAACCTAATTTAGGAATTATATACTGGTTATTTATTAATATCTCAGTATTTTCTGCTTTTTCTCTAAAAGCTAAAAAACCCCAACGAATTAAAGCTTACTTACGAGGAATTAAAAATGGTACTACTTTAAAATTTTAATAATAAAAATAAGCTGTATAAAAGAACTGCTAATATACAATAATTGATATTATTGTAATTTGCTTAACTTTTAATACAGCTTTAAATTTATATTGTAATAATAGTTCCAAATAAATTTGCTTTATAAGGAAGATATATAATATGATTTACTGAAATTTCTCTTAAAACCATTATTGAAAAAAGTCCAATAAAAATAAAGAGAATTAAATACTTTATCTTTTTTGATTCTATTTTTCCAAGCATTAAAGGAATTAATATTATTATAGATAATTTAAAATAATTTCCTAGCCTTATTCCTAGTACTGAATAGTTATTAAATAATAAGAATATATAAACTCCTAAAATGTACATATTAGATAGAAAATTAAATCTTTTATCATTTATATTATAGATTTTTCTAAATATTAAAATAAACATTACCATCAGAAAATCAAAAATAACACTAAAACTTAATCCTATTTTACTAGCAAAAATCGGATTAGTAGTATAATGATTAATTTGAACAGCTAAGTGAGAAGTTGGAAACTTTCCTGCTAAAGTTCCAATATTGTGTAAATTAAGAAGCTGTCCTAAAATTAAAAATATAATATACCCTATTATTATCTTCTTACTTTCAATATATTTTTCTCCAAATACAAATATTAAAAGCAATATTAGTTCTGAACTATGGAATATACTTCCTAATAGTATAAATACTATAGATATTTTTTTCTGTCCTCTTAAATAAAATAAAATCCCTATAAATCCTATAGCTTGAGCTAATGAACTTCTCATTTGTCCCATATCATAAACTAAGAAAAACATAGAAAAATATATAAATAAAGATAAATATATTTTTTTACTTCCTTTTTTTATAAATGTAGCTTTTAATAATAAAGTTGCTGTTGCCATTACTAAATAAATCCATTGAGGATTATTAGTGAATTTACCTATTAATAAATTTAAGAAATAATATCCATATTCCACATGATCTGCTCTAATATGGAGTTTTGACATATCAAACATCCATCTATAAGTAATAAAATCTAATCCTGTAAAAAATCTTAATCCAGAAAATAAAATTAAAAAAGCAATAATCCCCCAAAAAACAACTGTCTTTATTGCTTTATATCCTCTTATTTTCATCTCTATATTATCAGTTATTAACTCATCACCTACAGTTAATAAAGCTAATACTCCAAGTATGCAAATATATATCACTGAAACCCTCCACTATATTAATTACTTTTTCTTTAGTTAATACTTATAAGTTTAGCATTATTGAAGAAATTAATTTTATATGGTAAGAATGAGGCACTATTAACACTTAATTCTCTAAATACCATTAAAGTTAAAATTAATATCAATATAAATACTATAAAATATTTTATTTTTTTATTTTCTATTAAGTTTATAAGTAGCGGTATCAATAATACTATAGATAATCTTAAATAATCAGATAATCTTACAGCTATTACAAAGTAATTATTAAATAACATATAAATAACTATAGATATAAAATAAGAATTAAATAAAATATTAAAACTTCTATTGTTTAATCTATATCTTCTTCTCATATATAAAATAAATAAGAATATAGCTGTATTAAATAATACTGTAAAATTAAATCCTGCTCTAACTGCAAAAGTAGAAGAAGCTGTATACTCATAAATTTTATGAGCTAAACTACCATTAAAGTGTTTTGCTATATCTCCTATATACTTTAAATTTATCAATTGTCCTATAATTATTGATAAAATATAACCTATAATTAAAAATTTTTCTGATAACCATTGATCTCTAAATAAGAAAATAAGTAACACTATTAAACAGGAAGTATGGAAAAAGGCTCCTAAAACTATTAAAATTATAGAAGTTTTTAATTTTCCATCCATATATAAATAAATGGCTAAGAATGTTATTGCTTGAGCAAAAGAACTTCTTATTTGACCCATATCATAAACTAAAAAATACATACAAAAATAAATATATAGAGCAAAAATCTTATTTTTAGACTTTTTCCCAATTACAAAGGCTTTTATTGATAATGTAAGAAAAGCCATTAAAAATATTATTACTTGACCGTTACCAGTAATCATTCCAATTAATCTATTTAAAGCATAATATCCATACTCAATATTTAAATATCTTATTCCCTCTTCAGCACGCTTAAATATTCTTATATAATTTATATAATCAAATCCACTATAATATCTAAGTCCTGAAAATACTATAAGAACAATAATTAAAAATATAAAAATAATATTTTTAAATTCAATGGAATATCTACCTATATTCCATTTTAAAACTCCATTTTTATAACCTCTTAAATCAGAACTTATATATTCAAAAAGAGTTAAAAAAGCTAATACTGCTAATATAATAAAATAAATCATTAGCCACACTCCTATTACATTTGTTGTTTTAGCAGCTTAAACAATTATCTAATTTTTACCTCTTAATTTTTCTTTTATTCTTTCTAAATATCTATTAACTGAAATTATTTTTAATCCATCAGCTACAATTAAATACTTTCCATTTTCATTTAAATAATCTATATTGTGCATTCCATGTTCTTTCCAAGAACCTTTTTTATTATCTTTATTTAAAATAATCCTAACTTCTTTTTCTTTATAAGTTTCTTTTGTTAATTCTATTATCTCAAACTCCCTTACATTTTCTCCATAATAATCATAACAATCTTGAACATATCTAAAGAATTTCCCATTATTCTTAATAACTCTTCCACCTGGTCTTGTTATATGAGTATTCTTTGATAGAATAGGACTACAAGGATGTTCTTTCCAGCCTTTCTTTAATGAGTCTGAATAATATAATCTAGTATAATCACTATTCCCTGAAAAATCATTATCTAGTAAAAACATATAATGAACTCCATCTTTTTTTACATAGCTTGGATCCCAATAGGGCTTATCTATTAAAACAGATTGAACTTCCCAATCTTCAGGAAAATTCTTAGTTTTATACAGTTTAACGCTCCCTCCAGCCCCTCCCTCTGGAATCATATAAATTTCACCATCTTCTTCAAAAATATAAGGATAAGATAAATGATATTCTTCCTCTAATACAACCTTACCATATTTCCAATTTAACTTATCCTCACTATAAGAGTACCCAATTACTCCTTTATCAGACATATTATCATAGATTTCAAAAAATATATAATAAATATTATCTTTCTTAAATAAGAAAGGATCTGCTACAAATCTTGTCCATTTTAAATCTGTAACATCCTCTGCTTTTATTATTTCTTTAATATTTTCTATCTCACCATTTTCATTAAATTCTGTACTAATTCCTATTCCAAAAATATCTCTGTCAAAATGAAATTTCAGAATATTTTCTTTACTCATCTTAAGTTCTCCTTTTATATTCTTTTTAAAATTATAGATTTAACTCTTAATATTAATTTTCTTAAACTTGGATTTCTAAAATTTAATATAAAAATTATTAAGCTCATAAATATCACTGAAATAAATCCTGTAAATAAAAAGTTTATTATTCCATTTGATACAAAAATTAAAGAATCTATTTTATTTATTAATTCATATAAACCAATTGAAATTGCTCCATATAAAATAGTTGTTCCTATAAACCATAAATAATATTTAAGGGGATTTTTCTTAAATCCATATTTATAAACAGTATAGGGTTGCCAAATTAATATAATAGCTATATTGCTTGCTAAAGTTCCTATAAAAACACCTATTATGCCAAATTTATAAGATAAGCCTATTGATAAAACTAAATTTATAAGCCCCTCAATAACTGGAGCCCATATATCCCAATAGATTCCATAGCATCCTTTATAAGTTCCTATAGCATTTCTTGTTAACTGAACATATAAATTAAATATTATAATTAATACAATAGGTGTACTAAATAAATATTGTTGTCCAACCCATATAGAAATGAATTTATCAACTGTCATAAATAAAGAAAAACAAATGATTATTCCTATTGTGTTAATCATAAATCTTATTTCTTTAAACACTTCATAGGCTCTTTCGTTACTTTCACTTGCTATTAGATTTCCAACACTGGCAGTCATAGCATTAAATATTGTTCCTAAAATTGTAGTAAGTGCCGTAATTACCATTGTGTAGTTAGCATAAATGGCAGTTTCTTTAAGTGTTGCAAATGCTGAAATTACTATAGGGTCAGTTTGGAAAATCACTATTTCACCTAGTTTATGAAAGAATATATTAAAAATATTTTTTTTCAAACTAACATTTCTTCGCATTATAACTGTTGTCTTTTCCTTTGATTTAAATGATATTTTATCACCATAATATTTTTGAGTTTTATAACTAGCATAAATATTTCCACCTAAACTAAATACTAAAAATATTATAAGCCATGCTAAATAACTTCTAAATACAACCATTACAAATATTTGGAATAATGATTTTATGATATTACTTATTCCTAAAGCTTCTTGAACTATATATGATTTTTGATCAGCATTAATTAATACTTGCTTATATGAAAAAAAGTAAGTTCCTGCAGTTCCTATCAATAAAATTAAAAAATAAATTACAGCTTGATTATAAGGAATTTCATTTTTAATTAATCCCTTTAAAAAAGGAAGAAATATCAACCCCATTACCAAAATAGCTATTCCAATATAAGAATATATTCTTTTAAAAATAACCATTATTTCATTTATTTTTTCATAATTTTCATCTACTAATGGTTTATACAATTCATAACTTACTGCAACTCCTATACCTAATTCTGCAACATTTAAGACCCCTATAACTCCAACAATTAATGTATTAAATCCTAAAAGTGTACTACCTAAATAATCTATAAATATAGTTCTTGATATAAAACCTAATATTGTTGTTACTAAAGTGAATATTAGATTTATTTTAGCATTCTTTAGCGAATTTTTTGCTCTCACTAAAAAAACCTCCCCATTATCTTTTGTATTTTATTTCTTTTAATTTATAAATTAAAGAAATAAAAGATTTTAAAAAAATATTATCAGTAAGCTCATTTAAACATTCTTTTCTACAACCTTTTTTTTCACAAAGTCTTAAGTAAATATAGGATAAGTCTACATATCTAATTTTTTTACCTATATTTTTATTATTTATAAGCTCCTTATAATAAAGTTTAGTTCCATTAAAATTATTTTCTAATAATTCATTATAATTATCTGATAATCCACCCTCTAAATATTCTGTTATAATTATAATTTTTTTAAACCATCTATATTTAAATCCTTTACTTGCAATTCTATTCCAAACAACTGCTTCCGTTAAAAATCGTTCTCCTTCAAATATTGGAAATAAATTTTCCTTTAAAATATCTGTTCTTAAAACCTCTGCTCTATCTCCTTCATAACCTAATTTAAACCTATAGTCTATAGCTGTAGCATCTATATATTCTTTATCGCTACAATTTCCTATTATTTCATTTTCATTATAATCTATTAATCCTGCAACACCTACAAACTCATCTTTATTTTCAATGCTATTCCAATAATACTCTATTTTTTCAGTTGCATCTTCTGTTAAAATATCATCTGAATCAACAATAAAAAATAATTCTGTTTCGGCTTTTTTAATTCCTAAATTTAAAGCTGAATGTTTTCCTCCATTATCTTTTTTTATATAATCTATTTTGAAAAACTTATCGTTCCTAAAAGTTTCTACTATCTTTTCTGTTTTATCAATACTACCATCATCAACAATTATCCAATTAAAATTTTGTTTGTTTTGTTTCTTCAAACTTTCATAAAGATTTTTTAATAATTCTCCTCTATTGTATGTTGCTGTACATATCGTTAGTAAAGTATTCATGAAAATATTCCTCTCTATACATCATTTAGTATGCTATAAAAATGACTCCAAAAAGTTTTTTCATCAAATATCAAACTTCTTTTTTCAGCTTTTACTTCTAACAATTTTCTTTCTTCTTCATTTAAAATTAATTCTTTAATGCTATTTTTCAAATCTTTCACAGTATCTTCCTTTACTATAATTCCATATTCACTATCTCCTAGAATTTCTAAAGGTCCTGTACAATTTGTAGATACTACTGCTTTTCCCAAAATTAAAGCTTCTGCTACCACTAAAGAAAAACCTTCTACCTCTGAACTCATTACATAAATTTCTGAGTTTTTTATATATTTATAAGGATTTTCTTTAAAACCTAGAAGTTTAACAGTATTTTCAACCTTTAACTCAGTTATTAAATTTTCTAAATTAGAACGTTCTTCCCCTTCTCCTAAGATAATTAAATTATTTTTTATATTATCTTCAAGTAATGCCTTATGAACTTTAATTAATTTATCAAATCTTTTTTGCTTATTTAATCGACCTACTGCTATTAATGTATTTTCACCAAGGTTATAATCTAATTTTTCACTTCCTAATTTTATTACAGAATCTTTATCTATTAAATTATAAAGAACTTCTACTTTATCTTTATTTTCAGGATAAAGTTCTAAAAGTTTCTCCTTAGCTTCTTTTGAAACTGCTAAAATTTTATCCATTTTACTATAAGCAAATTTTTCTTTTTCAAAGCTAATTCTTCTTAACTTAGTTAAATCAGTATGAACCCAAGCAATTTTTTTTGAATTTTTATTTTTTCTTCTAGCTAAAATTTCAGTGCTAGGACCTTCTAAAAAAGCTATTTCTATATCATAATCATCTTTTAAAAATCTAGGTAAATATAAATAACTATATTTAACATGCCAAATTTTTATTTGATTATAAATCTTTTTAAAAAGTTTATTTTCAATTTTTAATTTTGGAAAAAAATTTTTTATATTAACATTTTTATTTATTTTATTTTCATAGATATCATCATTGTTAGCTATCAAAGCCAAGTCTATTTTATATTCTTTATAGTCAATACCTCTTAATATATCATTAAGAACTTTTTCTGCTCCACCGCCTCCTAGAGACTCCTGTATAATTAAAACTTTCTTCAAAATATCTCACCTTTTGTTTACCTTTTAATTTTTACTTTTCTTTGCTAAGGAAATTAAGTCTTGAAATCTATAATAAAAACTTTCTTTTATATTAAAAATTCTAAGTTTTATAGCTACATTTTTATTTAATAATTCATAGGCATATCTCTTTTTAAATTCCTTAGGTACTTTTTTAAGCTTAAATATATAACCATACTTAAGAATTAAATCCACTATATAACTTCTTAATTCTCTTTTTAAATCTTCATCTTTTTCATTATCAATTTCTTTAGCTAAGTCTCTAAAAATCCCATAAACGTCTTCCACTCTCTTCGAATCTTTAGATTTACTAGAACTATTCATTATAGAGCCTTCTCTTTGTCTATACATATAAAAATCTATTAAAGATACATTTACTCTCTCTGCTTTTAATAATGCTCTTGGAGTAAATTGTTCATCTTCATGAAAAATTCCTTCTTTAAATTTCAAAGAATTTTTATTCAAAAATTCTCTCTTATAAAACTGAGTACAAGCTATTGCTATATAAGCATCTATTTTTAAAGCTCTTTTTAAATATTCTTTTCCTGAAATAGGCTCTTTTAATGCTAAAGGTTCTGTTCTTTTATCTTCCTTTATATTTTTTTCTGAATAATACCAAGAAAATTTTCCTGTTAATATATCTAAATTTTCTCTTTTGGCTTTTTCATAAAGTTTTTTAAAGGAATCCTTTCCTTTTATAAAATCATCACTATCAATAAAGCATACATACTCTCCCTTTGCAGCCTCAAGTCCAAAGTTTCTAGCTGAGGATAATCCACCATTTTCTTTATGTAAAACAGTTAACCTCTCATCATTAAACTCTTTAACAATAGTGATACTATCATCTTTACTTCCATCATCCACTATAATAATTTCCATATTATCTATATTTTGAGATAGTAAAGATTCTATACATTCTTTTATATACTTTTCCACATTATAAACTGGTACTATAACCGATAAGTTTTTCATAATATTTATCCTTCTAAAATTATCTTCCGTAAATTTTTTTAAATACTTTTACATATAACTTAGGTGAACTATTAAAAAATAAGTATCTTAATGTAAAAATAATTTCATGCTTACTAAATTTTAAAGCCTTATAATTTCCGAATTTTCTAATATAAGAAAATCTATCTATAATTTCATAAATATCATTATAATCTTTATCATTAGTAAATTTAATAATAGAATTCAAGTTAGTAAATAATTCTCGTTTATATCTATTTTCTATTAGCTTATTTAGTTCATCATCATTGAAGTATTTTTTTAAATACTTCTCAATTCTTTCTAAAGCTTCTATAGCTGTAAATTTACTTAAATTTGCACTATTAGAGATAGAATCTTCTCTTTGTATATAATGACTTAATTCCTCATTAACAGAAGAAACTCTATTACAATGGCATAAATATTTATAATAGAATTCCTGATCCTCTCCATTGGTACATCCTTTAGTAAATCTAATATTTTCTTTTAATATTATAGCTTTTTTATATAAAACACTTATAGCTGATAGACTTATTTCTCTTTTTAGTATTTTTTTTATTGTTTCTTCTCCAGTTAAAACATTACTTAAATAAGAATACTCATCTTTGTAATTTTCAATAATTTTATTATCTTTTACTTTATTAACACCACAAAATACTAAATCTAAATTATCAGCCTCAATTTTTTCAACTAACTTATAAATTGTTTCTTTCTCTATAAGATCATCACCATCAAGTAAAAATATATAATCACCTTCAGCAATTTCTATACCTTTATTTCTAGCTACACTGACCCCTTCATTTACTTTATCTATAATTTTATATCTAATAGTTGAAGACATCAGAAATTCATTACAAATTTCTGATGTTTTATCTTTAGAACCATCATTAATAACAATTAGTTCTATATTTTTATATTCTTGCTCAACTATAGATTTTAAAGTTTTTTCTACATAATTTTCTATATTATAAACCGGTAATACAACGGTAACTAACTTTTCCATCTTAATATTTTCTCCTTAGTTATATGCTTTTTTTTCATCTAAAAAGGTTAAAGCAATTCCCATAAGCATAAATAGCATTAAAAAGTTTTGTAAGTCTAATGTTGACATTGGAATAAATATTAAAAATAAAATTATATATATAGGTATTTTTCTTATTGAATAACCTACAAGACCTAAAAATGCTACTAAACCAATAATTCCAGTTTCTTGCAATGTCATGATGAAACTGTTATGTGGTGGCATGTAGTATATTGTCTGCCAATAATTATAACCTCTTCCTAATATCCAGTGTCCTCTTAAGCTATTTAAAGCAACCTCCCAGGATTTCACTCTACTACTATCTGTAAAATTAGATGAATAAACAAGAGCACTTTTTCTTCCTATTAAAATAGTTATATGATATAAAAGCCAATTCATCATCGCTAAAATTTCTTGAGAGAATAATCCTGCTAAAATAATAAATACTATTATTATTGTAGCCCATAAAGTATTATTAGCTCTTTTGCTTGCTTTTAAAACTTTAATAGCTATAAATTTAGCTATTAAATAAGCAGCTACTGTCATCATTCCTGTTCTTGAGAATGAAATTAATACTCCAACTATTAAAATAATATTAGTTACATCTAAAAACTTAGTTCTCTCTCTATCACTATAGAATTTAATAAACTCATAGATAGCTAATAAAAACATAAAAAATGAACAATATAAATTAGGATCACTAAAGAATCCTGTTGCTCTAAAATGTGCTACTGCATTAAAAATATCTATACTATAAAGTTTTCCATGAGCTGAACAACTAAATCCTAAGTGTTTAGATAAAGTAAATATAGCCACAATTATTCCTGAAATTACATTAACTAAAGCTACAACTTTAATTGAATGAAAAATTTCTTTTATCTCATCTCTATTTTTGAAAGTTTTAACAGTTATATAAAGTATAATAAAACACATAATGTATCTTATATACTCTGAAACAGTATAACCTTTTATTCCATGAAGAAATAAAAGAACTGTTAAATAAATTGCAAAAATACCTGTAGCTGCTAGAAAAATTATTTTTCTTCTACTTAATTTATTTCTCACAAAAAATATTATATAAGGTAAACTTAAAATAAATACCCAATAATAAACCTTCACATGAAAAATACTTACTCCATAAAAAGTTACTGCTAAAAGTAATCCCTTCCAAAACTTTTTATAAAAATAATCTTTTTCAGAAAAAACTAAAACTAATTCTATCACTATCGATATTATTAAAAGTATTGGACTTATATAATATAAAATAGGATTCAATATAGCCATCAATAAAATTATCTTATCTACTAAAGTTAAGTTTAATAGTCCATTATTTCTATTTGATTTCCCCATCACAAAATTTTTCACTACTGCTTTCTCCTTTGTTGATACTCTTTAATTTTCTATATTCCTCTAAATAAATTATTCCTAATCCTATTAACAAATATAATATTGTATAATTTTGAAGATTCATTGTAAATAATGGAAATATTACTAATAATCCAATTATATATATAGGTATTTTTCTTAAACTGTAAGCTAATAAACCTACAAAAAATGCAAGTCCTATAATCCCTGCATCCTGAAGAACATTTATAAAGCTATCACAGGAAGGCATATAATATATTCTTTCCCAATAATCAAAGCCCCGTCCAAAGATAAAATGCCCTTTAAGAGTTCCTAATGCTAATTTACTTGATATAGCCCTACTACTATCAGTAACTGTTGAGGAATAAATCAAAGAATGACTTCTTCCAATGAGTTTAGTAAAGTTATATATCCAAATATTTAATAAATTCATTATTTCTTTATTAAATAAAATAAATGCTACTCCACCTAGAGCTACTATAACCCACCAGAATATCATATTAGCTTTTTGTTTTCCTTTTAATACATATATAGCTATTAGTTTTGCTATTAAATAAGCAATTACTGCTGTTATACCTGTTCTCGAAAAAGATACTAATATTCCTACTATTAGAAAACTATTAATAGTATCAAGAAATTTAAATTTTTCTTTTTTATAAGCAAAAGTATAAAATTCATAAAAAGCTAACAATATTGTAAAATAAGAATAAAATTTATTTGGATCACCAAAGAAACCTTCTTCTCTAAATGAATCAGTATTATTAAAAGTAAAAATATTATATATAATATTTTTATGTTGAAAAACAATACCGTGTCTGTTTAATACTGCCATTAAAAGTCCAGTTATCAAAGTAGCAATTGTTATAATCCTTAAAAAAGGAAATAACTTAGCAAACTCTGTTGTTGATTTAACTGTTTTAAAAAATAAGTATAATGTTAAAAAACACATTAAATATCTAATCAATCCTGCCACTGTGATAGAATCAATTTTATGTAGAAAAAGACTAAAAATTAAGTATATTGCAAAACACAATATTCCTATTAAATGTATTTTTCTAAATTTAGAAACTTTCTTTTTTATTGCAAAAAATGTTATTGGAATAAATATTATTACCAATAAATCGTAAATTTTCACACTACAAATAGAGACTCCCCAAAATGTAGCTGCTAATAAGTATGCTTTCCAAAATTTACTTTCAAATTTTTCTTTTAAAGTAAATACCGATCCAATCTCTAATATCATAAATACTAAAGTTAAAAAAGGACTTAATATAAAAAGAAATGGATTGACGAAAGCCATAATTATTATAAACTTATCTACCTTAGTTAGACTTTTCATATAATTAATAAATTCTAACCTTTTATTATTTAAAATTTCCATTTTAAATACTCCTTTATTTAATTTTAATTAAATAAATTTCCTCCTTAGCTATTAAATTATTTTTAATAATTTCAGTAAAATTCAAATTAATAAAGCTATTTGTTAACATTCTAAAAACTATTATAACATTTTTGAAATTTCAATTAAAGTTTACTTAAATTTTATTTAAAAATCACCTTTTGACTTTTAAGGTTTTTATTTGTAATTAAGATTTATTCTATTAGTTTCATATTTCTCATATATATTATTTGAAAGTTCAAATAAAAATAATCTAAATGTCTATGAAGATTACTTAATTTTAATATTTTTCTTTAATAAAACTTTTATTTTTATGCTATAATTTATGTAAAACTTAAGAAAAATAAATTTATTATTAAATTTAAAAGGATATTTTCATGGATAAAAAAACTAAACTTTTAATAGGCTTTATTATTGTTATATTAATTTCTGTTTTTGGACTTTTAATAGTAAAAGCTTATAATTTTGATAAAGCTAGAGAAACTCAAATTGCACCTTATAACTATATAGACTCTACTTTAATTAATGATATTTATAGCAATTCTGTTATTTACTTAAAAGACCAAAATAAATCTAATGATTATAATCTTCAATTAGCTATAACTTTTGCTATTAGAAATAATTTAGAAGATTTTAACCTAAAAGATTTTAATAACTATAAATTTTTCATAAATAATAAAAAAGTTACGGAAGCTGATAGACATGGTACTGGGTTTACTGTTTCCATCGGAAAATTAGTGGGTAATGATTCTTTAGATCAGTATGCACATATAGAGTTTATAAAAACTAAAAATATGTAAAAAAATCTGGGATTGAAAATACAATCCCAGATTTTTAATCATTATATTTATTTTTTTCTATTGTATAGTCAACTTTTTTTTGAATTAAATCTCCAAAATAAAATACAAAACCCATTCCTATTATAGTTAAATGTAAAACCCAATACATAGATAACACCCCTCATTGAAATATTATCTTAATTATTGACTAATTAAATAAATATATACAAAAATAATTAAATATTTAAGCTAAAACATTTTTATATGTTTCCATTATTATAGCTATCTGTCTTTTCGCTACATTATAAAATTTTTCTATATCTTCTAGTATTATTTCTTTAGTAGCTTTTCCTTGGAATTTCTCTTCTAAAGAATCTAATTCTTCATCCCCGGTCCATTCCTTTGTTAAATCCTCAGGATATACAATTTCTACATCTCTATGTCTTGGTTCAAATTCATCATCTACAAAATTATTTAATAATAATTCAACCTTTGAATAATAATCAACATATTCTTTTAGAACTTTTTCTATATTAACTTTTTCTTTTTTAAGTTCGCTATTTAACATATCTGTAAATATTTGTTCTGAATTTAATTTAGTTTTTTTAATATTGAAAGTATTTACCTTATCATAAACATGATGATCACAATAAACTTTCCACTGCTCTATTACATTTGATAATTCTTCGTAAACTTCAGTTAAAACTCTCATCTTAAGTCTGTCCCAAATATTTAAAGTTATAGCTCTCATAGCATCTTTTCTTTCCCCTACAAAAACATTTTTATCTATAGGTTCAAAATCATCTATATTTAATCTTATAATTTCGTCAAAACTTACTACAGAACCAATTTTTTTCTCAACCTCCATTAAATTTTCTAAAGTACTATGATTACAATCAGATATTATTACAACTATTCTATTTGCAGCAAGTGATACAGGTCTTATTACTTCTTCTAATTCAAATTCACTAAAATTATTAGCTGATACCACATAAATAACAGAATGTATTCTATTATTTAAATTTGAATAAGCTTCCCCTTTATTTATTTCATCCACTGCTTTTTTTCTTATTATTCCTACATTTTCTTCATCTATATCTTGAAGTTCCATTATATTAACTTTTAAATCTTTTATATATTTAATATCTTTATACATCATTTGATTTTCTGAGCCATTTTTTTTCTTCTCATAATTTCCTTCAAATATATAATCAATTAGAGAAGTTCTTTTTGATTCTTTTTTACCTAAAAATAAAATATTATTAATATTCATCCTTTGTTCCTCCTTACTTAAAAGCTTTATTTTTCTATTTAAAAATAAAAAAACTTTTTAAGCGTACAATTTCATTATAGCTCAAAAAGTTTTTATTCTCAAAAAATCATTTAATTTAATTTTTTCAACGGATTATTATTAGCATTATAAAGATTACCATTTAAAGTTACTAAATATAATCCACCTATGGATTGTTTTTTATTTCCTATAGTATATATTTGTACTAAATACCCTACTTTTCCACCTATATCTTGATTAGCTATTACATTACTTTGATAATTTTTTATATTTTTATTTTCACTTTTATAATAATTTAAAACTTTATTTAAAGCTTCATTTGAATTTTTTATAATAACTTCATTATTATTTTCTAAATTATTCAGATTATTTTTATTAACCGCAGTAGTTATTACTGAAGTTTCTATACAATTATTCCCAAAATTTTGAGAATTAATATTCTTATTATCTTTCCCCTTATTTTTTTGAATAATTTTTTCATTAGTATTTTTACTAACTTTTTTATTTAAAGATTTTTCTGATATTTTTTTATTATTTATTTCTTGATTATTTATAACCTGAGCATTTATTTCTTGGTTATTTATAACTTGATTATTTACCACTTTATTTACATTTCCATCTAAAAACAAATTGTTATTTTCCACTCTAAAGTCTATCTTATATTTCCCGCTATTTTTACTTGCCAACTCTGTGCTTAAAACATTTCCTGATACTTCTTTATTTAAAACATCATTAAACCTACAATCACTACTTTTGTTTGCTACATTAATAATTTCTTTATTAGTAAAATTTTGTGCTTCCATTGGCTTTGTTAAAGTTGTAACATTCACAGTTTTAGAAACCTCTGAAGCTAAATTATTAGTTGTAGACTCAAAAAAAATAATCCCACCTACTACACTAGCTGCTACCAATAAAACAATAGCAAGCCTTTTCATGAAACCTCCCCCTTTGTTAACAAATTGCTTATAAAATATTAACTTTTTGTAAATTATATTATATTCTATCACTTTCCTATAATTTTGTAAAATTGTCCATAAAAAACTATTGTTAAAAATTACTCCCTTATAAATCCTAATTATAAAAAAATAGCTATATTAAAATTTAAAGAAATTTATCTTGTCTTATAAACATTTTAAATCTCTTTAATTTAATATAGCCTTTAAATTATTTTGTTATTTTATTTAAATACTCTAATAAGTCATCTCTAAGTTCAGATCTTCTTAAAGCATATTCTATAGTTGCTTCTAAAAATCCTTGTTTTGAACCTACATCATATCTTCTTCCTGCAAAATCATAGGCATACATTGCCTCTTTGCTCATAAGCTCTAAAAGAGCGTCTGTTAACTGTATTTCTCCACCTTTTCCCGGCTTTGTATTTTCTAAGATTTCAAATATTCTTGGAGTAATAATATATCTTCCTAATATAGCAACATTAGTTGGTGCCTCTTCCTTATCTGGCTTCTCAACCAACCCCTTAACTTTATGAACTTTATTTTCAATGTGTATTCCATCTACTATTCCATACTTATCTACATCATTTTCATCTACTGATTGTACCCCTAAAATAGTAGTTCCATACTCATTAAAACAGTCTATTAATTGCTTTAAACAAGGATATTCATCATTGTATACTATATCATCACCTAAAAGTACTGCAAAAGGTTCATTACCTACAAAGGTTTTAGCACAATGTATAGCATGTCCTAATCCTTTTGGCTCTTTTTGTCTTATGAAATGTATATCCACCATATCAGAAATATCTCTAACAAGTTCTAAAAGTTCTTCTTTCCCACTTTTTTCAAGTTCTAATTCTAATTCAACACTTTTGTCAAAATGGTCCTCTATACATTTTTTATTTCTTCCAGTGATAATAAGAATTTCTTCAATACCAGATGCTATTGCTTCTTCTATTATGTATTGTATCGTTGGTTTATCAACTATTGGTAACATTTCCTTTGGTTGAGCCTTTGTTGCTGGTAAAAATCTCGTTCCAAGACCTGCTGCTGGAATTATAGCTTTTCTAATTTTTTTATTCATATATCCTCCTATATTTAAAACCTATCAAATTAAATTTTTAGATAAATTTATTTTATCACACTTTTTTGTAAAATTTAAACAATTACAATGATTAATTTATTTTTTTAATTATTTTTTTGTGAAATTGTAATAAAAATAGCTACTTTTTTTCAATAATTTATTAATTTTAAAATTACTTTTTTGTAACTATTTGGATTTATAATATAAATATAAAGAAAAAACATTTAGGGGGAATTAATTATGTTTAACGCATTTGCAATTTTAGCTGTATCTTGTGCAGTAATGTCAATTTTATTAGGATTCGTATTACCAAAGGACAAAAAATTTAGTTTTTATGATAATTCTTTTGAAAAATAGAAAGAGGTTCTTAATGAAACTTAAGATTAAAAACACAATAACTTAAAAAGAACTATTCTCAAAAATAGAATAGTTCTTTTTTTATTTTAAGTTAAATAATATTTTATAATTCTTTACTAGAAACCACTATAAAATTATTTTTATGTTTTGCTCTTCTTTTACTAGCCACATCAACTGCTTTATCTACTGCATAACCTAATGCTACTCCAGTCATTTCAGCACTTTTCCCAACGCCTTCTCCAACTACATTAAAGACTTTTTCAGTATTTCTTGATAAACCTTCTTTTTTTGTAACCTTTACAGCTGTTCCTAAAACTTTTCCTGCACCTTTTATACTATATTCAGCAGTTTTTCCTATTAACTTAGTTGACATTCTTATACCTTTAACTGACTTTTTCATAGCACTAACTCCTTTAATGTCTTTTCTTAAATTTTATCATTATTTCTCAAATCAATGTTAACAGATTGTTTAAATTTCATAAATATAATTTTTTCTGTACAAGACCAAAAAAAGAAGCTATAAGATAAACTGCTATTATAAATTTTTTAATCCCCCCCAATTTTAATATTACTAAACCATTTGCCATTATTCCTAAAACATTACCTACATTATATATATCATTATGATGTGCTTCTATAAAAGCTGCTAAATGAAAAAGCCAAGATATTATTGCTAAAATAAAAAATATAAGTTTTATTATTGTAAAATTAAAAATTAAAATTTTTATTGGCTTTTGAAGATAAACAAAATTATCTGCATTTTGAAAGATCACTAATATTACTCCTACTATTCCAATAAAAAAATCTATAGCACCAGCAATAACATTTATCCAAAGTTTTTTAGTCATTTATAAATTTTAAATATTTTTATCTTTTCTATTTATTCTTTTTTCTCTTAAAACAAAAATTGCTGCTACCACAAAAATTATCATAGTTAAAAGACTTAAAGTTATTCCTGTAAAAATTAAAAGTACACTGCTTATTATACCTAAAATAGGTCCTATTCCTGATATATCTCTTCGTTTGTCATCTACTAAAGCAATGATATTTATTACTAGAGCTATTAGCCCTAAAATAAATAATGATATTGATGCATATTCATATTGTCCAACTACCCAAAAACTTGAAAAAGTTAAAAAATTACTATAAAGAATTTCATTTATAACTGCAAAAGGAACTAAAAACAATAATACTGCCATTATTATATCTAATCCTCCAGCTAAAAGATTCATTGGTGATTTACTTTCCATAGCCATCACTCCTATTTTTAAAATTGCTTTAATTATAAGGCTAATTTAACTAAATAATTAAGCTTCATCTTTATTATTTTCAAAATTAATTAAAAATATTAAAAATATTAAAAATATTAAAAATATCTAATTTACTAATTTTTTTCTGATTATTTTCATAAATTTATTAAAAATTTATGAATAAAACTAATTTTAAAACCTATATTAAAAAAACACAAAAATAAAATCTAAAAAAAGTTAAATACTATTAACATATTGTACTCTTTATTAAAAACAAGATATTTTTCTTTAAAGCAAAAAGAAGTCTATTCTGTTAAAATTATTTTTACTAACTAAAGAAAACAAACTAAAAAACAAAAGGAGATATAGAAATGAGTTTTTTTAATAAATTCTCAACATTCCACAAAATTTATTTTATATTCTACGTAACAGTAAATATATTAATTTTCCTAGTACCTTTCTTCGAAAAAGGTATTAGTAAAGAAACAATTTCAATAATTGGAGTTCTAGCATTAATTTCTACTATAACAGGACTTTTATCATCATTATATACCGCTCGTGGCGAAGTAATTTGTTATGTATGGGGATTCATAAATACTTTTACTTATATTTTTGTAGCTTGGTCTACTCAAGCTTATGGTCAATCAATACTTTACATATTCTTTGAGACACCTATGCAAGTAGTTGGATATTATTTATGGAAAAAAAATATAGAACAAAGTTCTAGCAATGTTGTTGAAGCTAGAAGACTTAATAAGAAAGAATGGATATTTTTAATTGTTTCATTTATCTTTATTTGGGTTGTTTATGCTATCTTCTTAAAAACATTGCCTCATTTAATGAAATCATTATTAGATATTACTATTTCTCCAGACAGAGATTTCATAATTGATTCATTATCTTCAACATTAACAATTTGTGCTGTAATTCTTACAACTAAGAGATTTTTCGAACAATGGCATTTTTGGATTGCTTCAACTTCAATCGGTATGCTTTTATTCTTAATTTCAATGATTACATCAAAAGATTTTTCATTAAATTCTCTTTCAGCATTTGTAATGTGGTCACAATTCTTAATTAACTCAATTTATGGATTCAGTTGTTGGAAAAAATTTAATACAGGCTCTGAAAAAGCAGCCTAAAAAAAGCTATATGAAGTTCTACTTCATATAGCTTTTTTTATTTCCGCTCAATTATGTAACTAAAATCCACTAAAATATTACTCTATACTTCCCCTTACAAAGTAATTAATTCCCCTTATAAAGTGATTAAGTCCCCTTAACTTAATTACTTCCTTGACTTTATATTAACACATAGTTTTTAACAAAGTTTTTTCAAGAAACAAATTATTTGTAAACAATACGGTTTTTATCAATTATTTTCTAAAAAAACTGAAAAATTTTCTCTTTTTGGGTTTAATTAACTCTCCTTCAAAAATTATTTCTTCATTTAATATTACCTGTTCTCCATTTTTTTTATAATAATCCACTAAATTATTATCTTTTTCATTTAAAATTTTTATAGCTTCAGACAAATCTGTATTTCTTTTAACATCATAATGTCCATCTGAACCTAAAAAATTATAAATTCCATAATCTAAAAATGTTTCTGCTGTTTTTCTAACAAGTTTTCCAAAAGATCCAGTTATGCTACCAGCATTTAATTGAAACAAACAACCCTCTTCTATAAATTCATTAATAAGTTCTGGCTTTTCTATAAAAGGTACATACCTTTCTGGATGAGCTATAACAACCATTATCCCCATTAATTTTAATTCATAAATTATATCTATAGCTCTTTTAGGTATTTCATTCATATTCATTTCAATAAGCATATATTTACTATCATTTATAGTTCCTATTCTTCCTGCATTTAAATCTTCTAATAAATATTCAGTTAAATAAACCTCTTGTCCTGAATATAATTCTAATCCAATATTATTTTCTCTTGCTATTTTTTTTAACCTTTCCACCGCTTCTTTAACCTCTGAAAAAGGTTTTATAAATCTCCCTCTAAAATAATGTGGTGTACACACAATCTTCTTAGTTCCTGATTTTTCTGCTAATCTAAGCATATTTATTGCCATCTCTTCATTTTTGGCACCATCATCTATTCCATCAATAACGTGACTATGTAAATCTACCATTAATATCCCCCTAATTAATAGTTCTAATAAACCCCTTATAATCCCTACAGTTTATAAATATCATTTTAACATTATTTCGGAATATTTTTTAATAATAATATATTATTTAATTTAATTAATTGTAAACTTATAAAACAATTAGTTATTTTCATAAAAAAACTAAAGACCAATCAAACTTTAAAAATATTTATCACCCTTTTATAAGTCTCCTTAATAAAAAAATGTTTATATTTTAATTTGATATAGTCTTTAGTTTCTTTAACTACACTGTAAATTTACTACCATATTTTTTTTTGTAAACTTTTTTTTAGAGTTTCTAAAACTCTTATCTTTTTTATTTACTAAATAATCCTCATATAAAGGTCTATTAAGTATATATTTATTATCAGTTAAAATTAAATCTATCCCCAGTTTATTTATAAAATTTATAAATTTCTTGGTATTCCATTGTCCTACCAGTCTTTTATAACTATCACTTTTTATTTTTATAAACTTTTCTTCTTTGATAGCTTTTTCTATATTTTTTATATATAAACTTAAATATCTTTTTATTTTTTTATGCTCAAAAATTTCTATAGACATGTTATGAAGTTGGAAAGTATAATCTCTTGTATAGCCATACTTTTCACCTATTTTTTGAAGAGAAACTTCTTCTTTCGTAAAGTTATACTCTTTAAATATACTCCAAGATTGTTTTAATAATTTGCTAGTAGACGCTTTTACATAACATTCAATTGTATCAATCAATTCCTTCATATCTATATCTCTTTTATTAAATTCTCTATTTCGTAAAACCCATCTTCCATTTTCATCTCTTAAAAACAACTTAGATTCTTTTAATTCTTCAATTAAAGCCTCTTTTGTTACATTTTCTAAAAGTATTATGTTGTGATAAATTTCATCTATAGTCATTCCATTTTCACTTACCGATAAAAATTTAGCAATTTTAGAACTAAGTGGCAGTGTTTCTACCATAGCATAGTATTTCATTATATTATCTAATTCAATGTTAATTTTAAATAACTCTTGCTCTCTTAATTTACATTCTAATTTTTTTATAATTCTCTTTTCTGCAATAATTTCTTCCTCTAGTTCATTAATTAAACTTTTTTCTTTTTTATCTTTACTTATCAAATTTAAACTGCATGAAATATTATACTGATTCAAAAGCTTTTTAAAACTTACCTTATCAAATTTCCAGTATTCACTATCAATATTTAATTTAGATAATAATTCCTTTATATTTGTTACCTTGACCCCATAGGTTTTTTCTGCTATTTCTTTAACATTAATTAATTCAAAACAACCAGTTCCACTGAATATTTTGTTCAAATCTTCCAAAACCCACTTTATTAATCCATAATGCTCACCATCTATAGCAAAAAATTCTTCCTCATCCAATATCGCTAATAGGTTGTTTTTATCCATGTATAAATAACAAGCTTCCCTAATATTTATAGCTTTTTTATTTTCAAAAAAATACTTTTCAAATTTATCTATTACATAGTTTTTTAAATCCATTCCTTATCACCTTTTTCTTGTATTAATTCCCAATAACAAAAAGTATATCACATCTTAAAAATAATAAAATTCCTTCCCCTATCTATCTAATAGTATTTTTTTTTATTAAATGATAATTTTTTTAATTAATTTATATTTATACACCAACTTTTTCAATTTTCCCCTAAATTTTATATAAAATATAAAAAAATGCCCCTTTTATTCATTTTTTTATGCATATTCATTATCATTAATTTATAGTGAGTAAAAATAGCAATATTTCAATAAAACAGCATTTTTTTTATCTTTTTAAAAATCATCATTAAATTTAAATCTTAACTCCCTAGCTTTTTAAGTTTATTTTTTTTATTTATTTACTTTGACATTATTTTATCAATTTTTTAAATAAATTTAACTTTTTTCAAATTATAAAATCTAAACATGAAATTGTATACAATTAGTTTATAAAATATACTATAAATTTACATTTAACATTGTTTGTTTTTGTAGAATTTTGGGATATTTCATGCTAATCTAATATTGTCTTAAATAAAGTTTTACTAAAGATAAAGGGGTAAATTATCTTTGAGTTAACCAAATAATAAAATAGGGAGATTTTATTTATGAACAATGTATTTTTCAAAGAGTTCCTTATGATAAGCGAACTAAAAACAATATTATTCTTAGGTATTTTAATATTATTATTCTTTGTAATGAACAAATTTCAAAAGAAAAAAGTTGATTTTTCAAAAAGGATGCTTATCGGTACTGTTTTAGGACTTGTTCTTGGTGTTTTAGTTCAAGTTATATCTGGATTTGTTAGTAATCCCATGGAAATTACCTTTGTAAAAGAGACAACTCAATGGTATGGATTATTAGGTAATGGTTTCATCGATCTAATAAAAATGCTTGTTGTTCCTTTAGTAATGGTTTCTATAGTTCATGTTATTATCAACATGAAAGAAGGAGCTAACATCGGAAAACTTACTAAAAATTCTATTATTGTAACTATGACTATGGTTGCTATTGCAGTTATAGTTGGTCTTACTGTTGGTATTTTATTTAATGTTGGTAGTGGAATGAATCTTTCAAGTGGAACTTCTGAAATTAAAGAAGTAAAAACTGTTGTTGAAACTTTAAGAGGTTTATTACCTTCTAATCCAGCTGAAGCTATGGTAAAGGTTAACATTATCGCTTTAGTTATTTTCTCAGTATTCTTTGGTCTTGGTGCTAACAGAATGAAGAAAAAATACTTTGATGTTGTTAAACCATTCTTCGATATGATTAATGCATTACATAAAATCATTATGAGTGTTGCTATGACAATCATAAAATATATGCCATATGCTGTTATACCATTACTTGCAAATACTATTGCTCAAAGAGGTATTGCAAGTATTTTAGATGTTGGTATATTTATAGTTGCTCTATATGTAGCTGCTGCTATTATGTTCGCTATTCAACTTATTGCTTTAGCTATCTTTGGATATAACCCATTAATATATGTAAAGAAAGCTATTTCTGTAATGGTTCTTGCATTCACTTCTCGTTCAAGTGTTGGTTGTTTACCACTTACAATAGAAACTTTAGTTGATAAAATGGGTGTTAATGATGGTACTGCTAGCTTTGTTGCTGGTTTTGGTACAACTGCTGGTATGCAAGGATGTGCTGGTATTTTCCCTGCTCTATTATTAGTGTTCGTTGCTAATGTAACAGGGATGCAAATAGACTTTACATTTATTGCTATGGCTATAATCGTTGTATCTTTAGGCTCACTTGGTATTGCTGGTATTCCAGGAACAGCTACTATGGCTGCTTCTGTTGCTTTATCTGGTGTTGGAATGGCTGCTTCATTCCCTTTAATCAGTCCAATTTTAGCTGTTGATCCAATAGTTGACATGGGAAGAACTTTAATCAACGTTACTGGTGCATTAACTAACGCTATGATAGTTGATAAAACTTTAGGACAAGTTGATATGGAAAAATTCAAAAATATGAATATTGAAAAACAAGTAGAAACTCAAGAATAAAAAAAGGGCTATATGAAATTTAAAGTATAATTATTGATTGTTATCTTCAATAAATATTTTTATCTTTTATTATAGCCCATAAAAAATTATTTACTAAAGTGAGGGATAACTATGTTAGATAAAGAAAAAAATTATATTCAAATATTAGAAGAAGAACTTATTCCTGTTATGGGATGTACAGAACCTATATGTATTGCTTATGCCGCAGCAAAAGCTAGAGAAATCTTAGGGGCTGAACCTGAAAAAATTATAGCTAGATGTAGTGGAAATATAATAAAAAATGTTAAAAGTGTTACTATTCCTAACTCTGGAAATTTAGTTGGTATAGAAGCTGCTGCTATTTTAGGAGCTGTTGCTGGAAATCCATCAAGAGAACTTGAAGTTATAAATGAAGTATCTGAAGAAAATATAAAAAGAACTCATCAGTTAGTTAATGTAAAAGATTACTGTGAAGTTAAATTATTACATAGTGAGGTAATACTTCATGTTATTTTAACTGTAATTAAAGGCAATGATATAGTTTCTGTAGAGATTAAGCATAGTCATGGAAATATTTCTAAAATAACTAAAAATAATAATTTGCTATTTGAAAATTCCGATGAAGATGGTAAATATCTTGGAGTATTCTCTGATAGAACCATTTTAAATGTAGCTGATATAAAGAATTTTGCTGACACTATTAATTTAGAAACCCTTAAAGCTTTACTTGAAAAGCAAATAAACTTTAATATGGCTATTGCTAAGGAAGGTTTATCTGGTAAATACGGACTTGGAATAGGTAAAATATTATTAGAAAATTATCCTGATAATGTTGTTACTAAAGTGAAAGCCTATGCTGCTTCTGGCTCTGAAGCTCGTATGAGTGGCTCCACTCTACCTGTTGTAACTAATTCTGGAAGTGGAAATCAAGGAATGTCCTGTTCTATTCCAGTAATTGTTTATGGTAGAGAAAAAAGATTCTCTGAGGAACAGATACTTAGAGCTTTAGTTTTTTCTGATTTATTAACAATTCATCAAAAAACTTTTATAGGTAGATTATCAGCCTTTTGTGGAGCTGTAAGTGCATCCTGTGCAAGTGGTGCTGCTATTACTTATATAGAAGGTGGATCACTAACTCAAATAAAAAATACTGTTATAAATACCCTTGCAAATATTTCAGGAATAGTTTGTGATGGTGCTAAAGCATCCTGTGCTTCAAAAATTGCTTCTAGTTTAGATGCAGCTATAATGGCTCATCATCTAGCTATGAATGAAAGAGTTTATGAAGATGGATGTGGCTTAGTAAAAAGCGATGTTGAAGATACAATTTCAACTATTGGTAGACTTGGGAAAATGGGAATGCGAGAAACTGATATAGAAATACTTAATATAATGATAGGGAATTAATAGGGAGAATTAAAATGCGTATTATAATAATTGGTGGTACTGCTGCTGGTATGAGTGCAGCTGCAAAATTAAGAAGAGTTGATAGAGAAGCTGAAATAGTTGTTTATGAAAAAAGAAGTTATGTTTCTTTTGGTGCCTGTGGTTTGCCTTATTTCGTAGGAAACTTTTTTGAAGATGTAAATAATATGATAGCTAGAACTAAAGAACAAACAGTTGCTTCTGGAGTTAATGTTTTAACTGAATATGAAGTTACTAATGTAGATACAAAGCTTAAAAAAATCACTGCAAAAAATCTTATTACTGGAGAAGAAATAATTGATAGCTATGATAAATTAATGATAGCTACTGGTGCTACACCAATAGTTCCTCCAATTAAAAATTTAAATTTAAAAAATCTTTTCACTCTTCATAGTATGGAGGATGGAATTGCTCTAAAAAAAGCTATAGAAAACCCTGCTTTACAGAAAGTTGCCGTTATTGGTGCCGGATTTATTGGTTTAGAAACTGTTGAGGCAGCTAAACAATATAATAAAGAAGTTCATGTTTTCCAAAGAGAAGATAGAATTTTAAATATGCCTTTCGATAAAGAAATTACTGATATTTTAGAAACTGAGCTTTTAAATCACAATGTTCAATTATCTTTAAATTCAACGGTTACTGAATTAAAAGGTTCTGAAAAAGTTGAAGCTGTAGTTGTGGGGAATGATACTTTTAAAGCTGACATAGTAGTTTTAGCAGCTGGAGTAAAACCTAACACTTCATTCCTTGCTAACACAGATTTAAAAATGACTAAAAATGGAGCTATTATAGTAGATGAGTTTGGAAGAACATCAATTGAAGATATATACTCAGCTGGTGACTGTGCTACTGTTCCCCATTTATTACAAAAAAATAGCTATATCCCATTAGCAACAAGTGCTAATAAACTTGGCAGAATTGTTGGAGAAAATCTTGGTGGATTAAATTCAAAATATCAACTTAGTTTAGGTTCTAGTTGCATAAAGGTTTTAGATATGGAAGCTGGTAGAACAGGATTAACTGAAGAAGAAGCAAAGAAACTTGGCATTAATTATGCTGTTAAATTTGTTTCTGATATGAATCAAACTGATTATTATCCTGGACAAGAAAAAATCCATGTTAAAGTGGTTTATGATAAAGAAAGTAAAGTTTTACTTGGTGGACAAATAGTTGGTAAAAAAGGAGCTGTACACAGAGTTGATGTATTAGCTGCTGCTATTTATAGCAAAATGACTACTATGGAACTTGGAATGTTAGATCTTTGCTATGCACCACCTTTTGCAAGAACTTGGGATGTATTAAATGTAACAGGTAATGTTTGTAAATAATTTTAAGGGGCTGTACAATTTGTGCAGCCCCTCTTCCTTTAAAACTTAAAGGAGAAATATAATGGTTATATCTACAGTATCCTTATTCTTTTAATTTTTCAATATTATCTTATCTAATTATTATCAAAATTAATCTAAATTTTAGTTGTTCTAATTAAAATTCTTTTCTTTTATTTTTCTTTTTTTCAGAACTTAGATAAAAAAATCTATAAATTGATAAAAACATAAGAGGACCATGGCTACCCAAAAATATATTTTAGGCAAACATACTCCTCTATGTTTCTACGATGATTAATTGCTAATAAATTTCACTTATTGTATATGACAACAATAGCCTAGCTCCCATAAACATTAACTAAAATCTATTATTTTTTTGACTGTAGTAAAATTTAATAATTTCTATGTACCTATAATACCCCTCTGCCATACTACTGTCAAAAACTCTAATTTTATAAATCATCACTTTTTTTGCATAAAAAATTTAAAAATATTATATTTTCCTCTTCTTATAAATTATTTTTTAATATTTATACATTCTCACATAAATAATATCAAAAAGAACTTAAAAACTTAGAATTTATTGTTTTTTAATAAAAATATACCCAAATTTGGTTATCTAAAGCTGTAAAAATCTATAAAAAAATCACAATTTATCAAATTTACTTAATTTTTTTATTAATTTATAGAAAATGAAAATTAATATTGTACAAAATAATAATTTTTTGTTAACTACTTTTTTCACAAAAAAAATTGTATCAATAAATAAAAGGAAAATATTCTATCCTTTTATATTGATACAATTTATATTTTTTATCTAAGCTGATTCACCAAATTGACTATTATATAAATCTGCATAGAAACCATTCTTCGCTAATAACTCATTATGAGTTCCTTTTTCTATTACATTTCCTTGATTCATAACAAGTATTAAATCAGCATCTTTAATAGTAGATAATCTATGTGCTATTACAAAACTAGTTCTACCTTCCATAAGCTTATTCATAGCTTTTTGAATGTATCCTTCTGTTCTTGTATCTACACTACTAGTAGCTTCATCTAAAATTAAAATATTAGGATTTGCTAAGATTGCTCTAGCAATAGTTAATAATTGTTTTTGTCCTTGAGATATATTAGAAGCTTCTTCATTTAATATAGTATCATAACCTTCTGAAAGAGTTCTTATAAAGTGATCAGCATGTGCTGCTTTTGCAGCAGCTACTATCTCTTCTTCTGTAGCACTCTCTCTACCATAAGCAATATTATCTCTTATAGTTCCATTAAATAACCAAGTATCCTGTAAAACCATACCAAAAGTTTTTCTAAGATCCGCTCTTGTTGCTTCTCTAATATCTACTCCATCAACTTTAATAGATCCATCATTTACATCATAGAATCTCATTAAAAGATTTATAAGTGTAGTTTTTCCAGCTCCTGTTGGTCCAACTATAGCAACAGTTTCTCCTGGTTTTGCTTCAATATTCATATCTGTAATCAATATCTTACTTTCATCATAACCAAATTTAACATGCTCAAAAACAACTTTTCCTTCACCTGATAATTTTTTAGGCTCTTTATCTTCTGCAACTTCCTCTTTTTCATCAAGAATTTCAAAAACCCTTTCAGCAGAAGCCATAGTAGATTGAAGTATATTAGCTATGTTAGCTGTTTGGCTTATTGGTTGTGTAAACTGTCTTGTATATTGAATAAAAGCTTGAATATCTCCAAGTGTTATAAGTCTTTTAGTTACAAATATACCACCTGCTACAGCAATAGCAACATAAGCTACGTTATTAACAAAATTCATTATAGGCATTACTATTCCTGAAACAAATTGAGCTTTCCAACCAGCTTTATACAATCTATCATTTATTTCATCAAATTCTTTTCTTACTATTTTTTCTCTATTAAAAGCTTTTACTATTTTATGTCCACTGTAAAATTCCTCTACATGACCATTTATTAATCCAATTTCTTTTTGTTGAAGCCCGAAATATCTTTGAGCTCTTTTCATAAATGGCTTTGTAACGAAAATACATATTGGTAAGGTTAATAAGCATATAATTGTTAACCATACATTTATAGTTAACATCATAATAGCAACTCCAACGATTGTAATTATAGAAGTTACAAGTTGATTTAAACTTTGTTGAAGTGTTGTACTTATATTATCTAAGTCATTGGTTACCCTACTTAAAATATCTCCCTTTGAATGAGAGTCAAAATATTTTAAAGGTAAACTTGCAAGTTTTAAATCAATATCTCCACGTAACTTTTGCACTGTTTTTTGTGCAACTTCTGCCATAAAATATTGTTGGATATAAGAAAATAGTGAACTAAATGCATAAAGTCCCGCAAGTACTAAAAGAATTATACCTACATATTTAAAATCTATAGTAGCGTTAGGTACATGTTCATATTTCATCATTACCCCTTCACCAATTTTGGTAATTGCCTTACCTAAAATATAAGGTCCTAAAATAGTGAATACGGTACTTAAAGCAGCCATTATAAATATAGCAATTAATTTTACTTTATGAACACTTAAATAAGATAATAATCTTTTAGCAGCGCCTTTAAAATTTTTAGCCTTTCCTTTAGCTTGCATACCAGCCATTTGACCGCCACCGCCAAAACCACCTCTTCTATTTCTTGAACTCATTTTCTATCTCCTCCTTTGAAAGTTGAGATAAAGCTATTTCTTTATATAGTGGACAGTTCTCTAATAACTCTTTATGAGTTCCAATACCTTCTATTTTACCTTCATCTAAAACTATAATTCTATCTGAATCTCTAACACTACTTATTCTTTGTCCTACTATTATAACAGCTGATTCTTTTGTTTCCTCTTTTAATGCCTCTCTTAATTTAGCATCAGTTTTAAAATCTAAAGCTGAGAAACTATCATCAAAAACATAAACTTCTGGTTTTTTAATCAATGCTCTTGCTATTGATAAACGTTGCTTTTGACCTCCTGATACATTGTTACCACCCTGTTCTATTAGATGATTATATCCATCTTCCATATTGCTTATAAACTCAGTAGACTGAGCTATTTTTGCAGCATGCTCTATTTCCTCCATAGTGGCATCTTCTTTACCGTATTTTATATTATCAGCTATAGTTCCACTAAATAAAATAGCTTTTTGAGGTACAAAACCTATCTTACTTCTTAAATCATGTTGAGACATTTTTCTTATATTAACATCATCTATTAGGATTTCTCCCTCTGTAATATCATAAAATCTAGGAATTAAGCTAATAAGTGTTGATTTACCACTTCCTGTTCCACCTATAATAGCTGTTGTCTCTCCAGGTTTTGTTATAAAACTTATGTTACTTAAAACAGGTTCTTCTGCTCCTTCATAAGCAAAAGTAACATTTTTAAATTCTATATACCCTTTTTTATTTTCTTCAATAGTTTCTAATTCTTTTTCATCATTTATTGATGGCTCAGTAGTTAAAACTTCATTAAGTCTAGCTGCTGATGCTGCTGCTCTAGGAACTAAAACAAACATCATTGCAAGCATTAATAATGAAAACATTATTTGCATCGCATATTGTATAAAAGCCATAAGATCTCCAATTTGAAGATTATTACTATTTATAAATTTAGCACCTATCCAAACTATTACTATAGATGTTATATTCATAATAAGCATCATAGATGGTCTCAAAGCAGCCATTACTTGGTTAACTCTTATAGAAATATTTGTTAAATCATCATTTCCATCTTTAAATTTTTTCTTTTCGTAGTCTTCCTTATTAAAAGCTCTTATAACTCTAACCCCAGTAAGATTTTCTCTCATTATAAGATTTAATCTATCTAATTTAGATTGCATAACCTTAAATAAAGGAACTCCTTTTCTCCCTATAATAGTAATTGCTAAAAGTAAAATAGGAATAGCAATTACTAATACTAAAGAAAGTTTAGCATTACTATGTACAGCCATTATGATACCACCAATACAAACAAGTGGTGCTGTAATCATCATTTTAAAAATCATTATTGTAACTCTTTGAACTTGAGTTATATCATTTGTAGTTCTATTTATTAAAGAAGATGTTCCAAATTTATCTATATCTCCTTGAGAAAAACTTTCAACTTTTAGAAAAACTTTTTCTCTTAAATCTCTAGCAAAAGCATCTCCTACTATTGCTATCAAATAATAAGCTATTATCATTGCTATTACACCTATAATTGTTATAAGTATCATTTGCCAACCATATTTATAAATCTCATTTATATTTCCTGAAATTATGCCCTTATCTACTATTTTAGACATTAAATTTGGAAGATATAAATTGGATAACGATTGTACAAATAACAATACTAATATAGCTATTACTTGAAAACTATAAGCTTTTAAATACTTTAATAGTTTAAGCATTAACTAATCACCCCATCTTTAGTAATTTATATTTTATAATTCCTATATGTAAAAACAATAAAAGGAAAATATAATCATTAATTAAAGTTTTCAAGATTTTTTTTCATATTTTCATTGACCTTATTCAATAAAATTTTTAAAGTTTCTTCTTCATCTTCAGTTAAACACTGAAAAATTTTTTTACTCATTTTAGCCATAGTATCCATTGCTTCTAAACAAGTTTCCTGTCCTTTTGTAGTAAGTCTAATTCTTGAAATTCTAAGATCTACTTCATCCTTACTTTTTTCTACTAATCCAGTTTTCTCTAATCTTTTTACCATTACATTTACTGTAGCTGGTTTAATATTTAATTTCTCTGCTATTTCTTTTTGACTTAATACTTCATTTTTCATTAAAGAAAATAACAAAGGTGGTTGCCCTGCATAAAGCCCTTTTTTCTCTAATATCTTCTGATTACATTTATAATGTAATTTCATAGATTTTAAAAAGCTTCCATAAGCACTATCTTCAAGCTCTTTAAAAAACATTCCTATCTCTCCTAATATTAATTAGCCGACTAAGTAATATATTAATTTTTTAGTTGTCTTTTGTCAACCAATAATTACTGCTTTCACCTTTCTATTTTAAGTTAACCAGACGCACTTTTTTTATTATTTTAAATCTTTATAATTTAATTTTTAATATCCGTAGTAATATTTCCTCAAGAAAACACCATGAATTTTTATTCATTATTAATTTTTTCATTATTTTTTTGAAATTTATTTTTTCTAAACCATTTACTTAATAATCAATTCATATATTTATGATTATTTATAGATTTTTAATGTATATTTTGATAAAATTTATATATGATTAAATTTTAAATTAGGAGTTGATTATTATGTCTTGTTGTTATATATCTGATATGAATAAAAGTGGATTATTAAAGAAAGAAAGCTGTAATTGCTTAGAATACGGTAAAAAATTTGGAACAACAAAGGTTGAACATCATTATGCAAAAACTTTTTGTTTAAGCAACAATCATAGAAACAAATGCAAATGTCCATTATACATTTAAATAGATTTTTTATAAAAAGAAGATTTTAAAAAGTGCTTTAACTTTTCCTTAAAATGCTTTTTAAAATCTTTTTTTATTTTGATTTAAATTCCATTTTTATGCTTTTTAAGTTTTTTTTATTTATATTTTTTTATAAATATAAATTTTTATAACTATTCTCTTTAGTTTTATGCAATAACCAAAAGATTTTTCCAATAGCTATTTTGTATTATTAATGTATTTTTGTTATCATTATATATGCTATTGATAACCTGTAATTTTAATATTACATAGAGAGGTAACATAAGATGAACAAAAAAACTAAAGATTATATAGTCATAGGGTTTGCTCTTTTCTCATTATTTTTTGGAGCTGGAAATTTAATTTTTCCACCTGAACTTGGACGTTCTATAGGAAGCTCTTTTTACTTAGGAATAATCGGCTTTTGCATTACAGGTGTTCTAGTACCTTTATTAGGTCTTATGGCATCTATTAAAAGTCACGGTAATTTCGAAGAATTATTTTCAAAAGTTGGAAAAAATTTCTCAAAGGTTTTTTCAGTAATTTTAGTTCTATTAATAGGCCCTTTAATAGCTATTCCTAGAACTGCTGCTACAACATTTTCTTTAGCAATAAAACCTAATTTTCCTCATGTAACCATGATAGAATTTTTAATAATTTTTTTACTAATAGATTTCTTTTTAGTTATAAGACCATCAGGAATAATAGAATTAGTAGGTACTTATTTAACACCTATACTTTTAATAATACTTCTTACACTTATTATCAAAGGAGTTATTAGCCCTATTAGTACATATTCAACCACCACTGCAGTTAATTGTTTACCAAAAGCTTTAACCGATGGTTATGAAACAATGGATACAATAGCCTCCATTATTTTTGCAAGTTTAATTATGCATACAATAAAGGAAAAGGGCTATAAACATAATGAAAAAATTAAAGTTGTGATAAAGTCTTCTTTCGTAGCTATCTTAGGACTTTCCACTGTTTATGGAGGACTTATTTATTTAGGTTCTAAAACTGGTTCTTTAGCTCTAAATATGTCCGATTCTCAACTATTAATATTTTTAGCACATAGTATATTAGGTAACCTTGGAACTATGGGTATAGAATTAGTTCTTGCCATTGGTTGTATTGCTACTTCAGTAGGTCTTTTATCAGCTAGCGGAGATTTCTTTGTAAGAATCTCAAACAATAAAATTAAATATAATGTAGCCATTGTATTTATGTTAGTAATAACAGGACTTTTAGCCAGTGCAGGACTTACTAAAATTATATCTGTATCTACAATAGTATTAAATATAGTTTATCCTGTAACTATGGTTATAATCCTTCTAAATCTAATAAAAACTGTAATTAGAAATGATTTTGTATTTAAGGCATGTACTTACCTTACATTATTAATAAGTTTATTAAACGCCATTCCTGCTTGTAAAAGCATGATGAATTTAATACCACTTAATAGTGATGGATTTGGTTGGATAATTCCTTTCATTTTAGTCTTCTTAATTACAAATTACATTCCACTAAAAAAAAATAACACAGTAATTAATAGCAATAACTAAAAATAAGCAGTATTATAACTTAAATAATACTGCTTATTTTTTTCTAAAAAAAAAGAATCCTTAATGGATTCTTTTATTTTTCATTTTTTTCTCTCTCTTCTCTTTCTTTTTCTTCATCAGCTGCTATTTCATCTAATCTTCTTAAGTCAACTTGATCAAGAGTTAAGTATTTAGTTTTATATCTAATTTTATAATATAAATATAAACCTATAAATATAGGAATTGAGATATAAGATGAAATTAATCCACCCCAGTTAAGTGGTGAGAAATAAGCATATCCTTGCCCAACTGTTATGATAAAACATATAGCAAATGCTAATATAGGTCCAAAAGGATAAAATGTAGCTTTATATTTTAATCCATCTAAACTTCCCTTTTGATGTAAATAAGCTTTTCTGAATCTATAGTGACACATTGCTATACCTAGCCATGCAATAAATCCTGATAATCCAGCAGCTGCCACTAACCATAGATAAACTGTATTTTGTGAGAATATCCCTGTTAAGAAACATAATGAAGATACTATTGTTGTTAAGATAATAGCATTTACAGGAACGCCACCTTTGTTAGTTTTCTTAAACATTGGGTGAGCTTTTCCCTCCATTGCCATTGCATGTAACATTCTACTTGAAGCATACATCCCTGAATTTCCAGCTGATAATATCGCTGTTAATATTACTAAATTCATTAATGAAGCTGCCCCAGTAATACCTACTTTTTCAAAGACTACAGTAAATGCACTTGTTGTAACACCTGAACTAGCATAAGGAACTATTGCTCCAATTACTAATATGGTTAATATGTAAAATAATAATATTCTCCAAAATATTGTATGAACTGCTTTAGGCACATCTTTTTCTGGATTTTCACTTTCTCCAGCAGCAAGACCAACAAGTTCTGTTCCTTGGAATGAATATCCCGCAATTAATAATATTGCAAATATTGACTTAAAGCCACCAATAAATGGTCCGCCATTTAAGAAATAGTTTTTAAATCCTACAGGATCATGCCCATTAAAAGGAATAAACATCATCGCTGCACCTACAAGTAAAAATACAATTATAGTTACTACTTTAATAGTTGAGAACCAAAATTCTCCTTCACCATAAGCTTTAGCTGATAGTAAGTTAAGTGTAACTATTATAATTAAAAATAACAAACTCCAAACAATTGCTGGTACATGAGGAAACCAGAATTTCATTACAAGTGATCCTGCAACAAGTTCTGCTGCTATAGTAACTGCCCAACTATACCAGTAGTTCCATCCTAAAGCAAAGCCCATTGCTGGGTCTATAAATTTAGTTGCATATGAGCCGAATGACCCTGATTCTGGTAAGTAAGTTGCCATCTCTCCAAGACTTGTACAGATAAAATAAACCATTACTCCTATAATTCCATATGCAACAAAGGCTCCACCTACACCTGCTTGATGTATACTATCTCCCATAGCTAAGAAGATACCTGTTCCTATTGCACCACCCATAGCTATCATAGTCATGTGTCTAGGTTTTAAGGTTCTTTTAAGTTGATCTGTTGAGGTATCTGCCTCATTTTCCTTACTCATTTTTTAATCCTCCCATTGATTAAATCATTTTATTAAAGTCTTTTTAAGTAATTAAAAAATTTTGAATAATTCTATTTATAGTATGGTTATATCTAAAAACTTTATACTCTTAGAACAAATTTAATATTCAAAACTTTCAGTATATTTAAAAAGAGGCTCTAATTTAACAACTAGAACCTCTTTAAAAAAACAAATATTATAAATAATATTTTAATATGATCTTCTAAAGTTAGAATCTTTTCTAGCTACATATATAAGAAAACTTATATATATGTTTCTTTTTTAATTTTATACTTTTATTACTTTATAAGAGGTAATATTACGTATATTAATCCTATTATACCTAAAATAGTTATAATTACACATAACCACATTTCCCATGTTTTTTCGAACATTTTTCTCTTTTGTTCTTTTGCACTTATGAATATGAATAATAAACCTATAGCATAAAGTATGAATAGTTCTAATATACCGCTTATACCTGAAGTTGATAAAGCATATAAAGCAAATGCCATACTGATTAATGCAAATACAATATTTGAAACTTTCTTTTCTTTCCAAGAAATCTTGATTAAGAAAGCAGCTGATAATAAGTATGGTAATAAAACCATTGCTGTAGCTATGTTTGTAATCGCTGTAAATGCATTACTTGCAAACATTGCAAATATGAATCCAACTTGCATGATAACACCATTAAGAATTAATGAGTTTATAGCAGCACCACTCTTACAAGTTTTAGCTAAACCTTTAGGGAATACTTTATCTTGAGCAACTGTCATTGGAACCTCTGCATTGATGATTGTCCATGCAACCCAAGCACCAGCAACTGAGATAAGAACTCCGATATTAATAATCCAAGCAGCCCAAGTTCCGTAAGTTTTTTGTAAAACTCCACCTAAAGCTGGGTTTTGTAAGTTCATTAATGTATCTTGAGGAAGAGCACCAAAGCTTAATAATACTATTAATACGTAGCAAAGTAATGTGAATAGGTAACCGATGATTGTAGCTTTACCAACATCACTAGCTTTTTTAGCTCTACCAGATATAACAACAGCACTTTCGATACCGATAAATACCCATACAGTTTGAAGTAATCCGTTTGATACTTGACTTCCTAATCCACCTAAGTTAGTCCCACCTTGTAATGCAACTTTGTTAGCGAATAAGTCTGAAGTAAATATGTGTAATTTGAATGATACGAATAATAATATTATTGCAAATATAACTGGAATTATTTTAGCTATTGTAGCTATTGTGTTTAATTTTTCTCCAGCTTTCATACTCTTATAAAGTATCGCTATAGCACCCCAGATCATTACTGTTGCAATAATTAATCCAGTCCAGCTATCAACTCCACCCATTGTTGGGAAGAAAGCTTTAAGAGCATATATGAATAATACAGCATAAGATACATTACCTAGAGTTTGGCTTAACCAGTAACCCCAAGCTGAGTTGAATCCCATATATTTACCGAATCCTTCTTTTGCATATGTATAAATACCACCTGATAAATCAGGTCTTTTGTCATTAAGAATTTGGAATACTTTACCTAAGAAGAACATTCCCACACCAGTGATTATCCAAGCTATTATAGCTGCGATAGGACCACCAGCTTGAGCCATTTCTGAAGGTAATTGGAATATTCCACCACCTATCATTGAACCTACAACCATTGCTATAAGTCCAATTAGTCCAACCTTTTTGTCCATTGTGTTGCCTCCTTATTCTATTTTTTTCTTTTATTTAGTTATATATCTAAAAAAGTTTAATTAAGGAGTAGCATACTAATAAATTACGATATATTGCTATTTTAATTTATATAACCTGTATAAATTATACCTTTTTGCACATCCTATAATTAACCTTAATTTAGCCTTTTAAAATGTAAAATATCTTTAAACTGTTATTAAGCTTAAGTAGAAACTTAAGCTTAATAACTTATTTTAAGTTGCTAAGAAAATTATTTTTGCTCAGCTAAACATTTTGATACACAGTTTAATACTTTAACACAGTTTTCAGTAGTTACTGGGTACTCTAATAATGGGTTGTATTCTGAGAAGTCCATAGCTCTCATTTTTCCTGTTTTGAATAATTCACCTAACATATATTCAACTTCGTGAACTCTTACACCATCATAAACTGGAGTACCAGTTCCTGGAACTAAGTTAGCATCCATACAGTCGATATCAAAGCTTAAGTGATAGTTGTTAACTCCAACTTTTGCCATTCTAGCAACAACTTCTCTCATTACTACATCCATACCTTTTTTTCTTACGTCTTCACTTGACCAGAAGTTGATGTTATATTCAGCTATTAAATCAATTTCGCCTGGATCTAAGTCTCTTTGACAGATTAAGAATACTTTACTTGGGTCAACTTTTGTACCTTTGTAGAATAAATCTGATAATCTTTTGTCTCCGAATCCCATACATGAAGCTAAAGGCATTCCGTGGATATGTCCACTTGGGCTTGTTTCAGCAGTATTGATATCTCCATGAGCATCTATCCAAACTACACCGAAATCATCTCCGAATTTTTTAGCTGATCCAGCTACTGTTCCTATTCCCATAGCGTGATCTCCACCTACTGCGAATGGGAATGCTCCACCCATATGTGAAGCATAAACTGCTTCTGCTAAGTTTTCGTTAGCTTCCATTACTGGGCTTAACCACATCATTGTAGTTCCTTCTTCAATTTTTTCTGAAGCTGGTAATTCTGGTACTATGATATCTCCTAAGTCATATACTTCATTACCATGTTTTTTCATGATATCAACTAATCCATTTTGTCTTAATTTATCTGGTCCTTGTTCTACACCAAATCTATCGCATCCGTAATGTAGTGGAATTCCTACTATATTAATTTTCATAACAGTTACCTCCTGAGTATTTAAAAATATTTTTTTCTTTAGATTTTTGTTTATCTCTATAATGCTTAATTATCTAAAATTAGATTATTTCATACATTTGTTTGCTAAACAGTCTAATACTTTTAAGCAGTTTTCAGTTGTTGTGTTGTACTCTAATCCTGGATTATATTCAGCAAAGTCCATAGCTTTGATTTTTCCAGTTTTGAATAATTCAACTAACATTGTATCTGCTTCATCTACTGATATTCCGTTTGTTACTGGAGTACCTGTTCCTGGAACTAGGCTTGAATCCATACAATCGATATCGAAGCTTATGTGGAAGTTATTAACTTTAGTTTCTTCCATTTTAGCTACTACTTCTTTCATTATTGCTTCCATACCTTTTTCTTTTATATCAGCGCTTGTCCATAAATTTATGTTATATTCTTTTATTAATTCTATTTCACCTTCATCAAGATCTCTTTGGCAAATTAAGAATACTTTACTTGTATCAACTTTTTTACCTTCGAAGAATATGTTTTGAAGTACTTTACTTCCGAATCCCATAGCTGCTGCTAATGGCATACCGTGAGTGTTTCCACTTGGACTTGAAGCTTCTGTGTTGATGTCTCCGTGAGCATCTATCCAAACTACTCCGAAATCTTCTCCGAATGCTTTAGCTGATCCAGCTAAAGTTCCCATACCCATAGCATGGTCTCCACCTACTGAAAATGGGAAGTTTCCTGCTTTGATTGTTGAGTAAACTGATTGAGCTAAGTTGTTGTTAGTGTTAACAATTGGAGTTAAGTACTTCATTGTTGTTCCAACTTCGTATTTATCAAATTCAGTTACTTTTTCTACGTAAAGATTTCCTAAGTCATATACTTTGTGACCTGCGTCTTTAAATATATTAACTAATCCTCTTTCTCTTAACTTTTCAGGACCGAATTGAACTCCATATCTGTCACATCCATAGTATAGTGGTACTCCTAATATATTAATATTCATAATATATTTCCTCCTCTGTCTTTATAATTTTTTTTTAAAATAAATTAATATTCTTTAATTAATTTTAAATTATTAAAAGGTTTGTCCTATTTTAATACAATTTAAAGTTAATGAAATTTATACTAATTTTATGTAAACTAAATTTCTTAAAATGTTTCATTTTTTAATGTAAAAAACAAATTCACATTAAGTTTTGTTTGCTTTAGTGTTCCGCGGTACATTCTTAGAATAAATTCTTTTCGTAATTAAATCAAAAAGGAAATAATATATATTTCTTTAATAAAACAGCTTTTTTATTAAAAATATATATATAAAAGTACTTTTGTTATAATAAATTTAAAAATGTAAACAGTTTTTTAACACATTATTGCTAATTTTATAACAACTTCTTATTATTTTGTATAGTTTTTAATAAATAAATGCATATTATTAATTTTTAATAATATGATTAATTTTTCAGTGAATTTATTGATAATTTAATAACTTTAATAGTTTATTATTAACATCTAACTCACTTTAACTTCACTTGACTGCTTTAATTAGGAAAAGCTTTTTTCTCAAAATCATTTTTTTATTAATATTTATTCATAAAATTTTTTTTATTCATTTTAATTTTTTTTTGAAGATTTTACTTCATAAATGCTAAATTACTTGTTTTAAAGGCACCCCTCCTCTCAAAAAACTGTTTTTTTTCAAAGAAAAAAAAGAATAAAAATTTATTTATTCTTCAAAGGGAATTTTGTTTTTTTTTCATAAATAAAGGGATTTCTGTTAGGATAAATCCAATTTTCTTTCATGATTTTTCTTCATAGCTAATGTAAAACTTCTCTCTTTTCCAGTAAACTCCTTAGCTATAATCACAATTACAAGAATTTACCCCTTTTCGCTTCTATATTAGCTATTAGGAGTGTTATATTTATCCCATATTTTACTTATATTTATTCATTGATCTATTTTCCTTTATACTAAAAATAGAATTTAACATCTTTAAAGAGTTAAATTCTACTTTTATAACTTGAAATTTAATTATTATTTGATATTTATATTATCTTCTTAAAGTGTACTTTAAAAAAACTTCATATGAAATTCCTATGAAATTCTATCCTTTACTTTTATTAAATTTATCATTTATATTTAATTAATGAGGAAATATCTTAATCAAATTTCAGGAGGCACTAATGAAAAATACTTTTTGGATTATATTATTTACTATACTAATTATTTTAGTGTTCATAGTACTAACTATTTATTTGCTTTTTTACGAACCAAGTACTTTTCATATAATAGGAAAAGCCCTTCCCTTATCTCCAACTATCAATTAATTTTTTCTTTATATGGAGATTTTATACTTGAATAGATTGTTTAACTTTAGAGAAACTAAAAATAAAACAAACTTTACTTTCATTAAAGAAGGTGATTCTTTGAAAAAGCTTTCTCTAAAACAACGTTCTATAATAATTGTTATGATAGTTTGTTTAATTACAGCTAGCATTGAATTTTTAATATTTTTACATAATGAAAATTCACAAAAAAAAGTTTATTCACCAATACCTAATAGCTATATTGAAAGTTTAAAGCTTAATTAAGTTTTAAATTGTTATTGATATTAGCTTAATAGTTATCTATATAAATTATTAAATAACTTACTATAGATAACTTTTTAATTTAATTTGTTATAAACTAATATCTTTTAATATATTTCCTCGGAAATAAGAAAACTACGACAAAATATGTCGTAGTTTATTTTTTCTTTAAAGTTAATAAATTAATTTCTGGAGTATTAAAAGCTCTAAATTTTAAAAACTTAATCCTCCCTCCAGCTCCAAGGCCTCTAGATACATATTGATTATATCCACCCCACTGAGTTAATCCACTGACTTTATCCTGATTTGGAAATAAACAATCTCCAGTTATATCTGGAACATAAAATGCTCCTTTAAAAGGAATCCTAAATTGTCCACCATGATAATGCCCTGCTAAAATCAAATCATACTTAGGAATTTTCTTTTCAGCTACATTTTCAAAGAAAGTTTTATTCCTTGGAAAATGGCTTAAAGCTATTTTTAAATCTTCATCTTCAATATCTAATCCATAATTATAATAAACTTTACTATCTAAATATTTAGAAATCCAAAGCTTTTTCCCATTTCTTTTAATTAAAAAAGGCTTTTCTAAAACATTACAACCTTTTTCAATTAAGTATTGTCCCATTTCTGTAATTTCTCTTGTTTCCTTATCTATCGCTAAAGGACCATTATTCCCTGCTATATAAAACATATTTTCTTTATCTTCTATTCCATCTAATAAACTAATAAATTCTTTTATATCCTCTGTAAATCTATAATTACCCATATCACCAGTAAGCGCAATGATATCATAATTTAAATTATTTATTTTATCTATTAACCTTTTTTGATTTTTCCCAAATTTTTTACAATGCAAATCACTTATTTGAAGTATTTTAAAATCTTCAAATTCCTTTGGCAGCTTCTCAATAAATATATCTTGATTAACTATTTTTATTCTATTATTATCTATTACATTATAAATTATAGGTGCTGCTACCGCTGAAATTGCTACTGATGTTAGTATCTTACCTTTTCTCTTCATATGTTCTCCTTAATAACTAAAATAATTTATTCTAATTATATCTTATCCTATTTGAAAAACTTTAATTTTAATATTTATTACTTTCAAATATTTCTATAACTTTATTTAAATCTTCATCATCATCTGGCACTGGTTCATATAAATTACCTTCATTTAAAGAATAATTAAAATTAAAAATTAAATTTCGTCTCTCTCCTCTATCATATATGAATCTATATCTTTTTTCATTAACTATTACTTCCGCTAATATATCAATATTTTCATATTGTGATGTTTGATAATTATATTGACTTTCCACTAAGTTAGTAAATTTTATAAGATTATTTCCGTCCTCACAAAAATTAACTGCCCCAGCATCTTTACATCTATTACAGGGATCTAAATTACAATCTGATATACATTTAAGACATTTACATTTTGTACAATTACATAATTTATTTAAATCTTTTATATTTCTATTTTTAAAATTCATCAGTTCATTATATTTACTATCTATTAAGCTTTTTTGCTTCATTTTTTCAAAAAAACCTACTTTTTTATTTATTTCAAAATTAATATCATCCATCATAGCTAAATATTCTTTTAAAAGTCTTGAAGCTCTATAATAAAATCTATTTTTTAAAGTTGTATTTTCTTCAAAGTCCTCTATTTCATTTAGTGAAAACATAATATCCGAATAAATATTTCCATATTTTAGCTTTTCTCTTTCTAATTCTAATTTTATATCCATAATTGCTCCCTTCTGTTAATAAAAAGTTCATTACTTTTTTTACCATTTTTTAATATTATTATATTATACTATATTTATATCCATAATTCCAAGGTATACAGTATTTCTTTTTTGTTAATTTTCTATTTTGAATTATTTTATTTGATATATTCATAATAAAGTAATTATATATAAATTTACTGGGGGGATTAAATGAAAAAACAAAATAAGAAACAACTATTTTTAGTTTTACTTTTAGGTTTAAGTTTTTTTCTTAGCTATATAGTACAACCTACCGAAAATTTAAATACAAAAAATTTGGTTAGTCAATATAGTGAAGGAACAAAAATAGAAGTATTAAATAATGTTTTACTATCTAAATCTAAAAGTTCCAGCTCTAAATCTAGTAGTTCCAGTTCAAAATCGTCAACTTCTAAACCAAAGGCTACCTCTAACAATAGTAATTATGGAACTTCTGATAAATTTAGTAAACCTAAAGATACTACAACCACTCTGCCTAATAATAAAGGCAGCACACCTACTACCGATAATAACAGTAATTATGGAACTTCTGATAAATTTAATTCATCAACGAATAATTCTAATAATAAAGACAATAATTCAAATAATAGTTCAAATAACAATTCAAAAAAGGAAAGTTATTCAAATAACTCTTCTGGACTTTCATTTAGCGATTTATATTTCATCACTTCTATATTTAGAAGTTTAAGACGATATCCTGCTGCATCCATAGTTGGTGCAATAATATTTATCGCAGTTATTTCATTAATAATAAAAAAATTAAAAAATAAAAATTAAATTTAGGGAGGCGTTACAAATGGGAATATTCAATAGAATTAGTAACATTGTAAAATCAAAAACAAATAAAGCTTTAGATCAAGTGGAAAATCCAGTAGAAATGTTAGATCAAAAAATAAGGGATGTTCGTTCAGCTTTAAATGAAGCAAATAAAGCTTCTGCTCAAGTTATTGGATCTGCTAAAGATACTGAAAGAAAAATGAAAGAATCTAAAAAAGCGTCTGAAGATTATGAGGAAAAAGTAAAATTTGCAATGTCAAAGGGTAATGAAGAGCTTGCAAAAAAAGCATTAACTTTAAAATTAGAAAATGATAAAAAATATGATAATTTAAAAGCTACTTATACTGCTCAAAAATCTAAAGTTGATGTTTTAAAAGCAAACTTAACAAAACTAAAATCTGAACTTGAAAAATTAGAAAGTTATAGAGATGAAGCTTCTGCTAGATTAGAAAATGCTAATGCTACTAAAGCTATTAATGAAATAGTTAATAATATAGAAACTAAATCAAACTCAATTAATTTAGATGATATTGAAAGAAGCATCAATAAAAAAGAAAGCTATGCTGAAGGTTTAAGCGAACTTAGTTCTCCTTCATTAGATGATGAATTTGCTGAACTTGAAACAATGTCCTTAGATTCAGAATTAGACAAATATAGAACTTCAAATTCCTCACCTTCATCTTCTATTGATTCATTAGAAGATGAATTAAGTAAATATAAATAATAAATCAGGGATTATATTAATTCAATTAATACAATCCCTTTTTTAATGAAAATAATTAGTGTTCTATTTACAATCCTTCTTCCATAATTATACCTATAATGATAAAAAAAACAAAAAACTTTTTATTTTTTCTATCATTTTTTAATATAACTATATTATAATATAGTTATATTTATAACTAACTGTAATTATCTCTCGTTGAACTTTATTTCCAATTATATTTTATGAAAATACATATTTTAAAATCTAGCAGGAGGATAAATGAAAAAAATAAATAAAAAACATCTACTTTTAATTCTACTTATAGGTTTAAGTTTCTTCCTTAGCTATATGTTTCTACCCGCTGAAAATTTCAATTCAGTTAATTCAGTTAATTTAATTAATCAATATAACACTGGACCATCTATGGAATTTTCAAATACTATTTTATTAGCACCAGCTAAAAGTTCTAGTTCTAAATTTAGTTCTTCAACTTCCTCTAAACCTAAAGCTAGTTCTAGTAATAGTAATTATGGAACATCTAATAAATTTACTAAACCTAAAGATAATACAACAACAATACCAAATAATAAAGGTAGTACAAGCTCCAACAACAATAATAATTATGGAACATCTGATAAATTTAATTCCTCAGCTAATGATTCAAGTAGTACTAATAGTAATAATTCAAATGTAGGTAATTATTCAAATAATAATTCCTCACCAAAAAGTTATTCAACAACAACTACTACGGGTCCATCATTTGCTGATTTATATTTTTTCTCTTCCATGATAAGATTCTTAACAAGAAATCCTATCATCTCTATAATTATAACAATACTAGCTATTGCTGTTATTATATTAATAATAAAAAAAATTAAAAATAAAAATTAAATTTAAGGAGGGGTTACAAATGGGAATATTCGATAGAATTAGTAACATTGTAAAATCAAAAACAAACAAAGCTTTAGATCAAGTGGAAAATCCAGTAGAAATGCTAGATCAAAAAATAAGAGATATTCGTTCTGCTTTAAATGAAGCAAATAAAGCTGCTGCACAGGTACTTGGTTCAACTAAAGAAACTGAAAGAAAAATGAATGAGGCTAAAAAAGCTTCTAATGATTATGAAGAAAAAGTAAAACTTGCAATGTCAAAGGGTAATGAGGAACTTGCTAAAAAAGCCCTTGCTTTAAAATTAGAAAATGATAAAAAATATGATAATTTGAAAAATGTTTATAGTTCTCAAAAATCTAAAGTAGAAGTTTTAAAAGCCAATCTAACAAAATTAAAATCTGAACTTGAAAAATTAGAAAGTTACAGAGATGAAGCTTCTGCTAGATTAGAAAATGCTAATGCTACTAAAGCTATTAATGAAATAGTTAATAATATAGATTCTAAATCAAATTCAATTAATTTAGATGATATTGAAAGAAGTATAAGCAGAAAAGAAAGTTATGCAGAAGGTTTAAGCGAACTTCATAGTTCTTCCTTAGATGATGAGTTTGCAGCTCTTGAATCAACATCTTTAGATTCTGAATTAGATAAATATAGAACTTCTGGTTCTTCAACTTCTAATTCTACTGACTCTTTAGAGGATGAATTAAAGAAATACAAATAAAAATAAAGCTATATGAAATTTTAAAATTTCATATAGCTTTTCAATTATATAAAAACTATTTTACCTCAAATTCTAAACTACCATCTTTATTTATATCTTTTAAATCTATAGTTATACTTATATCTTCATTATTTTTAATTTTTTCTTTTATTTTATATACATGTCCATCATCAGTATATATTCTAACTATAGTTTCATTTCTAATATATTCTGTTGGTATTTCAATTTCTTTAATTTCTTTTGGCATGACATCCTTAAAATTAAACATTTGGATTCCTGCACCATCATAAGTTACCCCTAACTTATCAATTATTTTATTACTTCTATTATTTAAACTAATATGCATCATAGCTTTTCTAATTTGATTCATAAACCCCACTTCCTTTTATTTCAATTCTATTTTAAAGCAATCTCTATTGGTTTTCCTTCTATAACTATTTTTCCCTTAAATATAAATGTAGATTTTGTTATTTTAGGTATTATTATAATTTTTTCAGTAGTGTTATCTAACTCTAAATTAACAATTCTTTTTACTGATTCTTTTCCTTCTTTTATGCTATTTGATGAATTTAAAATCTCAACTCCAAAATCATTTAAAACTTTTACTTCTAAATCATATTTTTTTTCACTTTTTCCAGTTCTATTTTCATAACGATAAACCAATTCCTGTTTTCCCTCATTATTTACTATGTAGTCAAAATTAACCATTACATCTAATTCCTCATTAACTAAATTAGATTTTTGTTCAATTTTCAAAACTTCACCTTGCTCAATATCAGATAAATCTTTAATTTCATAGGTAAAATTCCAATTCCCTGAAATCGATTTACTTTCTGTACCACCAATATCTAATTTTTCACAAATATAAACTATCTTCAAAGGTTTTTTAGATAAATTTTTCCTATCTAAATCAGCTTTTATAGTTGTTGTTGTTTTCCCTTGAGAAAATGTATTTTCCACTGAAGGTTTAAATACTTCTACTTTTTCATTTCCTATAAAAACTTCAAAATTCCCATTATTAAAAACTTCCATAGATTTAAATTCATTATTTTCTAAATTACTATAATCTAAGGTCATTTTTAAATTTAATTTATTTTTTTCAACTTTCACTTCGTTTAATTGTAATTTAGCACCTTTATCTTCTACTTCTACTAATATTTTCTCTTCCTGTTCTAAACTCTGAGTTACTGTTAAATCTCGATTTTTCCCTAAAATATCAACTCCAGTTATCGTTGAATAAACAACAGTTCCAAAACCTATTAAAACTCCAATAATTACAAAAATTTTAGCAAAATTTTTATTCTGCTTTTTTCCATTACCAGATTTAAATATTTTACAAAATTCTTCGTAACTATAGGATTTCTTTTCATTATTATCATCCTTGCCCATAAATCATCCCCCTAGAAATTCATCTAATACTAACATAGTTAAATTTCTTACTTTAATTTATATACTATTTCATTATTTTAATTTTTATTAATCTAATATATAAGTCTATTTCTAATAAAAATATTTTATAACATATTTTCTAATTAATCTTCATAACGCCTTAAAATTTATAGTTTATTTACAATAATTAACTCCTAAAGCTTAAATATTTTTTAAATTTTAATTAAACTACTATTTCTTCAAAATTCAAAAGTGATTTTAATTCCTCTATACTAATTAAAATACCTGTACTATAAAAAAAATCTAATACTATATTTTTTAAATTTTCTATTTTTAAATCATTCTTAAATTTAAATTTCCCAATTTTTTTATTATCATAATATAATCCTGTTCTCTCCCCAAAGAGGAATCTATTGCTCATAACGATTTTAAAATTACGTCCATCTTCTATTTCAAAAGTTAAAACTCTACTTCTTTTGAATTTCTCAAAGCCTACTAAATTTATATGAGAAAAATCCTTAAACTTATTATCATCTCTAATATTAAAAAAAATATTTGCTGTAACTTCATTTTCTTTCAATGATAATTTAACATCTACAACATTTATCAAATTTTCTATTTCTGATTTATAAATAAGATTCACTTTATCTTCTACAGTTGGCATACTACCTTTATAAGTTCTAAGATACTTCATCTGGATACCCCCTTAACTTTTGTTTGCTTCAAAGTCCTATAACATAATTATATAATTTTTAGAAAGAATATTTTATTAACTTTTTTTTAATATTCTCTTTTAAAATTAATAAACTACCTCTAGTCTTTTTATTTTTTCTTTATTTAAGTTAAATTATGATATATTAATCAATTTTATTAATTGAATTGATTATTTAAAAACTTTAATTAATTTGTTATGTGTTTTTTTAAAAATATAATGTTTTTATAAATAAAGTATTTTTTAGTTTTTTTGAAATTTATTTACAATTATCTTATAATGGCATTGTAAATCATAACCAATGAAATTTTATATCTTATTATATTATTTACTAGAATGGAGATGACTAAAATGGCAAACAGCCAAACAGAAGCAAACAAAAAATGGCAAGCGAAAAACAAAGAGTATTCAAACTACCTAAAAAGTAGAAGTACTGCTAGAAGCTTTATTAGAAATAAAGCTACCTTGTCAGATATAAATGAATTAAGATCTCTTATAAGCCAAAGAGAGTTATCCTTAAAAGATTCTAATAATTAAAATTTTAATATTAAAAAAACCACTATATGTAGTTAATTCTATATAAGTGGTTCTTTAGTGTTTTTCTTATATTAAGTATTATTATATTATTAAATGAATTGAGAGAAATAAAGTTTAAATATATATACTTAACTTAAGGAGGATGTTTTTATGAATAAAGAAACTTTAATAGAGGAAATAAATGAGAGAATAAATTTATTAGAAGTACTTCTAGTTTCAGTTAGCGAAATAATTCAAAGAGATAAAACGGAAGGAAAGCTTAAAGCTCTAAAATTTATAAAAGCAAACTCTGAAATCTTAGGAGTAACTCCTCAAGAGCTAATTACTACTTTAGGAGATAAAATTTTAAGTAATAAACACAGTATTAAAGAAGAATTTATAAGAGAAGGCTTCTGTAGTGTAATAAGTGAATATAGTGAGATTTAATTATAAAAGAAGGAACTCCACGAAAGAGTTCCTTTTTCTTTTAATATTTTTTGCTCTATTTCATTATTTCTTAAAGATAAATTCTATCAAATTAAATTAACAAAAAGATTATTAGTTAATTTCAAAGAACTTTTTAAAATTCTCTAATCCTAATCTTTCAATAAAAAATCCTAATTTTTCTCCTGCTTCAGCTTTTTCTTTATATACTTCTATAACTCTATCTAATAAATCCAATGCTTTCTCTTCTGATAAATCTATTGCTAAAACATCTGCAACCCTTGGATTATAGCCACCTGATCCTCCAACAGTAACCATAAATCCTGTCTTATCTGCAATTATTCCAATATCCTTTGAATAAACACTTCCACAGGCATTTTTACATCCTGCTACTCCAATTTTAGTTCTACAGGGCATTTCCATTCTTTGATATTTATTAGAAATTTTCATACCTGTAGCTATTGTATTATATTTAGCTCTTTTACAAAAACCAGCTGGACAAATTTCAACATTCTTAATTGAATTTTGAGTCTTAACGGCTGGCTCCATATCTAACTCTTCCCAAATTTTTTCTAAATCTTCTTCTTTTAAATTAGTTATTAAAATTCTTTGTCCTGAGGTTATTTTTAAAACTCCATCATATTTTTTTGCTATATTTCCTATCTTAATCATATCATCTGCTGTTATAAATCCACCAATTATATTAGGTGTTATACCAAAAGTTCTTTTTCCCTCTCTTATTTTTTGTAAATTTCCATATTTCATAAAAATCCCTCTTTCTTCTGTAAAATATACTTAAACTCTAATTTATTTTTAAAGATAAAGTCAATAAAAAAATCATATTAAGATAATTAAACTCAATTATCTTAATATGATTTCTGTTAGGAAATAATACATGTAACGTAGCTTAATCATTGAGCCTGTATAGTAAGGGGACTACAAAACTCAGTGATTTAAGTACTTGGGATTAATACAATTTGATATATTAAAAAACTAGAATCTCACCTAAACATTTAACACTGCATTGACATAAAAATTAACTATAAATTTTATTTAATTTCCTTAATACTGCTAAGAGTTTGAAAATGTTTGCCTATCTTAGCTTAATAAATTAACTACAGTGACGTTTAATTAAGATATTAATTAGTATTAAGTTGGACTGTATTAAATTTAAACTGCCTTTTGTCCATACTACTTTTCATACTGCGAAAATTAAATTTATATGTAATATTTACTCCATATAGTTTGGTAAGATGTCAGACCAATCTTGGCCACGAACATAGTTTATTACTTTTTAAGATATTTATCTAGTACTAATATTTTTCTATATTCTTACTTATAACAACTAATTTTTATTTTTTATTCTTTCAACAGCTTTTTTATTTTTCAATTCAATTCAAAATAAAAAAGTTAATTATCAATCTCATAAATATATTAACTTTTTTATTTTATTTCCAATAATTTTTAAAGCTATTTATATATTTAATTAAGCCTATTCATTGATACTTTCATAGACCATATCAGCATGTTTTTTCATAGCTTCTATCAATTTATTTTTATTTTTTTCCTTTAAAGCATCTACTATTTCATAGTGAACTAAATTAAGCTTTTCTTTATTATTATTATAAAGAATAATCTCTTCCCTAGCTTCTTTTATAAATTTTTCCATTACTGAAGTTAGAGTGCTTAAAAATATCTGCATAAAAGTATTATCTGTTGCATTAATTATTGTATAGTGAAACTCTCTATCTAATTTATTATTTAATTCTTCATCATGACTTTTGCTTAATTGGTTTACTATACTTTCTAATTTCTTCAAATCTGAATCAGATATTTTTTCGCTAGCCACTAGTGCTGCTTGAACTTCTAAAGAATTTCTTATTTCATGAATCTCTTTTTTATTTGATCCATTTAATAAAAACATAAGTGATAATGGTTCTATTAAAGATTTATTAAAATCATCTCTTATAAAATTTCCTGAACCATGTTTACTTACTATTAAGCCACTGACTTCTAAAGCCCTCATAGCTTCTCTTACAGATGCTCTACTTACTTCTAAAGTTTCTGCAATTTCTCTTTCAGGAGGCAATTTTTCTCCTTTTTTCAGAGTGCCTTCCATTATTTCTTTTTTAATTTCTTCTACAACTCTTATGTATAGTTTTTCTTCTTTTAAACTTTTCATAACTTTTACCTAAACCATTTAAGGAGTGGTATTCCTCCCTTCGTAAAAAATGTTTATAAATTAAATATTAAAACTTTTATATTAAAATTTCAACTTAATCACTTTAATTCGTTAAAATAAAAAAAGCTATGTATAAATTAACACAGCTTTTTCATTAAATTAAACTACTTCTTTACCAAATGGCATTAAGGATAATTTAGCCATCTTTAATGCTTGTAATGCAAAAGGTATTCCTACTATTGTTATTGCTAAAATAACTGCACTAACTAAATTAGCTATAGCCATTGCAAGACCACCAAATATTAGCCAAATTAAATTAAGAAGTAAACTTCCTGCACTATCACTAGTGGTAACAACTTCTTTTCCAAAAGGTGCTAATTGTAATTTAGCCATTTTGAAACATTGTAAACCTACTGGAATTCCTATTATAGTTATACACCATAACATTCCTATAAGAAACCATCCTATAGCATTGAAAAATCCTCCAAATATAAACCATAATATATTTCCTAAACAAGACATTTTTTATTCTCCTATCTTATCAGTTTTATACATTATATAGGACAACTTAAATTTCTGTCCACTATGATTTATTTTCCTATTATATTTTTTTATTTTTGATGCTGTTTCTTTTGTATTTCATATTTTATTCGGCCTTCTTCATAGGCTTTTTTCTCTTCCTCTGTTTCTATAAGTAATGCTGGCACTTCTTTTGGTTTTCCTAACTCATCTAGTGCAACCATTGTAAAATAAGCTGATAAAGCTTTATTTCTATAACAAACATCTTTACATTCTAAACTTTCTACTTCTACTATAACCTTAACCTGCATAGAGCTTTTTCCAACATAAACAACTTCTGCTGTACAAGTTAATAAATCACCTATATATATAGGTAAATGAAATTGAAGTTCATCAACTCTAGCTGTTACTGTATTACTATTAGCATATCTTCTAGATGATGCATAGGCAGTAGAATCCATTATTTTCATAACTTCACCACCATGCATATTTCCAGCTATATTAGCTTTATGTGGCCATACAACTTCACTTGCAATAATTTTTGAATCACTAATTCTTTTTTTCATAAAATTTCTCCTTAATATAAGTATTTAACTTTATTTTGAGATTTAACCCTTTGATTTATTCTATAAAATACTTTAATTTCGTATATTTATTATTCTGAATTCACAATTAAAGTAAACTTGCAGAAAAATAGTAGAAATTTTCATTTCTTTCTCTAAAACTGTATATTTTTTTGAAAAAAACAATAAAATTTCGTTTTTTCACTACTCTATTTCACTTTTCTTTTTATTATTTTGATTTTTATACTTATATTATTTTAATATCTTAATAAAATAATATAATTTTAAAGCTGTTTTTTTATCAAAATATCAATTAAAGTTTTTTTTATTATTAATTTAAAAACTTCAAAAGATAAGCTTTAAATAAACTATTAAAAGATGAAATTTCTATTTTGCAACTTGCAAAAAAACCGCCTAAAAATGCAAGACAACATTCATTTATTGTGCTACAATGACATTGTCAAGTAAATAAAAGATAAATCAAAGGAGGAATCGTTATGTATAGAGCAGGAGATAGATATATTATCGGAGTGGACATGTTATCAGATTTTATGTATTTCATAACCAGACATAAAGTTCAAATTTTCCCAGAAAGATATGAAGGAAATGAATAATATGATGCTTATAAATAATTTAATAGCTTGTCTAAAGCAAAAAACATGGGTCATTTAACAGAACTTAATTATGTTAATGACTCATGTTTTATTTTTTATTAATATTTTTGAATAATATAGAATTTATGTTTATAAAGTTTCTTATCTTTTTAAATTCAAATTTCATTTTTGCAATTTTTAATTCATCTATAAAGAAAAATGATTTTTTCAATTCCTTTACAAAGATATTATACTCTTCAAATGAAGACTTTTACCTTCAACTTCTCTCAAATTTAAAATCATTGAATTTTTTTCTATTATTATATTTCTCAATTCTTTAGTTTTTTTTGAATTTACATTTAATAAATAAATTTGAAATCCCATTAAAAATTCTGTGTTAAACTGTTCTAACCAATTTAATTTTTTCCCTAATTTCAATAAATTTATAGCTTCTCTATAAATAGCTTTATATTCTTTAATCATTTCAACTACTCCTCAACTAATTATTTATTGAAATTATTACCAATAGATTCACAGCTTATTCATCATTAATTTTTTTTAATAATAAAAATTATAAACTAATTTTTTTCATAGCTATTTTTATATGCTCAATAGTAGCTTTCTTAGCCTTTTCTATATTTTTTTCTCTTATAGCCTCTACTATTTCTCTATGAATTCTTATAACTGATTGATTTACTTCTTCATCATTTTTAGTAGCATCATAACCAAAATTAATAGAATCATTAATCATAGGAATTATTTTTGTCACCACTGAATTTTTACTAGCTCTAGCTATAGCACTATGAAATTCCTTATCTTTTTCAACATGTTCTTTACCATTTATAATTAAACTTTCTATTTCATTAGCTAACTTAGTTATAATTTCAACGTCATTTTCAGTAGCTCTTTTACAAACCATCCCTACTAATTCTGGTTCTATCATTAATCTTGTTTCAAATAAATCATAAATTAATTTTTTTTTATCATTTTCAAAAACTAACCCCAAAGGATCTTTACTAATTCCTAATTGTTCACTTACAAAAGTCCCTTTTCCCCTTCTAACTTCTAAAATATTGCTAGCAACTAATATTTTTATAGCTTCTCTAATAGTTGCTCTACTTACTAACATCAGTTTTGATAATTCTAATTCATTTGGTAATTTATCTCCCACTTTAAATTTTTCTTCTATTACCATATTTTTTATATCTTCTGCTATTCTTTCCGATAATAACTTCACCATATCACTTCCTTAATTTATGAAATCTATAGTTTAATTAATGTTCTATTTATTTCATTATTTATAGAAAAAGGTTATATCAAAAATTAAAAATAAATTTAATTTGATATAACCTATTAAGTTTAACTTTAAAATTAAACTCTATTACATTGAATTATTTCTATTGCTCTCTTTTTCATCTTTGCTCTATTATTATAAACTTCAGCTCTTTTTAAATCTAAATTTTTTTTATAACCGAAATAAGCTGTTAACAAAGCAAATACCAAAAAAATTACAATTGAAAAGAAATTTATACTTTTAGCCAAATAGCCTAAAGCAATTACTGCAAAGATTGTAGATACAATCATTTTATAATAATCCTTTTTTATCTTCTTTTTATATTTGTCGTTAATAATTGAATTTTCCATATATAGTTCTTCCTTGTCGCTTATTCTTTAGTTCATTAACTGATTTTATTCTAACATATAATTATATTTTATTCCAATCCTTCTATCTTCCTATAGCTGTAATTCCCTGTGATAAAAAGTTCTCTACATCACTTTCTTCACATTGATTTACATCTCCTTTATAACTATGTTTTAAAACACTTGCTACCGTTCCAAATTCAATAGTCTTTTCTAAAGAATAATTTTCTAATAGTCCATGTAGCACAGCTGCTGAAAAAGCATCTCCACCACCAACTCTATCCAAAATTTCAAAACTATATTCCTTTGAATTATAAAATTCACCCATTTTATATAAATAACCCGTTAAAGAATTTTTATTTACAGATTCTATCTCTCTTTTTGTTGCTGCCATATATTTTATATTAGGATATTTTTTATTTAAAATGTCATATAAATTTTTCAAATCTATTTTATGATTACCTAAAAACTTATAATCAACATTTAAAAGTTTAGTTATATCTAAATGCCCTAAAAAAGCAATATCAACATAGTTAAGTATTTCTTCTAAAAATTTTCCACATTGACTTGCTGACCAAAGCTTAGCTCTAAAGTTAGAATCATAACTTACTAAAACATCTCTTTTTTTAGCTTCTTTTACTAAATTCAAAGTTATTTTTCTTAACTCTTCACTTAAAGCAGCAGTTATTCCACTGATATGAAGTAATTTAATATCTTTTAATAAATTCTCATAATTTATTTCTTCTTCTTTAATCATTGAAAAAGCTGAATATGCTCTATCATAAATAACCTTCGAATTTCTTACTCCATGGCCTTGCTCTAAAAAATATATTCCAAGTCTACCTTCTCCATATATTACTTCTGAAATATCTATATCTCTCTCTTTAAAACTAGCTAAAGCTTTTTTCCCTAACTGATTTTCAGGAACTTTAGTGAAAAACTTTGTTTTATGCCCAAAATTAGCTAAAGAACATATAACATTACCTTCCCCGCCTCCATAGCTTTCATAAAAAGAAGAACTAGTTTTTAAAAGTTCATTATCAGTTGGACTTAACCTTAACATAATTTCTCCAACTGCTAAAATTTTATTATTTCTATTGGTTTTTATATTCATTGATCTTCTCCATAAATTCTTTTGCTAATTTTTCTATAACTACAGGATCTTTTGATGCTAATAAAGAACTTCCAACACCTACACAGGTTACTCCTGCATTAAACCACTCTTTTACATTATCAACATCAACTCCACCTGTTGGCATTATATTTATATTAGGTATAGGTGCTTTAACCGCCTTTACAAAAGATGGTCCAAATAAATTCCCTGGAAACATTTTCACTAAAGAATTTCCTTTTTCCATAGCAAACATCATCTCTGTTATAGTCATGCAACCTGGTGAATAGATTATCCCTTTTTCTTTACAAAGATTATTAACTTCTTCACTATAACCAGGGCTTACTATATATTCAGCTCCTGCCTCTATAGCTTCCAAAGCCATTTTTCTATTTAGAACGCTTCCTGCACCAAAAAATCCTTCTTTATATTTCTCTTTTAATTCCTTCAAAAGTATTGGCAAATTAGGAATTGAATAAGTTAACTCTATAGCTTTTATTCCCCCATCTAAAGTAGCTTTAACATAACTTTCAGCTTCCTCATGACTATTTGCTCTTATTACAGCAACAATAGCTAATTCTTTAAATTTATTTATCATAAAAATACCCCTTAATACTAATTAATAATTTAATTAGATAATAACATCAGACATCAGACAACTCAATAGAGTTAACCTATTTTTCCTAAATTATTAAAAAGAAGTTCATCTTTTTTTATATGATAAAATTTAATTCCTCTGCCACTTCTTCTAAGTATTTCATTAAATAAGAACAAAATTTTTCTCTTTCTAATATAGAAACTTCTTCATCTAATAAGGCTTTTTTCAATATATAATCTACTTCTTCAAAATTACATTCTCTTAAAAATTCATCTTCTATTGCTTTATCAATTATTCTACAGTTTTTAGTTCTAAAAACTAAAACTCTAAGTCTTATAGCAAATAATAAGGAGGCTAAATCATATATTTTAAAATCTATAGCTTCCCCTAAATTGTAGATATAATCTTTAAATCCTTCTTTACCAATAGCTAAAATATTATGAGCTTTAAAAATAACAAAATTTTCTCCCACTAAATCTTTCATTAAATAATCCCCTCTTTACTCAAATCAATTAGATAATTTTAGTTAAAATGTTTTAAATTTCCTATATAATTATAGTTTACTATAATTACAAGAGATTTATTTGTAAATATTTTAAAACATTTACAAAATAACCTTTTTATTTGTTTATTATTTATGAACTATGTAACAGATTTGGTTTTATATAGAATTCCATTATTTCTATAAAATTACTCCATTTATTAATAATGTAGTAATTTTTTTGTAATCTTATCATTGTAAAATTATATTATAGAGAAAGTGATTAACTAATTAAATTTTTGAAATTAGTGACACACTTAACTTAAATTACACATTATTCACACATTCAAAATAAAAAGGAGTTAATTCATAATTATTTTATAAAAATTATTATGAAATGGCTCCTTTTTATCTTTATCAAATTGTAAAATTAAGGATATTTAGTTACAGAAAAGATACTTTTTTCTTTAAAACAAAATTACTTGTCAAGTTAGATTTTTATAGGCAAAAATCTATTTTATAGGTTTTTTCCTGTTATTTAAGCGAATTATTCTATTTATCCCCTGTATTTTTAGCCTATATTCTTTAATTCTCTAAAATACGTAATAATTTAGTTATTTTTTGCATCAAATTATTATAAAAATAAAATCAATTATTAATTACTTAGTTACCATATTGTAATAATTAAAGAATATAATAAAAATATAGAGATTGAGGGAACTTAATCATTAAAAAAATAAATAAATCAATTAATAATTATAGATAAATTTGTAAGAGGAGGAAGTATTATGTTCGGAGTTTTAAGTTTAGTAGTTGCTATTTCAGCAGTATTTTTTGTAGGTTCATTATTTTCTAAAGATTCAAAAATTGAATGCTTTGAAAACTAATTTTTTATTTTAAATTTTTAAATTAATTTATTCGCAATTATATTTTATATTTATACTTACAACGCTAAAAGTAGCGTTGTTTTTTTTATTTAAAGAAAAAACTTTTCCTCTTTTTCTTAATTATTTCTTTTCCATTAAAATTGATTTCTTTATTTTCTAAAAGTTTTTTTCCATCTTCTTTAAAAATCATTATAGCTCTCATATCTGTATAAGTTATTTCTTTAAAAGCATTGCTTAAATCACAGGTTCTCCCTATTTCTACTTCATGACCATCTGAACCTATAAAGTTATAAATTTTATTCCTCAAAAATATTTTTGCTATTTTTTGAACTTCTTTTCCATGAATTCCAGTAATGCTGCTTGCACTTAATTGAAATAAATAACCCTTATCTAAAATATCATTAAGTTCCTTAGGTTCATCAATTAAATACTCATATCTTTCTGGATGTGCAATAATTGGAATAATTCCTTCTGCCTTAAATTTATCTAATATATTCATTGCTCTATTATTTATATAATCGTCTTCTCTAAACTCAAAAAGCATATATCTACTATTATTTAAAGTTCCTATCTCTCCACTTTTATACTTTTCAAAAACATCTTTTGTAAATAAAATTTCCTGTCCTGCTTTTATCTCTAATTTTAAGTTTAAATTTTTTATAGAATTATTTAACTCATCTACTTTTTTTCTAATTTCCTCAATAGAAATTTCTCCATAGCCTTTGCAATAATGAGGTGTTGCTATTATAGTAGTTGTAGTTCCTTTTATCGCCTCTTTTGCCATTTTCACTGAAGCTTCAAAATTTACTGCACCATCATCTATACCACTTAATATATGTGAATGTATATCTACCATAACTCCCCCTTACATTATTTACTATTACTTATCCTCACCATAATAATAATAATATTTATCTCTTTTACTATCCACAGAATTTAAAACAGCTCCAATAATTTTTCCATTAACTTTATTAATTTGTTCCTTTGCCCTTTGAACAGAATCTTTTTTTGTTTTTTCTGCCTTTACCACTAAAAGTGTTCCATCTACTTTTGTAGCTAAAATTTGTGCATCTGATACTGCATGTATCGGTGGACTATCTATAATTATATGATCATAAACCTCTCTTAATTCCTCTAGTAAAGATTCCATAGCTTTAGAGCCTAACATCTCTGAAGGATTAGGTGGCAAATTTCCTGAAGTAAGTATATCTATATTCTCACCATACTCATTCATCGCTTCTGTAAAAGTTTCTTTACCTAATAATACTTCTGAAAGTCCAATTAAATTAGATTCCTTAAATAATTTATGGATAGATGGTTTTCTTAAATCACAATCTATTACTAAAACCTTTTTTCCATCCTGAGCCAATGAAATTGCTAAATTTCCACTAGTTGTTGATTTTCCTTCACCAGGTTCTGAACTTGTTATTAAAATAACCTTCATTTTTTTATCTATAGATGAATATTGTATATTTGTTCTCAATGCCTTATAAGCTTCACTTGCTACTGATTTTGGTGCCTTCTCTACTATAAACATTTATCTTCCCCCTGTTAATTAAAAGTATATTCTTTAAAAGATATTTTATATCTAAAATTTTAATACCTAATAGTGTTTCTTTTTCCTAAATTTTAACATTTCTTTTGTATATATCTCAATAAAATATGTATTACATACTTTGACAATAAAATCTTTTTTTCACGTTTCAGTTTTTAAAAACATTTTTTTCTTTTTATAGTTCTTTCTAAATTTTTTCATAAAAAATCATTTTTCTCTGTCTCATTTTGTAGATACTTCCTAGTTAAAATTATTTTTTTATTTAATTATTTTTAATATAAATAAATTAAGTTCCTTTTGTAAAACATACAATTATTCTGTTAATTAAATATTAACTTTTTTTATTTTTCACTATTAAGTTCAGCTATAAATCCAATTTAAAAACAGTTCTTCCCGTAAGTTAATTAGTTATCTAAATTGTATTTTTATATGGAGTATCTCAAGAAAAACGGTGAAATCCATACACATTTTATTAACATTTTCTTTTTTTTAATATATAATGTATTTAGAATTAAAAGATAGAATTTATATATATTCTTTTTAAAAAGGAGTGATTATGTGTCTTTTAACGCAATAGCTAATAATTCAGTAATATTAGTATTTTCTTTATTCACTTTACTTGTTATAGATTTGGTAGGGACAAGTTTGGACCTTTTACAGATAAAAGATTCTAAAGATTCTTCTGAACATACAGAGCTTACCAACAGATATAATAATAAATTTAAATATACTATCATCATTATTTCTTTAGTATTTATTTATTATTTAATCAACGGAGCAACTTTCTTATTCGCTCAAAAATTCAAGTAAAACTTATTCAATTAGTTATATCAAAAATAAGTTAAATAGATTTTTAATTTTAGTATTTTAATTTCCTTATTATAAATACTAATCTTATAAATCTTTATTAATTTAACTTTGATATAACTTTTTTCTTTAAATAGAAAAAGAAAGGGGATTTCAATGTCTATAGCTCAAATTCTTGCTTTAAGCATTTTTTTATTAACCATAATAATTATTATAACTGAACGATTTGATAATACCGTCATAGCCTTACTAGGAGCTTCTTTAATGATAGTATTTCATATAATTCCTTTAGATAAAGTAATGTCTTATGTTAGCTTTAATACCTTAGCTGTTTTAATAGGAATGATGTTAATAGTTGCAATCTTAAAAGATAGTGGCTTCTTTGAATACATAGCTTTAAAAATAGCAAAACTCTGTAAAGGAAATAGCTTTTATATTTTACTTTCCTTAGCCATATTAACTGCTATTTTTTCAGCAATTTTAGATAACGTTACTACTGTAATTTTAATAGGTCCTATAACTTTCATGATAACAAAGAAACTTAAAGTAAATCCTATTCCTTTTGTTATCACTGAAATTTTCGCCTCTAACATAGGTGGAACTACTACTTTAATTGGTGATCCACCTAATATAATGATTGGGAGTGCTGCAAATTTAAATTTTTCTGATTTTATAACTCATTTATTTCCAGTAACATTAATTATATTAATAGTGACAATATTAATAATTTATTTATTACATAAAAAAAATTTATTTATTGAAGAGAAACATAAATTATCTTTATTATCTGTTAATCCCAACTCTTCCTTAAAAGACAAAGTACTTTTGTACAAAGGATTACTTATAATCTTTTTTGTTATTTTAGGCTTTATTTTTGGAAGTGATTTTAATCTTTCCGCTGGAGTAATTGCTATTTTAGGTGCTGCAATATATCTTTTAATTGCAAAAAAACCTATTTCAAATTACTTAAATGAAGTTGAATGGTCTACTATTTTATTTTTCACAGCTTTATTTATTTTAGTTGGTGGGCTTGAAAGCACAGGACTAATAAATATATTAGCTCAATTAATTATAAAATATAGTGGAAACAATAGTATTCTCTTAATGTTAATACTTCTATGGCTTTCTGCAATTGTTTCTTCATTCTTAGACAATATACCATTTGTAGCTACTTTAATCCCTTTAATATTAACTTTAAAACAAAGTGGTATTGATGTTACAAATTTATGGTGGGCAATTTCCTTAGGAGCTTGTCTGGGTGGAAATGGAACATTAATTGGAGCCTCAGCCAATGTTGTATTAGCAAAGGTTTCAGAGAAAAATGGTTATAAGATTTCTTTTGGTCAGTATTTCAAAATTGGTTTTCCATTAATGATATTATCAATTATCATTGCAACGGTTTATCTATTAATATAAATAACCCTTCACTAAATATATTTTATTCTTTCTCAAGTTAGGTGATAAAGACTAAAAAATAGCCGATTACTGAATATATTTGGTAATGGTAGGCTATTTTTTGCTTTTCACCATAATTGAGAAAAAAGCTATATTTTATTTACTTATTTCTTTAACTAAGTTTTCTAAATTTTTTGTTGCTTCTCTTAAAGAAACACCTATTTTTTCTGCATTTCTTTCAAAATCATCATTTGAAATTATTTGTCCTACTGCTTCCCTAAGATTTATTGCATTTAAATTATCTTTTGAAACCATTACTCCAGCCCCTAATGCACTAACAGTTCTTCCTACTAAGAATTGATCTCCAAATTGAGGAACAACTACTAATGGAATATTGTTATATAAACCTTCACTAGAACTATTCATTCCACCATGAGTTATAAAGATATCAGCTTTTTTCAACACCTCTAATTGTGGTACGTAATTAAAAACTTTAAAGTTTGAAGGTATTTTACCTAAATTCTCTATATTAGTATTTTTCCCAACAGATAAAACTACATCTATCTTATCTGCTTTTCCAAAAGCTTCAAAAGTTATTTTATAAAAATCTAATCTTTTATTATCAATAGTTCCAAGTGAAATATATAATAATTTTTTATCTTCATTTTTTTCTAGATTAAATTCTGTTAACTCTCCTCTTTCTGTCACTGATGGTCCTACAAATATGAAACTTTTATCAAAATCATTTTCAAGAGGTTGAAAATGTCTTGAAGTAAATACAATATTTTTATCCGCCTTACTATCAGTCATAGCCTCTAACATAGATTTTAATTTTATTCCATACTTTTCGTTTATTCCTTTTGTTTTTTCTTTAAAAAGATCTGAAGAACTTTCTAAAAATACTGGTGATGACTGCCCTGCACTTCTTGCTTTATTCATCATATTTTTAGATAAAGCAAAGGTTGTATATAAGGCACAACTTTCTTTTATACTTAATTTTTCTTTTATGTCTTCCCCTATTGATAATACGGAGTCATAAATTAAAATATCAAAGTCTTTTTCTTCTTTTAAAACTGAACCTAAAACAGCATCAGTTAAATTTATAGCATTTCTTAATAAAATTTCCTTATTCCCTCTACTATCTTTTTCAACTACAGGCTCATATAAATAACTTTTATATATAGCACCTACTTTTTCTAATTTTTCTCTAAACTCTTCAGTACAATAATAAACTATTTCATTTCCTGCAGCTTTTAACTCTTTAACTAACTTTATAGTTGGGTTAACATGTCCATGTCCTGGGAAATTCACTATTAAAATTTTTTTCATAAAAACCCTCCAAATTTATCTTTTTCTTTAGTTTAAAAAAATAAAAAGAATGTATCGTAAATTGATACATTCTTTTTATTTCATTAGTTTTATTTATAACTATAATCATATCATAATATTAATTAAAATTTACTTTATTTAATTAATTTCACAAATCAATTAAAAAGAAGATAAATTTAAATTAATTTTATAAAAATCATTAAAGAACATTCATAGAAACACCAGGTTTAATTATAGCGCCTTTCTCTACAGTTCCGAAAACACCATTTTTAGGCATGATACAATCTCCAACCATTTGATATATATGGCATTTATCATGACATTTTTTACCTTTTTGAGTGATTTCAAGAATAGCATCTCCAACTGAAATTCTATCACCAACTTTAACTTCATCTAAGTTGATACCTTCAATTACTAAATTTTCTCCAAAATCTCCAAATTTAACTTTACCACCTCTAGCGATAAAATCTTCTATTTTTTCTTTCTCTAATAAAGATACTTGTCTATGCCAATTTCCGCCATGAGCATCTCCTTTAAGACCAAATCCTTCTACTAATTCTACTTCATCGATTTGAACCTTACCAATACCTTTTTTCTCACTTGTACATATTGCTACTAATTTTCCCATAATGTTAGCCTCCTATCTGAAACATAAATCTATTATCTTCTGCTTTTTTTTCTTCATTAAATTTATGACCTATCGGTTTGTTAAATATAGTATCCTTAATTTTTTCTTCCAAAATGTTCGCTGAATCTTCTTCTTCTAAAAGTTTCTTAAGATTAATTCCACTTTTAAAATGAAGACATTGCTTTAAAAATCCATCTGGTGTAATTCTAATTCTATTACAACTATCACAAAAATGATTAGACATAGCAGATATAAATCCTATTCTACCTTTTCCATTTTGGATTTTCACATAATTAGCAGGACCATTTATTCCTTCTTTATCTAAATTCTCAACTACAAAAGATTCTTTTAATTTATGAAGAAGTTCCTCTTGAGTTTTTCCTTTAAACTTAATTCCTTCTCCAATAGGCATTAGTTCTATAAATCTTACATCTAAATCTCTATCCACAGATAATTTGCAAAGATTTATAAATTCATCTTCATTAATTCCATCTATCATAACTGCATTAATCTTAACTTTAATTCCATTTTTCAAAGATAAATCTATTGCATCTAAAACCCTATGTAACTCTCCACCTCTTGTGATCATTTTGAATCTTTCTTCATCAAGAGTATCAAGACTTATATTCACTTCAGACAAACCAGCTTTAACTAAAGACTCTATTTTCTCTACAAGAAGAATTCCATTAGTAGTTATAGCTATTTTCTCTATTCCACTACTTTTAGCTTTATATATTAATTTATCTATATCTTTTCTTAAAAGTGGCTCTCCACCTGTAAATCTTAATTTTTTAGTACCTAAACTCCCAAAAACATCTATTATTTTTTCAAGTTCCTCATTACTTAATGCGCCCTCAACGTTATTAAACTTTACATTTTCTTCTGGCATACAATATATGCATCTTAGATTACAGGCATCAGTAAGAGATATTCTTAAATAATCTATCTCTCTACCATATTTATCTTTCACTTTAACGTTCTCCTCCTTCATTGAAGTAGAAGTCTCCACTTTTTCCACCCTTCTTTGAAACTAAATGAACTTCTCTTATAATCATTCCTTTATCAATAGCTTTACACATATCATATATAGTTAAAGCTGCAATAGAAACAGCTGTTAAAGCTTCCATTTCAACCCCTGTTTTACCAGTAGTTTTAACCTCTCCATATATAATTATTTCACTATTTTCTTCATCTAATTCAAAGTCAACATTAGCTCCATTTATCATAAGTGGATGACACATCGGAATTATATTACTTGTAGCTTTGCTTCCCATAATACCAGCAATTCTAGCTACACCAAGAACATCACCTTTTTCTACTGTACCATCTTTAATTCTATTCATTATTTCTTCACTAACTTTTATAGCTCCTCTTGCTAAAGCTATCCTCTTAGTCTCTATTTTAGAGGAAACATCAACCATACGAGCATTTCCCTCATCATCAAAATGAGTTAACTTATTCATACAAAATCCTCCAATATAATTTAAAATTATGAATTTAAAATTTTAATCCTCACCATAAAGTTTAAACTATTTTATAAAAAAAACAAAATTCAACCAAAATTCTAAATTCTAAATTACAAAAAAAAATCCTTTTTTAGAAATTTAACCCCGATAAATTTCAACCATCATTCTAAATTCTTAATTTTCAAAAATACCATTGCAAAGTGATAACTTTTGCTAATTCATTGAAAAGCATAGCTTTTTAATTTAATTAAAAAAATAAAGTTTTTCAAATTCATTGCGAAGCCAATACTATTTCCCAAAAGAACAATGTGGATATGTGCAAACAGGACAATCTAAGCAAAGCCCACCATGACCAAGTTCTGCAATATCTCTTTTAACTAATTTTTCATCAGCTAATACTCTAGGTAATACTAAATCAAAAACTGTTCTCTTAGAAAACATTACACAGGCTGGAAGTCCCATTATAGCTTTTCCATCTAGATAAGAAAGTAAAAGCATAGCTCCTGGTAAAACTGGTGATCCATAAGTAACTATTTCTCCACCACAATCTTTTATTGCTGTAGGAGTTACATCATCAGGATCTACAGACATTCCACCTGTACAGATTACCATTTCAGCACCTTTATCCAACCATTCTTTTATTGCAGCACTGATTTTTGTTTTATCATCGTTAACTATTGTTTGCCCTAAAACTTCACAACCAAATTCTTCTACTTTTCTTTTTATTACAGGTCCAAATTTATCTGTTATTCTTCCATAGAAGACTTCATTTCCAGTTGTAACTATACCAACTTTTTTCTTCTTTATTTCTTCCATCCAAAGTATTTTTTTAGTACAAGTTTTTCTTGCCTCTTCTAATAATTCTTCTTTTATCATTAAAGGAATAACCCTTGTCCCTGCTATTTTTTCGCCTTTTTTTATTGGCATGTTGTTATGAAGAGTTGAAAATATAATATCATCTATCATATTTAATTTAAGAAGCTCTTCTTTATCAATTTTTAAAAGTCCATCTTCTTTTGCAAAAACATCTATTTTCCCTTCACTTACTTCTCCATAAGTGAATCCATCACCACAGGCAATATCTATAAGAACTTCGGCTGCATCATTTTCATGAACTAACCCTTCAACTTCTTCCCAAACATAAATATGATCTTTCCCTAATGAAAGCAGGACCTCAACATCCTCTTCTCTGATTACATGACCTTTTTTAAAAGCTCTACCTTTAAATTCACCTGGTGCAACTCTTGTAATATCATGTAAAAGAACTCTTCCCACTGCTTCCTTTGTATTTATCATCTTCATATTAATCGCTCCATTCTAAGATATTATTATTTTTTTCTTATTAAAGAATATTTTTTTAATATTTCTTCCCCCTCAGAACTTTCAATAAATGCCATAAACTTATTTGCTTGAATACTACTTGTTAATCTTATAACTGTATATTTATATTTCTCTTCATCCTTTAAATCATTTTCTAGATGTTCTACTAAATTACTTTTATAAAAAACCTGTGTATCACCTAAGCTTTTTTTATCACTATGATTAGCAAGCCCCATATCCACGATATAATCTGTATATTTTTCTTTATAAGCTATAAAAATATCCATCTTACTACCCTTAACAATTTGTTCTTCAAGTTCTGAAGATTTATTGAATATAAGTTTAACTTTAATTCCTGTATTCAATTTTTCATAAGCCTTTTTCATTTCATTCATAGGTTCTTCAAGCATATATGAAACTCCTACAACAACTTCATTATTATTTTCTTTTTCTTTACCTCTACCATTAAACATAAATATTAACCAAGCCACAAATAAAGCTAATATTAATAGTATATATTTGCTCATTGTATATACCCCTTATTTCACTAAAAATTTTACTTTCTAGCGCAGTCCTTTGCTGTTTCGTTTAAAATATCTATTCCATGCTTTATATCATTTAAAACGAAATCTAAAGCTTCTTTGCATGCTTTTGGGCTACCTGGTAGATTAACTATTAAAGTTTTCTTTCTTATTCCTGACATAGCTCTTGATAGCATTGCTCTTTTAGTAATACTTAAGCTATACATTCTTATTGCATCTGCTATTCCTTGAGCTTCTCTATCAATTATCTCTTTAGTGGCCTCAGGCGTAACATCTCTTGGGGCAAATCCTGTTCCCCCTGTACTTAATATTAAATTCACCTGTAAATCATCTGCCATTTTTATAAATTGCTCTTTTAAAAGTTCTTTTTCATCTGGTACTATAACATAGTCCTTTACTTCAAATCCATTTACCTCAACAATATCTTTTATAACTTTTCCACTAAGGTCTTCTCTTTCACCTCTGTAACCTTTATCACTACTAGTTATTATTCCTAATGTATACATTTGTATTTTGCCTCCTTCTCAATCAACTTAACAATAGACTTATAGTCATTAATCCCTATTACAGAAACATCTTCATAACTTAACTTTACATCATCAGTAGCAATGGCTATTAACTTATCCTTGCTAGTAATTATTTTTTTTGAAAATCCTTCTCTAAAAACTTCAATTTTTCTTAAATTGCTATTTTTATAGCCCTCTACTATAATAAAATCAGTTTTGGGCATAAATTCAATGATTTCTTCTACAGTGATTTCTTTTTTTAATTCTCTAATTAATGCAAATCTATTTTCAGATGATATTGAGACATTATCTGCACCAGCCATTCTATGCCTGTATGTATCTTTGCCCTCTTTATCTATATCAAATCCATGAACATCATGTTTAATAGTAGATACTGTATATCCTTTATCCTTTAATTCTTTTATAACAACTTCTATTAAAGTAGTTTTTCCTGTATTAGATCCACTTCCTACAATATTAATTACTCGAGTCCCCTTTTCTACTTCTAAATCTTTAGATACTTCAAGGTAATCTTCTTTTCTATTAATATTTTTAAAAGAAGAGTTATTCTCTATATAAAAATAAGAAGTTTTTATACGATTTAATAAAACCATCATTTTATAAACCTTATCATTTATACATTCTTCTAACTTTAATAAAATACTATCTTTATAAACTGCAAATAAAGGCTCTACTCGGCCTTTTGAACATACAACTAAAGCATCTCCCTCAAAATCTATGCTACAGATAGAATCAACAACATCTTTATTAATAAAGGGCATATCTGTTGCTACAACAAATAACTTTTTTGCCCCAGTTTCCTTAAAAGTAGAATATATGCCACCCATAGGTCCTATATTCCTTTTTATATCTGCAATTAATCTATATTGATTTTCAAACTCTTTATAAAGAGAAAAATCATTACAGGATATACAAACTTCTTTGAAACCCTCTAAATTTTCTAAAATTCTTTTTATAAAAGTTTTTCCCTGTAATTTTAAAAAGGATTTATTTTCATAGTCCATTCTTGAACTTTTTCCTCCTGATAAAACTACAGCCACAATATCACTTTTCATGCAAATACCTCCTAAGAAAATTAATACCAAATTTCCCAATTAAAACATTTACATATCATTAGATGTAATACTTAATATGTAAAAATAATTTTATTGATAAAATTATTGATATATTATTAATATTACTATATATTTTTGTTAATTAAAAGATTTAGGAGACATAATTGCTACTAATTTTCAGATTTTTTTATTGCTATTCGTCTATGGGCTAAAGTTCCTGAATTTTTAACAAGAAGAATTTCAGATAGTATTTCTATCGCTATCTCTTCTGGTGTCCCATTTGAAAAATCTAAACCTATTGGTGAGTATAATTTTTCAAAGTATTTTTCTTCAATTCCTTCTTCTAAAAGAGATTGAGTAACTTGAGTAACCTTTGCTTTACTTCCAACCATACCTATATATTTTACATCCATTTTTATAACTTCTCTTAGAGCCTCTAAGTCAACTCTATGACCTCTTGATGCAATTACTATATAGCTATTTTCATGTATACATATATTTTTTATATTTTCAGTAACATCACCAGTTATAACATCTATACCATTGATTTCAGAATAATCTTTTCTATCATCTAAAACAACAATCTCAAAATCTAAGTGTTTAGCCATATAAGTTAATTCTCTTGCTATATGACCTGCACCTACAACAACTAACTTATTAGAAGCTTTAAAAACTTTTATAAAGACTTTAACACTTCCTCCACAGGCTAATTGTAATTTATCATTTGGACCCATTCCATAGGAAATTTCCTTATTTTCTCCAGTTTTAATTAAATTTCTTGCCTCTTTAATAACTTCATACTCAACTGTTCCTCCACCAATGGTTCCTCTAATGTCCTCTTCAAAAACAGCCATAATTGAACCAACTTTTCTTGGAGTTGATCCAACAGATTCAGTAATAGTTACTAAGGCACTTTCCTCTCCTCTTTCTAATCTTCTTTCAATTTCCTCTAATATTTTTAAATCCATATTTACCACCACTACGAACTATAACAAGTTGTCCTTCCTTTTCATTCATTAAATTATATTATTTATAAGCATTTCATAATCTTCTTTTGTATCTACATCAAAAAAGATTTTATAATTATTTACTCTCACTTTACTTATGGCCTCTAAATGATTTTTCACTACCTTCATTCCGCCTTCTTCCTCTGAGAGCATTCCTAATTCTTTGTAATATTTCTTTGGAAAAATTATAGGATTTCCAATAGCTTTATTTATATAAGGTACTATTATATTATCTTTCTTTTCAATAAAAGCACCCCAAAGCTTTAAAATACTATCCGAATCTATAAAAGGTTGATCCCCTACCAAAAACATGGTTCCATCACTTTCTCCAAGTATTTTTAAAGATAACTTAACTGCTTCTGATTTTCCAGTTTGAAAGTTAGGATTAAATATAGTTTTCACATTATACTTTGCAAGAACCTCTTCTAATTCTCTATCTTTAATAACAACTAGTATTTCTTTAAAGCAATTTGCTTTCAAAGTTGCTATTACAACTTTTTCTATTATAGTTTTACCTTCAAATTCTAAAAGTAATTTATTTTCCTCACCCATTCTTCTACTCATTCCTGAAGCTAATATAACTGCATCAACATTTATCATAATTCAAAAAACACCCCTTTTACTATACTTCCAGCAATAATATAATCTATACTAAATGCTCTATTTCTTAAAATTTCACCTATTTCTCTTGCTAGGATTTCTTTTTCTTTTGTTTCTACACCATTTATAAATAAAACTTTTTTCCGTAAAAAGTTTTTAAATAGCCCATTATCAGCAGATATTAAACTTACTAAACATTCAACATCTATATTATCACCGATTTTCTTTTTTGTTATATCTAAGAATTTATCTAATCTATGGACGTTTTCTTCATTTATGAGTAATCCAATTGTGTCTAAATTTACTACTCCTATAGTTTTAGTTGTATCTTTAAAAATAACTGGCTCATTTTCATTCCAGCCTTTTATTAATTTTTCTTTAGCTCCGTCAGCTTCTAAAATTACATTATCAAATTTTTCTACTATTTTTGTTAAACATCTATCATCTAAAGATTTAAATTTTTCTTCATTTATTTTATGAGCTAAAAGGTAGATTCCTTTATTATCATAATTACTAATTCTAAGAGCTTCCTCTTCATTAAATGCAATATAATCATATAAATCTGCTGTAGGTATTTTTATTTTAGTGGTAGTACTTAATAAAACCTTTTTCTCACTTAAATGTCTGGCTATTCTGTACATTAAAGATGTTTTACCACCACTTCCTACTATTGATATTATATCTCCATCTACTATATTAATTAAATCATTCATTGCTAAAACTCCTACTTCGTTAATTATTTCATCAAAAAAATCTACCTTCTTAACTTATTTAAACTTTAAAAATTAATAGTCTGTTCTTGAATTATCATTTGTCCAAAAGTCAAAAGCTTTTAAACAATTTGTTTTATCCACAGCCTCTAAATCTAAAACTTTTTTATCTTTACATCCACCGTTTAAGAAGTTTAATATGTGTTCATCTCTAAATCCAATATCTCTAGCATCTTGAACTGTACATCCATAATATACTTTTTTAATGTTTGCCCAAATTATAGCAGACATACACATAGGACATGGTTCTGAAGTTGTATATAATTCACAACCACTTAAATCAAAAGTATTAAGTTTCTTACAAGCTTCTCTTATAGCTGTAACTTCTCCATGAGCTGTAGGATCATTAGTTCCTATAACCATATTATGACCAACTGCTATAACTTCACCATCTTTAACAATAGCTGAACCAAAAGGTCCTCCATGATGATGTTTCATACCTTCCATACAACTATCGACACATAAATCCATTATTTCTTGTTTATTCATAATACACATCTCACTTTCTAATTTTATCAAATTTTAAATTTAAAATTATATTTCATAAAAGTACATTTCTTTACTTACTCTAATAAGCTTTTCCAAAGAAATGTACTCTTATTTATATGCTGCCTTTAACTTCTATTTAGATAAAGCTTTTTTTGTTGCTAAGAATATTTTTTTATATCCAGTACATCTACATAAATGGCCAGATAATTCTCTTTTAAGCTCATCATCAGTGAATTCTTTTCCACTTTCAACTAAAGAAGTTGAAGTAAGAACTAAACCTGGAGTACAGAAACCACATTGAACTGCACCTTCATCAACAAAAGCCTGTTGAACTTTTGATAATTTACCATTTTTACTTTCACCTTCTATAGTTCTTATACTCTTACCATTAGCCCAAGCTGCTAAATAAATACATGAATCCGTAGGAACTCCATCTATAAGCACTGTACAAGCTCCACATTCACCAACTAAACAACCTTGTTTTACACCAGTAAGATGTAATTTATTTCTTAATACATTAGATAATGATTCTCTTACATCAATTTCTAATTCATAAGAATTCCCATTAACATTAATTTTTATTTTTTTTAAAAACTCCATCTTACTTTCCTCCTAGTTTTTTAATTGATTCATTTATTGCTCTATATGATAATTCTTCTATTAGATTTTCTTTATACTCCTTAGATGCATTCCAGAAATCTATTGCTTTAGATGATTTTAATGCTTCATTAGCTATTTTTCTAATGTTACTATCATTAACTTCTAATCCTTTTGCAAATTCTTCCGCTATAACACATCTTAAAGGTGTTGGTCCTGCAACTCCTAATGCTATTCTTACTTCTTTAAATTTATTTCCTTCAATTTCTACTATTACAGAAACTCCCATTAAAGAAATATCCATAGCTTTTCTTGTTGCAAATTTAATATAGTTACCTTTTTTATTTTCATAATCATTCTTCTCTATCAATATAGATACTAAAAGTTCATTAGGCTCCCTATTAACTTTACCTGGACCTGCATAAAACTCCTCTATATGAATTATTCTTTCACCATTTTTAGATTTAAGTTTTAATTTAGCATTTAAAGCAAATAAACTCGGTGCACTATCTCCTGAAACTGCTCCATTACAAACATTACCACCAATAGTAGCAATATTTCTAATTTGAGGTCCTCCCATTGATACAGCAGCTTCTGCAAGTAAGTCTATATATTTATTAACTATTTCATTTCTAAATATATCTGTAAAAGTTGCTCTAGCACCTATTTCTATAGCTCCATCAGCTAATAATTTAATGTCATCTAAACCTGATATTTCTCTAATACTTAAAAGATTAATAGATTCCATTCTACCTTCATGTAATTTAACTAATACATCTGTACCTCCAGATATTATTGTTAAATCTTTTTCTTTATCTAATATATTCAAAGCTTCTTCTAATGTTTTAGGCTCAATATATCCTGTTACATCATACATAGCTACTACCTCCTATATAAGTCCAACTTCTTTAAATTTTTCAAATACTGATTGCTTATCCATTGGAAGCTTATTTAAAGCTACCCCTGTTGCATTTAATACAGCGTTACGTATAGCTGGTGCTGGAGAAATTGTTGTACTTTCTCCCAATGATTTATGCCCATAACTTGAAGTTGGATGATATTTTTCAACAAACTCTACTTTTATATCAGGAGTATCCATCATTGTTTCTATTTTATAATGTAATAAGTTATTGTTATATGGTGCCCCTGTCTCTTTATTGAACATTAATTTTTCAGACAATCCAAAACCTAATGACATAGAAACTCCACCATGAACTTGACCTTCTGCAGTTTTTCTATTTAAAATTTTTCCTGAGTCATGAATGTTATATAAATCTAACACTTCTATAGAACCAGTTTTTATATCTACTTCTACTTCTACAAAAGTTGCTCCATAAGAAATCGCATTATTTCTTACTTTAACAGTTAAATCACTTGTTATAGGAGCATATTTATCTCTGTTATAATAAGCTTCTAAAGCTATATCTTTTAAAGTAAACCAAACTCTACCTTGTTCCTTTTCTACGATATTTCCATCTACTATATCTAAATCTTCTACTAAGATACCTGTTTTATCACTTGCAATCTCTAAAGCTTTTCTTTTTACTTCAAGAGAAGCTTTTTTAATAGCTTGTCCAGCTACATAGGATTGTCTTGAAGCATATGATCCTGTATCAAAAGGAGTTACATCAGTGTCCTGTATAGATATAACATGTACAGTATCCATTGATATTCCTAATGTTTCTGCAACCATTTGAGTAAATATGGTATCACTACCTTGACCTATTTCTGTAGCCCCAACTTGAAGTTGAACTGATGCATCTTGATTTAATATAAGTCTAGCTCCAGCTGCTTCTAAAGCTACTGGATAAGTTCCAGAGAAATAACTGAAACAAGCCATTCCTATACCTTTTCTTTTATTACCTCTTTGATTTTTATAAAGTTCTCTTTTTCTATCCCAATCTATTAACACTCTTCCCCTTTTAACACATTCTGGTAGTTCAAAAGTTCTTACGATTAAACCATTGTCAGGATCTTGATGTCCTTCTTTTATAAAGTTTCTTAATCTAAAATCTAAAGGATCTTCATTTAATAAAAGAGCTGTATCATCAATTAGAGATTCAAGACCAAATGTTATTTGAGGAATTCCGTATCCTCTCATAGCTCCTGCTACTGGTAAATTAGTATAAATTGTTTTAGGACGATATTTTTCAGCTTTTATATTGTAAAATGGTCTTATTTTAGAACCAGCACTCATAGCAATAGAATGTCCATGTGATGCATAAGCTCCGTTATTAACTAAATTTTCAATTTCTAAGCCTTCTATTTCATTGTCCTTTGATAATGCAAATTTAATATCCATTCTCATGGCATGTCTTGTTCTTGCACATATTAAATCTTCTTCTCTTGATAAAGTTAACATTACAGGTTTCCCATCAACTGCTAAAGTCATAGCTGCTACTAATGGCTCTATAACAACATCCTGTTTACCACCAAAACCTCCACCTATATAAGGTTTTATAACTCTTATTTTACCTATAGGTAAATTACAAGCTTGAGCTACTATTCTTCTTACTATGTGAGGAATTTGTGTTGAGGATATAATTAAAAGTCTATCGTTTTCATCAAGCTTCGCTAAAGTTGTATGAACTTCCATTTGTGCATGTTGTACAATTTGAGTTTCATACTTTCCTTCAACTACCTTTGCAGCCTCTTGAAATACCTTATCTGGTTCTCCAACAGTAATTCCAAAATCACTTAAAATATTATTTGGTTTATTTTCGTGAATTTGTGGTGCACCTGGTTGCATAGATTCTTCTTGATCTAAAACGAAAGGTAAAACCTCGTACTCAATTTTTATTAATTTTAAAGCTTTTTTAGCAATTAATTCATCTTTAGCTACTACCGCTGCAACTATGTCTCCTACGAAACGTGCTTTGTTAGTAATTATCATCCTATCTTCTATATCTCTGTGACTTGGATCCAATGAATAAGGATGCCCTGCTGTTGGAAATTTAGTCTGTGATACATTTTCATGTGTTAACACAGCTTCTACACCATCTAACTTTTCAGCCTCTGATGTATCTATACTTTTAATAATAGCATGAGCATATGGACTTCCAAGTACTTTTCCTACTAATGTTTCTTCATTTGCAAAATCACTACAGTACTTTGCTTTACCTGATACTTTTGCAAAAGCATCTACTCTATTTACTTCTGTTCCTAATATTTTATTATCCATATTGCGCCTCCATTTAAACCTTTGTAATTTTATAAATTTTATAAAATTAAAATGAATTAACTTCTCCTATTGAGCTACTTTAGTTTTTTCTAACTCTTTAGCATTTTGTCTCTTATTTATTTTTAACCATAAATAATAACCATAAATAGAAGATGTTAAATATTGAACATACATTATAGCTCCCGAAATTGCTATGACACTTATTTGTCCTTGCATCGCTGATTGTACTGTTGTAAAAATAAATAATACAGTTCCTGCAAGATTTATAGCTAACCAAAATAACCAGTTTTCAACATTTCTAGTTGTAGTAAGAACAACCGCATAGATTGTACCAATTGCTATAAATGAATCTATAATAAAATCTGGATCTGGTTGTACATTTATATTAAACAAGTATTTTACTATTTCAGGGAAATAATAAGCAAAAAATCCATAAGCAATCCAACCTATAGCATAAAGAACAATAGATATAATCCATTGTTTTTTATTAAATTTTTTTATTCTTATTGTTTCTCCTTCTTCCATTTCTCCTGCTGCTTTACTTCTCTTTATCTCTTTAAGCCAAACAAAGAATCCTATAATTATAATTGGAAGAACAACTACTATATTTAAGAAAAAACTAGCATATAGTTGTTCTAAAAAACACTGAATTCCATAGAAAAGTGTATTAGCACCCCAAAATAAATATAGAACCACTTCAGCTCTTGCAACATAAATTGAATTTAAAACACCTGTAACAGATGAAAGTAATCCAATCACCGCATCAAGACCAAATACTACTGTCCATGATGCTCCAGTCATAGCTGGTAAAAAAAACGAGAAAAAAGTTGCAATCATAAAAATCCAAAAGAAACCTTTTTGAAATCTTGTATATTTTTTATACCAATTTATTAAAACCATTAAAATCAACTCCTGTATTTTATTAACTTAAAGTAATTAATAAAATAGGCAAAGTTCAAAACAATAGCAATTCATTTTAATATTATTTAAAAGTGACTGATAAAGTGACTGATATTGATTTTCTTGAAATTTAAGTACTTCAAAATTTAATATTCTATTTTTTTAGTGAAGTTTAAAATCAAAATTTATGAATTTTAAACTTTATTGTTCTATCTAATTGCTACCTATAAATTCTCTTGCACTGAAATTCAATAATTTTATATAAATCACTTTCATTATTAAAATCTTTATGAATAAAGTTTTTATTAAATTACTAGTATTATATATAAATATTTTTTCGGCATTGCATAGCTTAAATAGATTAATTTAAAACTTTAAATTAATCTATTAGAACAATACAAGTCAAACTCTATATTCAATTATCATTTATCAAAACTTTAAATTTAAGCCATTCTGGATACTTAAAATAAAAACTTTTTGAAATTTTGATATATTCTTTTTGTTTATTCATAAATACTATTGCTTGATTTAATTTTAAAAATTAATCAAACTTCCTCCTACTTCTATTAATCAATCAAATATAATTTTCCATTCAAATTTCATTTTATAATTAAATCTAAAGACTATATATTTGCGATAAATATCCGTAGGGATGAAGCATATCATCAATAATATTTATAAACTCCTTTAATTGATGTAGACCACTCATATAGCACCCTTACTTTTATCCTATTTAAAAGTAAGTCCCTCCCTTATCGTTTATTGAATTCTAGCAACTCTACAACATTTCACTAGAATTTTTTTCACTTGTTTTAATTATTTACAAGCGATAACTTCAATTTCTATTAAAGCATCCTTTGGTAATTTTCCTACTTGGAAACATGATCTTGCTGGACATTCAGTTGCAAAGTATGATTTGTAAACTTCGTTAACTGCAGTAAAATCATTAATATCTTTTAAAAATACTGTTGTTTTTAAAACTTTTTCCATTGAAGAACCTGCTTCTTCTAATATTGCTTTTACATTTTCTAAAGAAGCTTTAGTTGCTGCTTTTATTTCTGTTTCTAATTCTTCTGTAGCCATGTTTATTGGAAGTTGTCCTGAAGTGAAAACTAAATTTCCTACTTCTGTTCCTTGTGAATATGGTCCTATAGCTCCTGGAGCTTTACTTGTGTTTATTATTTTTTTCATAAAAATTCCTCCTAAATATTAAATAAATATATATATAAATACCTGATAGATAGATAAAATTTCTTCATCTATCTATCAAATAAGTATAATCTTACTTTTTCTTTCTATAAGCAGTTTCACCAAGTGGTAATTTTGTTCTAAATACTTTATCAAAATTATAATAAGCATTTTGAACTGCTGGTGCTGTTGGAACACAAACTATTTCTCCAACACCCTTTGCCCCAAATGATAATTCTGAATGATTTTTCTCAATGATTATAGGCACTATTTCAGGTACTGAGATTGATCTAAGTAATCCTAATGTTCCATATTTAACTGCTGGAACTCCTTCATTAGTTGGGAAATCTTCAGTTAAAGCATAACCAAGTCCCATAGTTACTCCACCCTCAATTTGTCCTTCAACACCTTTAGGGTTTATAGCTTTACCTACATCATGAGCAGCAATTACTTTAACAAGTTTTCCTTGTTCGTCTAAAACTACTACTTGAGTTGCAAAACCATAAGCAATATGGCTCACTGGATTTTCTTTATCTGATCCCATAGGATCTGTTATTCCACAATATTCACCTTTGAATATCTCACCATTAAGATCTGATAATTCTTTACCTTTTAAAGCTTCTTTAAGTTGTAAAGCTGCAACTTTTGTAGCTTCTCCAGTGAATACTGTTTGTCTTGAAGCTGTAGTTGTTCCTGAATCAGGAGTTAAGAAACTATCTGGTCTTTCAACTTCAATTAACTCTGGATTTAATCCTGTAACCTCTGAAACAACCTGTGATGCTATAGTCATAATACCTTGACCAATATCAGCTGCTGAAGTTCTTAAATGAACTTTTCCATCAATAATAGCTAAATTACATCTACCTGTATCTGGAATACCAACACCGATACCAGCATTTTTAAAGGCTGAAGCAATACCTACTATTTTATTATTTTCATATTCTTCTTTTACAGCTTCTAAAGTTTCAACAAAAGCTGTTCCTTCATCTGCTATTTGTCCATTTGGTAATACATCTCCTGGTCTTATAGCATTTCTATATCTCATTTCCCAACCTGATATTCCTACCATTTCAGCAAGTTTATTAACACAAGCTTCCATAGCAAATGCTGATTGAGTTACACCAAAACCTCTGAATGCACCAGCTGGTGGGTTATTAGTATAAACAGCTTTACCATCTATAGAAATATTTTGGAAATTATAAGGTCCACCAGCATGAGTACATGCTCTTTGAAGAACTGGACCACCAAGAGAAGCATAAGCCCCTGTATCAGAGAATATTTCTGCTCTCATACCTTGTAAAATTCCCTTTTCATCACAACCAACAATAAAGTGCATTTTCATTAAATGTCTTTTTGGGTGAACATTTAAACTTTCCTGTCTTGATAAAACAACCTTAACTGGTTTTTTAGTTACATATGTTAATAAAGCTGCATGGTGTTGAACACTCATATCTTCTTTTCCACCAAAACCTCCACCAACATACATACTTTTAATTCTAACTTCCTTATCAGTTAAACCTAATAATTTAGTTATCTCGTGAACTTCATCATAGATACCTTGTCCACCTGTGTAAACTTCTAAAACTCCATCTTCATATTTAGCAACTGCTGCTTCAGGTTCCATGAAAGCATGTTCAGTTGGAGGTACTATAAAGTCATCTTCATAAACATATTTAGAATTCTTTATAGCTGCTTCCGCATCTCCTCTTCTTAATTTTTCATGTACTAATAGATTTCCTGTAGCATGAACTTTTGGAGAATCATCTTTTAAAGCATCTTCAATTTCTGTTACTGGAGTTAATTTTTCATAATCAACTTCAATAGCTTTTAAAGCTTCTTTTAAAGTTTTCTTATCTCTTGCAGCAACTAAAGCTAATGTATCACCAACATATCTAGTTTCTTCACCTTCAGCTATCATTGCTGGCCAATCCTGTTTTAAATGTCCTATATATCTTTCCCCTGGAATATCTTTAGCTGTTAATACAGCCTCTACTCCATCTATTTCTAAAGCCTTTGATATATCTATTTTTTTAACTAATATTCTTGCATGCTCTGGTCTTAAAGCCCCACCATAAAGCATTCCATCAAAGTATAAATCATCTGCATAAGGTGCAGTTCCTAAAGTTTTTCCAATAGCATCAACTTTATGAGTACTTTCACCTATAAGACCTTTACAAGTTCTTTTTGGTACTTCTTTATTTTCTCTGAATATTTCAGCCGCAAGCATTATAGCTTCTTCAATTTTTACATATCCAGTACATCTACAGATATTACCTCTTAAAGCCTTCTTCACTTCATCTGCTGTAGGTTCTAAAGTTTTATTAAATAATCCTTTAGCAGCCATAACCATTCCTGGTATACAGAATCCACATTGAACTGCTCCTGCTTCTGTAAATGCATAAGCAAAAACTTCTTTTTCTCTATCTGTAAATCCTTCAATAGTAGTTATAGTTTTACCATTTATTCTTTCTAAAGTTTGTACACAGGCTTTCATTGCAACATCATCAATAAGTAATGTACAAGCACCACAAGCTCCCTCGTCACAACCATTCTTTACAGATACTATACCTTTTTTATCTCTTAAAAAGTGTAATAACTTTTCATTCTCTTCAGCTACTACCTTCTCGCCATTTAAAATAAATTCAAACATTTAAATGCACCCTTTCTTAAAAGCTTTTCTTTTAACATATTTTCCCTCAGCATTTTCTTTAACTAATTCATTATTACAAACTACTTTTTCGCCATTTAAAAATACATAATCTATATTTCCATTAACCTTAAATCCATCGTAAGTTGTATAATCTACATTTTGATGCTGATTTTCCTTTGTAATAATAAAAGATTTATTAGGGTTTAAAACTACTAAATCTGCATCACTACCTTTTAAAATTGCTCCTTTTCTTGGATACATTCCAAAAAATTTAGCAGCATTAGTTGATAATAAATTACTTAATTTATTTATAGCAAATCCTCTTTCTACAACTGCAGCTTGATACATTGCAAGTAATCTATGTTCAACTCCAGGACCGCCATTAGGAATTTTACTAAAGTCTGTTTTACCTAAATCCTTTTGACCTTTGTAATTAAATGAACAATGGTCAGTTCCTATAAATTCAACATCACCTTTTTCTAAAGCTTCCCAAAGCACTTCATTATCTGCTTTTTCTCTAAGAGGTGGTGACATTACATATTTAGCACCATTAAAAGGATCTTCTTTTGTACCTTCATATTTACTTTTATCAAGAAGTAAATATTGTGGACAAGATTCTAAATATAAATCCACTCCTCTATCTCTAGCTTTTAAAGCCTCTTCATAACCTTCTTTACTACTTAGATGTACTACATATACTGAAGACTCTGCTACTTCAGATATTTTAGTTACTCTTGAAATAGCTTCTGCTTCTAATATACTAGGTCTTGAAGCTTCATGATATTTAGGTTCAAGTTTACCATTAGCTACATTTTCCTTAACCAGTTGATCTATTATGTCTCCATTTTCACAATGGAAACCTATAATAGCTCCTATTTCTTTACTTCTTTTTAAAGCTTCATAAATTTCACTATCATTTACCTGCAGTGTTCCTTTATAAGCCATATACATTTTAAAAGAACTAACACCTTCATCTACCATATTTTTCATAGATTTAGCTGTTTTTTCATTCCAATCTGTAATAGCCATATGAAATCCGTAGTTACAGAATGAATTTTTATCTGCTTTTTCATGCCATACTTTTAAAGCATTTTCTAAACTATCACCTTTATCTTGAGTAGCAAAATCTAAAATTGTAGTTGTTCCTCCACAAACAGCTGCTAATGTTCCTGTTTTGAAATCATCAGCTGTTTTTGTAGCTCCTGTATCTAAATCAAAATGTGTATGAGTATCTATTGCCCCTGGTAAAATAAAGGACCCTTCAACATCTATAACTTCATCATTTTCACCTATAGCTATATCTTTGCTTATATCAACAATTATTCCATTTTCAAACTTAATACTAGATTCTACCACTTCTTCTGGCATTACTAGTTTTCCACCTTTTAAGATTATTGCCATAGCAATCTCTCCTTTTGATTTAATCTATAAAATATTTATTAGAATTTTGCCCATAATTTACTAGAAACTTCTCTAGATTTTCTCATCATTTCTTTTTCATCTATATCTACTAAAATTCTATTTTTCATAACAACTTTTCCGTTTATTATTGTAGTTAAAGTACTTTTTCCATTAACGCCAAATAATAAATGTGAATTTATATTATCTGCTGTTAATGGAGTTAATGGATCATACTCAACAACTATAACGTCTGCCATAGCCCCTTCTTTTAATACACCAACTTCTACTCCAAAATGATTTGAAGCTATTTTTTTATTATTTTCAAATAGCATTGTTGGAATTTCTCCCCAAGCTACATTTGAATCACATAAATGATCTTTTTGAACTAAATTACCAACCTTCATTGATTCAAACATATCACTTGTATATCCATCAGTTCCAAGACCAACATTTATATCTCTTCTCATCATTTCAATCACTGGTGAACAACCGACAGCGTTCCCCATATTAGACTCTGGATTATTAACTACATTAGTTTTAGTATCTTTTAAAATATCCATTTCTCTTGAATTTATATGAATACTATGGACTGATAAAGTTTTTTCTCCTAACATACCAAAGTCCATAAATCTTTCTACAACTCTTTTTCCATGATCTTTTAAACAAGCATTTAAATCTTCAATTCCTTCCGCTGTATGAATATGATATCCAGCATCCACAGTTGACATCGCTTCTGCACATTTTTCTAAACTTTCATCACTTAAAGTAAATTGAGCGTGTATCCCAAACATTCCATTAATCATATTAGAATCATCTTTACTTGCTGCTTTAATAAAATCTATATTTTCTTTTATTCCTGCATCTCTTATTGCCATTCCATCTCTATCTGATGTTTCATAACATAATGATGATCTTATTCCAACTTCTTTAGCTACATCTGCAATAGTAAATAAACTATTTTCAATAGCATATGGACTTGCATGATGATCAAATACTGTTGTTACTCCATTTTTAACTGAATCTATAAGAGTTGTGTAAGCACTATACTTAACGTCCTCTAAGGTTAATCTTTTATCTATTTTCCACCATAAATTTTCTAATATATCAACAAAATTTCTTGCTGGTGGATTATTTAAATTTAATCCTCTAGCAAAAGCACTATATATATGATGATGAGTATTTATTAACCCTGGCATTATTAAATTTCCGTTAGCATCAATAAATTCACTATTTCCATATTTATTTTTTAAATCTTCTGTATTTCCTACTGCTACTATTTTATTTCCCTCTATAGCTATAGCTCCATTTTCAAGAAAAGTGTTTTTTTCATCTCTTGCGATAACATTACCATTTCCTACAATAATCATTAAAAATCCCTCCATTTTCTTAAATTCACTTGACTTACTTAATTTTTATTATCGCAATTAACATGCCAATCCCTAATTTATTTACATGCAGATAAATCGCATAAATACTCATTTCTCTTATAAAAAGTTAATAAAAAATTCAAAATTATATCATTTTGATAATAATTTTATTAACTTGATATAGATGATTAATACTATTATTTAAGATATCTATTTGAAAAAGTTTATCATATTGATATTTTTTTTACTTATTTTTCATTTTTCAGAATATTTATAATTATTTTAAATGAAGTTATCTAACTAAAAAAAACGTTTTATTAAAATCTGATTGATTTTAATAAAACGTTACATAAATAATTAATTATGTTGAGCTTTTCTTTTTGCCATTCTTTTATATTTAACAGATAATACTAAAACTATAAATGCTAGAATTACGTTAAACCATTGAGTACCTTGTATAAAATAATTAACATCGCAAATTGATAAATTTATAGCTACACAAGTTAATCCTATTGTTAATATAGTCCAAAATTGAAGGTTCATTCCTTCTGCTTGTTTATACTTAAATAATCTATATATTTGTGGAAAATACGCATAAACTAAAGTACAACTTCCTAAAAGTTGGGCTATGTTTCCTATTGTATACATACTCATCTTAAATCACCTCTTCAACTATTGTTGATTCCCTTTTACTTTGTTTTCTTTTGCTTTATAGTAGATAAGCGCTACTGTACAAATAAAGGCTAATCCTACATTAAAAACTTGAGTTACAAGTTGAACAGTTGGTAATTTATTTATAAATTGATTAACTCCTATACAAAAAATACCAAAAGTCATAATTACCCAATATTGAACACTATTGTTTCCTGATTTTTTTGTTTTTATAAGATCATATAAATGTGGTAAATACCCATAAGCTAAAAGTATTCCTCCAATAATATTTATAATTGTTCCAAAATGATGTAGACCGCTCATAGCACACCCTTACTCTCCTTCTTTTACATCTTAAGAGTAAGTCCCTCCCTTCGTATATCGAAATTTTTATCGTCTATTGATTTTCTGTTTATATCATTTGAACTTACTTTTTTCCAATTTAATTTAATTTAATTTGATTTAATAAATTTAAATTATTGCTCTTTAATTATTTGCAAGCTATAACTTCAATTTCTATTAAAGCATCCTTTGGTAATTTTCCTACTTGAAAACATGATCTTGCTGGACACTCTTTTGCAAAGTATGATCCGTAAACTTCGTTTACTGCTGCAAAGTCATTAATATCTTTTAAAAATACTGTTGTTTTTAAAACTTTTTCCATTGAAGAACCTGCTTCTTCTAATATTGCTTTTACGTTTTCTAAAGAAGCTTTAGTTGCTGCTTTTATTTCTGTTTCTAATTCTCCTGTAGCCATGTTTATTGGAAGTTGTCCTGAAGTGAAAACTAAATTTCCTACTTCTGTTCCTTGTGAATATGGTCCTATAGCTCCTGGAGCTTTACTTGTATTTATTATTTTTTTCATTTTCTTCAACCTCTTTTTGTAAATTTTATATATTTTTATATTTTTGATATTTTTTTAACATTCTCATTGAAGCTATATCAAATCATAAAATTATCACTTTAAAAGTATTATTTTAGATTTGATATAGCAGTTTATTTAAATTTTAGCAGTATGGAAGTTCTAATGCACTCTTAGGGCATCTAGTTACACATAATCCACACTCAAAACATTTATTATCATCTATAACTAATTTGTTATCTTTAATTTCTATTGCTTCGTATACACAACTAGCTATACAAGCTTTACATTTAACACATTTAGCTTGATCAACTTTTGGAGATTCTCTCTTTTCAGTTTTGAATACTCTTTCATCAGCTTTTTTATGAGCTAGTCCAATTATTTCATTAACATCTTTATATCCATGAGCTTCTAAGAATTCATCTAACTCTTTAGCTATTTTTCCATAGATTCCAGGTCCTTTTAATATAGCTTCTGTACAAACTTGAACTGCTGAAGCTCCGGCCATTAACATTTCAGCTGCATCTTTACCACAAGTTACTCCACCAACACCGATTATTGGTATATTAACTTCTCTTGAAGCATCAAATATATTTCTGATAGCTAAAGGTCTTATAGCTGATCCTGATAACCATCCGTAACCAGTTTTACTACCCATTATTGGATATCCTGTTTCAGTGTCTATAGCCATACATGGTCCAAATGAGTTAATCATAACTAATCCATCTGCTCCTGCTTCTTCTAAAGCTTTAGCTATAACATGTATATCAGTGTGAGGACTCATTTTCATGAATACTGGACAATCTAATATTTCTTTCGCAGCTTTCATAGCATTAACTATTGGAGCTACATCAGTTCCTACATAGTGAGTTGATAATTCAACTGCATCAGCAAAAGGTTTTACAAGTGGTGCAACCTTTCTTATTTGATCTTCAGTGTATCCCATACTTACTATTACAGGAAGTCCAGCTGCTTTTAATCTTGGATATTCATTTGCTACCCAATGTTCAACTGTTAACTCTGACCATAATTCAGTGTTTAAGAAACCACTGTTTGTTTTAGCCATACATGGTCTTGGTACTTCTGCTGCTTTTTCTGATACTGTTTTAGTACAGATTCCACCTAGTCCTAAAGAAGCTGCTTCAAGTATTAAATCTGCATCTCTTGCTCCTGGACCTGCTGCTGTCATTACTGGGTTTTTAAATTCCATTCCTAAAATGTTAACCTTTAAATTTGCCATAAAAAATTCCTCCTACAACTATATATTTAATAGAATTCTCTAAGAAACCAATTTTGGATGATATAAGAAATTCCTTAGAGAATTCTTAAATTAGCTTATTTATATTTTTATTCATTTGCTTTTCTTAAAACTTTACCTGGTAATTCTTTTTTAGCATAAATTCCTTCTTCTAAAACAGCTATACCGTTTATTATTACGTAATCTATACCTTCTGGAAATTGAGTTGAGTCAACAAAAGTCCCCTTATCTATTACAGTATCTTGATTAAAGATAACTATATCAGCAAAATTACCAACTTCTAAACTACCTCTTCCTTTAATAGCCATTGCATCAGTAGCTTTTTTACTCATTTTATAAACTGCTTCTTCAAGAGTTAAAACTTTAAGTTCTCTAACATATCTTCCAAGAACTCTTGGGAAAGAACCATAGGCTCTTGGATGTGGTTTTCCTGATAAAAGTCCATCTGTACAAACATTTTGTTCTGGTCTTTTTAAGAATTTTATTACATGTTCTTCTAATCCGTAAAAATCAACCATCCCTACAGCATTTTCTTCATCATGTAATAAATCAAATGTTGCATCTAGAGGATCTTTTCCTCTCATTTTTCCGATTTCTTCTAAGCTTTTACCAATTACATCTTGATTTTTTTTAGTTCTTACACTTGTTACAAAGATTTGATCTATCCCTGCAAATTGAACAAAGTTATCCCAACCTGGAATTCCCTTTGCCATATCTTCTTTCATTCTTCTTCTACAGTCTTCATCAGCTAATCTTTCAATAAGCTTATCTGTTCCACCGTCATGAGCCCAAGGAGGTAATATAACTCCAAGCATTGTACTTCCTGCAGCATAAGGATATTGGTCATAACTTATTGTTAGCCTTTCCTTTTTACCTTCTTCAAGAAGTTTTTCCATCTCAGGAATGTATTGCCAGTTTTGTTTTCCACAAACTTTAAAGTGAGAAAAATGTATTTTAACTCCTGATTTTCTTCCTATTTCTAAAATTTCCTTCATAGAATTAACTATTGTGTCAGCCTCACTTCTTTGATGAACAACAAAAACACCATCATATTTAGCAACAACTTTACACATTTCTATTAATTCATCTGTTTTAGAATAAGCACAAGGGATATATATTAATCCACTTGATAAGCCATAAGCTCCTGCTTTCATTTCTCTTTCAGTAATTTCACACATTTTTGCAATTTGTTCTTTACTAGCAGGTTCATCAACAAGACCCATAGCCTCCATTCTGATATTACCATGAGGAACTAAGTAGCTTTCATTTAAGCCAACCCCTTGAGTTTCCATCATTTTTAAATAATTATCAGTAGTTTCATACTCCCAATTGATTTCATCACTTTCCCCATCAAGTCCAGCAAGGTTTTTTCTCCATGAGCTAATGAATTCTTTTGGAAGAGGAGCCATAGATATACCATCTTGACCTAACACTTCAGTTGTTATCCCCTGTCTAATTTTTATTTCATTATGTGGATTAACAAGCATCATTAAATCCGAATGACTATGAGTATCCACAAATCCAGGGCACACAACTCTTCCTTTTGCATCAATAACTTTATCAACAGTTTCTTTTATAGTAATATCAATTTTAGAAATTCTATCATTCTCAATTAAAACATCTGCTTTAAAAGGTTTATTTAGAAGACCATCCACTACTAGTCCATTTTTTATTAGCGTTTTCACAGAATCATCTCCTAAGATTATTTATTGTAAACTGATTTTAATATTCCATAGTATCCTTCTACACCTTTGTGTAATTGATCTATTTCCATATATTCATCAATAGTATGAGCTAAATTTTCTCTTGAAGGACCAAATCCTATAGTTTGGATTCCAGCTTCTCCAGCATAGTGAGAACCATTAGTACAGAATGAATATTCTGTTATTTCTGGGTTTAATCCTACTGATTTTAATCCTTTTAATGCTAATTGTACGAATTCATCTTCTTCATCGTATAACCAACCTGGGAAGAATCTTTCAGCTTCGATAACTTCACCTGTGAAACAAGTTTCTTTACCTTTAGCATAGCTAACTTTGATTTTCATTTCTGGATCTTGGGCCATTAATTCTTCAGCAATTTTTTGAACTGGAGTTATTACTGATTCTAAAGTTTCTCCAACTAAAAGTCTCCTATCAAATGTTGCTCTACAGTATTCTGGAACAACTGAAGCACCTGGATATGGTGAAGATTTAATATCAGTTAAAACAAGAATCCCTTTTCCTAATTTAGGATGCACTACTGTTTCAATTCCTTGAACTTTTTCTATAAATTTAGACATTTTGTATACAGCGTTAATACCTTTTTCTGGGTTAGCTGAGTGAGCTGGTTTACCAAAGCTTTCTACAACGATTTCCGCTCTACCTCTTTGTCCAACTTTAAGGTTTAATTCTGAACACTCACCAATTACAACGTAATCTGGTTTTACATTTTTACTAATTTCTCTAGCTGAAACACCTTCAAATAATTCTTCTTCAACAACACCAGCTACATAAATATCTCCTGCGAAATCTTTTTTCATATCTTCAGCAAAGTAAGCAACTGCTGATAACATTGCTGCTACTTGACCTTTCATATCTGAAGTTCCTCTACCATATATTTTTCCATTAGCTATTTCACCAGCGAAAGGTTTATGAGTCCATTTTGTTTCATCTGGTACTGGTACTGTATCTATATGACCATCAAATAATATTTTTTTACCTGGTTTATTTCCTTTAATGTGTCCAATTACATTACCGTATTTATCTATTTGAACATCATCATATCCCATTTTTTTAAATCTATTTTCCATAGCTTCTACAACAGCTTTTTCATTTCCTGAAACTGTGTAATGGCTTATTAATTCTCTACAAATATCTACAACTTCGTCTTTTCTTGCTTGATTTAACATATTTTTGCCCTCCAAACATCCTTTAATTTATCTGAATTATTTATCGTATTCTGTGATTAATCCGTTCCAAACTATTTCCTTAAATTTTTCTGGATCTGTATCTCCTTCAGTACTAAATACTAATACTTCTGAGTTTTCATCAAGTTTTAATTTTTCTCTTAAATCTTTTAATTCAGGGCTTGTCATTATTTCAAATACAGTTCCTGTAGTAACAGCTCCTGATTCTCCTGAAATAACTGATTTATCTCCTTTAACTGGAGCTGCTAAAATTCTCATACCTTTAGTTGATACCCAGTCAGGACATGAGATGAAACATGAACTAAAGTTTTTAAGAACTTCAAATCCTAATATGTTTGGTTCTCCACAAGCAAGTCCAGCCATTACTGTTTGCATGTCTCCACCAACAAATCTTGCTTTACCATCGTTTGCTATTGCTGATTTGTAGTAACAATCTGCTAAGTTAGCTTCTACTACTACTGTTATTGGGCAGTTTTCTTTGTATTCACTTGCAAATACACCTTGAATTCCACCTGCTAATGAACCAACACCTGCTTGAATGAATATGTGAGTTGGTCTTTTAACACCATAAGCATCTAATTGTTCCATAGCTTCTAAAGCCATTGTTCCGTAACCTTGCATAATATTAGTTGGGATATCAACATATCCTTCCCAAGCTGTATCTTGAACCATTACTCCATCATTTTCTTCAGCTTGTTTAGCTGCTAATCTTACTGCATCATCATAGTTTAAATCAGTAATTGATGCATCTGCACCTTCTGCTTTAATGTTATTAAGTCTTGTTAATGATGAACCTTTTGGCATTAAAACTACTGATTTTTGGTTTAATTTGTTAGCAGTCCAAGCAACTCCTCTTCCGTGGTTACCATCAGTTGCTGTGTAGAAAGTAACATCTCCTAATTTTTCTTTAACTTCTTTAGAAATTAATTCTTTATATGTTAACTCTTCGTTTTTTCTACCTAATCTTTGTGCTAAGTATCTAGCCATTGAATATGATCCACCTAGAACTTTAAATGCATTTAATCCAAATCTATAAGATTCATCTTTTACATAAAATCCTTTGATTCCCATATATTTTGCTAATCTATCTAACTTAACTAAAGGAGTTACTTCGTACCCATCTATACTTTCATGAAATCTTTTTGCTTTACTAACTTCTTCTTTAGTTAAATAAGATATTGAAGCTTCTTTATCACCAGGTTTCATGGTGTTCATTTTCCATTGTATTTTTTCCATCTTTAACACTCTCCTTTGAGTAATATTTTCGACATAATTATTTAAAGCAATAGTCGTGCCAAATAAAAATAGGCTTTTTTTAATTTTTATGCTAAAAAAATTAATTTTTTGTGACCATTTTTAAATGCATAATATCTAATTTATCATTATTCGTTAAAGTTTTATCAATTTGATAAGATGTATTTACTGTATTTTAAGCCATTTAAATACATCTTTAGGTTTTTTTATTATCATTTTGATATTTTTACAAAAGAAAAACCATTTTTGTATAAAAATAAATAAAAAATTAATTTTATTTATTATATAAAAAAGGGCTATCACTAGCTAAATTTTAATTAGCTATTGTGATAACCCTTTAAATATTTAAATTTATTTGGCTTTCTCTTGCTCTAATTTAGCCATTATAATTTTTTCTGCAGTAATTGGTAAACTTCTTATATTAACACCTATTGCATTATAAACAGCATTGGCTAAAGCAGGTGCTGGAGTATTAATAACAACCTCTCCAATTGACTTAGCTCCAAATGGTCCTGTTGGTTCATAACTGCTTTCAAATTCTACTCTTACATTACCTATATCAAGTCTTGTTGGTAATTTATATTGCATAAAACTATCATTAATCATTCTACCATTAGCATCATATTGTATATCTTCATATA
>JBOGCG010000037.1:0-5159 GCA_051656625.1 Sarcina sp. | reverse complement strand
GCTAACATTTTTAATTGGTCGTCATTCATAAATATTACCCCCTTAGTATAATTTATATTTTGAGTATACTTTATGAAAAAATAAAAATCAATAGTTAAACCTATGAAAATAGGTACTTGCTTAAAGCTCATAATGTGGGCTTTGGGGAGGTGAGCGAATGAATTTAAAAGATATTGGAAATCAATCTTTTATACAATTAGAAAAAGAAGAGGTATTAAGAGCTTTTTCATCTGAAGAATTAATAATTGAACTTTTAAAAAGAAACGGAGGATTAGAATTACTAATATTTGAAATCCTAAAAAAAAGAAAAGATATGAAATAATGTCGCCTATTACAAATAGTTTATTTAATATCTGTATTTAAAATTTTTATGTTAATATCAAAAGTTTGATTGTCGTTTAGTATTACTTCAATATTTTCTCTAGGAATTTCATAATTTTTATAATTCAGAGAAAGAGTGTAATTAGAATTATCTAGATTATTAGAACCATAGGGAATTAAATTAGGAAATAAAAATCTTTTATAAAACCCTTTACTTAAATCAGATAAATTATAATTAAAAGAAAAAATTAAAAAAGAATCATCAACTAATAGTATATTAGTTGAGTTAATTTTTGGAAACGTTTCAAAACGATCACCAACTAAAAGTCTTGAGAAAAAAGAAGGTTCAACAAAGAATTTAAAAGTATAGTTATCTAATTTTGAAACAATAGAGTAAGGAGATAAAAATCTACTTTTCAACATAATTCCTCCCAGATAATAGGCGACAAAATAATTATACTCTTAAAGAAAACAATACACAAGCCTACTTAGTGTAGGCACTTGCTTAAAGCTCATAATGTGGGCTTTGGGGAGGTGAAGTATGAGGAAATCTAAGCAAAAAAGTAGAAGATACAAGAGATATATTAGGAAACAATCAAAAAAAGCTCTTTTAGAAAAAGAGCATTATTTTCAAAAAAAATTAATAAACTTTTTAAGAGAAAAAGGATTACCACAAAATTATTTTGATTTCTTTTCAGGAAATACAAAAGTTTTACCAAAACATAAACCCTTTAATAGCGTTGGATTGTAATTAAAGAATTATTCTTGATATAGACCAGAAATATAAGAACCTTCAATTAGATATTCAGCTCTTGGAAGAATAAGTCCATTATTACTTCCATATTTTGAATAATCAAAAGGTTCCATAATTCCAGCCCAATATTTATAAAGTAAGTTTTCTTCTTGAATAACTTTATGATAAAGATCGTTGTTATATGCAATAACTCTAAGAACAGTTACTAGCTCCATATTATGTTTACTAATTTTTAGAGTTTCAGGAGCACAAGAGATTTCAAAGATATTTCCAGTATTATTTTTTTCTTCTTCTTTGTACTGCTTAACGCTTTTAAGATTATCAAATACAAAAAAACAAGCAAGACGAGAAGGTAATTCTGGAAAGTGATTTTGACGATACATTTCTAAGTCGGCTTCAATATTAATTGTTATGGGTAAAGCACGAGCTATGAAATTAGGACAATTTGATGAATTAATATAATTAAAAAAGCAAATAAAATCTTTAATTTTAGCTTCTTTGTAAAAGGAATTTTGATTCCATTTCCCTGGTGTTTCAAGAACATAGAATTTATTATTAATAGTTTCACCCGTATTAGCAAGTGTTATTTTTTCTAACAAGATAATAACCTCCGTAAATGTATTTTGTTTTGTGGTGATTTCATTATAACTTTTTGGAGGTTTATATACAAGCCTACTTGATGTAGGCATTTAATTGATACTCTTAACCCATAGCCAAGAACCTAAGGGTTGAGGGTAGCAATTAAATATAAAAATAAGAATGAAAGGTTCTTGGCAGTCCTTTTATTAGGAGGTAACAAAATGAGAGCAATAAAAAAAGAAGATTTAGAAAATATAAATTATTATCAGGTTCCAAAGTGGCTAATGGATTTATTCATAGATGGAAAAATATCGCAAGGTGGTTTTAAAACATATGTTTTGATGTACGATCGTTTAAGACTTTCATCTAAAAAAGGTTGGATAGATAAGAATGATGAAGTTTATATAAGATATTCATATGATGAAATGCAATCTGATTTAAATTGTTCAAGACAAACAGTGTCTAATAATTTGAAAGATTTGGAAAAACTTGAATTAATAGATAAAAAGAGAGGTTTTAATTCTAGTACAATATTTTATTTAAATATATATTCTATTAGTCTAGAAAACTTTACTAGTAAAGAAGAGTTTACTAGTAAAAAAAATTTAGATGACTGTGAGTCTAGAAATATAGACTACAGTAGTCTAGAAAACTTAGACTCTAGTAAGAATAACTTTAGTAAGAATAATTTAAAAAAAATCATGACTCATGAAGAACATGAATTTTTTGAAAATCTATTTAAAATAATTGGAGTTAATTTTACAACTACAAATCAAAAGTCTGTAAAAAAATTGTTAAAGACTCTTAATAAGAATCAGGTTGAAGAATACTTATTAGAAACTTATGAGAATATGAAAACTAATCCAAATATTGAGAATCTTGAAGGAGCTTTTAGTATAAAAATAATGACTGGTGAAAGACAAAGTAAATATAAGGATTCAGTAGTTGATATACCAAAAATTGAAATAGAATCTCAAGAGAAAAAAGAATTTGTAAGAGGACATAAGTTTAATTCTGAAGCTATAGACAGCACAATAGAAGCTAAGGAAGCTAAAGAGGAATATACATCTAAGATTGATAGATTACAAGAGATATATAAAGTTTTAAGTGATACAGAAAAGAAAAAAATTGATGATGAAGCATATCAATTAGCTGTAGAACAATATGGACCAACTGTTGCTAAAATTATGGCAAGAACTAAAACTAAGTTTGAAATTTTAGAAAAATATTATTTATTGGAAAAAGGAGCTTAGTTATGGAGAAAACTAAGAGACTAAGAAAAAGTGGAATTACTTATAAAAAATCTCAAAGTAAAATAAAGAAGAGATTTAAGAAATTGGAAACTTTGGTTTATGTTAATTTTAATTTATCCAATAAAGAACTTGCTGAAAAGATAGGTGTTTCAGAAAAAGAATTTTATCGAGGTAAATATAATCTTGTAGCAAATAATTTGAAAATTAAGTATAAAGAACAAAGTTTATTTTAGTTAAAAAGGAGTAGTCTTTATGAAAAATAAATATATTTGCAAAAAATGCAATAAGTTTGTGGCTAGTAGAAGTGATGATGGACAAATAAATATAAATCCAAAATCTAAGAAAATCTCATTAAATACAAAGGCGTTTACAGTTGTTTGTAAATGTGGAAATGAAAATATAATAAGTTTTAAAATATAACTTATAAAAGTTTGACTTTTAAACTTATATGAGCTATACTTTTTATAGTTAAGGAGTGATGACATGGATATAGGAGGAATCATATCTAAAAGAAGAAAAGAGCAGAGAATAACTCAAAAAAGATTAGCTGAATTATTAGATATAAGTCATAATCATTTATCAATGGTAGAAAATGGAAAAAGAGGAATATCTAATAAACTTTTAGATGAGTTAAAAAAAATATTAAGTTTTAATTCTGAAGAACTTGATATACTTGAAGAAAGTATAAGTAAATCTTTATATTCAAAACGGAGTGCTCAATTTTTAAAGGATAAGGAAAAAGAATTAGAAGAAAAAGAACTGCTATTAATAAATACATATGATTTTATTAGAGAAAACCAGTTCGAATTAAGCAAAAAAGCAGCAATAAACAGAACTTTGATTGACTATTTTACAACAACAGAAAAGTTAGTAACAGAGTTAGAGTTACAGTTAGTAACAGAAAAAATAGATTTTATTTCTAGTATACAGCCAGTGTTAAAAACTACATGCAAAAAAATAGAAAGAAATCTAAATGTTTTAAAAAATCTTTCAAAAGAAGCTATAGAAGTAAAAGAAGAATTAACTACGGGAGGAGAAAATATGAGTAATGGCAGTTTAGAAAAAATTCTTAGTATGCTTCCAAAAGAGCAAATAATGGGAATCTTATCTGAGGAAGAAAAAAGAGCGGCTATATTAACGTATATAGCTAAAAATTTAAAAATTCATTGGAAAAACTATAATGTTAAGGGATGTGCAACAGGATTTTCCCTAAGATTATGGGAAGGTGGAAGGGGAAGTGATCCAGCTAAAAGAGGATTTATGGTAAATAGAGTAACAACAAATATTGAGTTACAATTAGATGGAGCTGAAACTAATGAAGAGTCAGAAGCATTAATTAGAAATTTAGTAACTAATATTATAGAACATGCTATGATTATTGTTGAGGATGCTTTAAAAGCAGCTAGAAATGCTAAAACAGCAAGTGTCAGAAAAAAATATTTAGATTCGATGAATAATGGAGCATTTTTATTAGCTGCTTTACAAATTTCAGTTATACTATATGCAACAGAATTAAAAAATAGAGGAATTGATATAAATCATGAATATCTATCTATAAGAATAGACGGGGCTAAAGATAGAAAAAGAGAATTATCAAAAGTTTGGGTAGAGTTTTCAGAGAGTGATCAAGAAGAAATAGATTATCAAAGAGCAATAGAAAAGACAAACGAAATATTAGATGCCTTTGAAAAAAGTAAAGTAGTTAGTGAAGACCAATTTGATAAGATCGTAGAAGAAAAAATGTTATTGAAAGCTATTGGTGAAGAAACAATAGAAAGATATATTTATAGAATGATGGATGATATGTCACAGGCAGTTTTAGGAAAAATTAGATTAATATCTCCAGCAGATTTATAATTAAAAAATATGATGCAAAGACTTAACGAAGAGTTAGGGTTTACTGCGAAGTAAATCTTAGCTCTTTTATTTTTTGTAAAAATATAAGCAACTGACTTTTTTAATAAAAATGTCAGTAGATAAATTTGGGAAACAAAAAAGCTCCTTAGTCCCCGACCTTCTAAGAAGCTTTTTCCCCACTAAATCCCAGACATATGAAAAAGTAAGATAATATTTAATTACTACATAAAATTAGAAAAATCAAATTTATTTAGGAGAGATAACATGAAAGAAACAGATATTCAAGCAGCAATAATAACTTATTTAGGTATATTAGAGAACCAAGGTAAAATTTGGTTTAGTCGATTAAATAACATTCCACCAGTTAATAAGGGAACTGATGGAAAAATGGTTTT
>JBOGCG010000036.1:0-2446 GCA_051656625.1 Sarcina sp. | reverse complement strand
TTAAATATTCTTTTATATTTTCTCCAAAAACTTTTTGACTTTCCTTTGACACTAATTCTAGTGCATATAAAAATATCCCTAAACTTCCTATGAAATCAATTAAAATAGCCCAAATCATACGCACCTCTTCTTCTATAATTTTATTTTGTATTAAAATATAAGTAAACTAATTGCCATAACAATCATTCCACTAATCAATCCATAAATAGATAAGTGATGCTCTCCATATTTTTCAGCAGCAGGAAGGAGTTCATCTAAAGATATAAAGACCATAATACCAGCTACTCCTGCAAAAATTATGCCAAAGATCAAATTGTTCATAAAAGGTAGTAATATCAAATATCCTATAATTGCCCCAAGAGGTTCGGATAGCCCTGATAGTAGAGAATATAATAGAGCTTTTTTCTTACTTCCAGTTGAAAAATAAATAGGAACTGAAACAGCTATTCCTTCAGGAATATTATGGAGCGCTATTGCAATAGCAATGGAAATTCCTAAAGTTGGATTATTAATTGCACTTATAAAAGTAGCTAATCCTTCAGGAAAATTATGTATACCAATTGCTAAGGCTGAAAAAATTCCCATTCTATGAAGACTTCTATTTTTTTTAAGTGTTTTTTCACTAATATCCTCAATGTTTTTCATTTCATGGGGATTTTCATAATTTGGAATTAATTTATCAATTAAAGCTATTAAAAGCATTCCTACAAAAAATGAAACTACAGTAAAAAATGTTCCATTTTTTCTCCAGCAGCACTAATAAGAGCTTCTTGAGCTTTAGGAAAAATCTCTATAAATGAAATATAAATCATAACACCTGCAGAAAATCCAAGTGTTAATGATAAAAATTTTATATTAGTTCTTTTAGAAAAAAATGCAATGAAGCTACCTATTCCTGTACATAATCCTGCTCCTAGTGTTAAAAGAAAGACAAATAAAATGTTATCCAAATAAAATCATCCTCCCAAACTTATTTTATAGTAAGTATCTAGTTAAAAGTTTTTCTTGATATAGTTTTTCAAATAAAAAATAAAAATCCTTGTAAATAAATCTAAATAAAAAAAGATTGAGAGTTATTTTAAAGTAATAAATATATAAAATATAACTTTTAATTTATAATTGGAGGAGATTATTTAATGAAAGCAAAATGTGTAGGAATTGTAACTACTTTTGAAAATAGTCTATTTTTAGACGGTGTAAATAGAAAAATTTCTACTTTACCAATAGCAGGGAAATATAATGCAGTTGATTTTCCTCTTTCTTACATGAAAAATGCAGGTATACAAAATATACATATTTTAACTTTTAAAAATTGTTATATTCTTAATAAACATTTAGATTCAGGTAAGCCTTGGGGATTAGATAGAAAAAGTAAAGGGCTTACACTTCATATTGAAAATGTAGAAACAGATGCTAAGCTTTTGATTAATAATTTTGAAGACTTTTTTGATAATAAAGAGGAAATAGCTGCTATTTCTTCAATACATATGATATCTAATTTAGAACTAGATAATGTCATTAAATTTCACCAAAATTCAAATGCTGATATAACTGTTGTTTATAAAAATGTTGAGGAGATGTCTAATAATTTTTTAGAGTGTGATATTTTAGAGTTTAATAATAAAAACCATTTAATTAAATCTTATAAAAATTTAGAAGCAGGTATGAAGAGAAAGGTGTCTTTAGAGATATTTTTAATTAAAACCTCTCTTTTAGCTTCTATTGTAACAAATAGTTCTAATCTAAATCTTTCTTTAAAAGAGATTATATATGAAAGTAAAACTAAACTAAAAATTTTAGGATTTGAGTATAAAGGATATTTAGCATGTTTAAATTCTGTGACTAATTATTTTAACCTCAATATGGATTTTATTAATCATAAAAATTTAAAAACACTATTTTTTAATGAAAAAATGCCTGTTTTTAGTAAAGTAAAAGATTTAGTGCCGACACATTATTCAAGTAACGATATTGTAAAAAGCTCTATTATTTCAGATGGTTGTTATATTAAAGGAAGTGTTATAAATAGTATCCTATCTGAAGGAGTTAAAATAGAAGATGGAGCAAAAGTTGAAAATTGTATCATTTTAGAAAATTGTACTATAAAATCAGGAACATATTTAAAAGATGTTATTGCTGATGAAAAATTTACTTTAAAAGTAATTAGATAATTATAAATAGTTTTTAAATATATAAGTGTAGTGAAATTGGGAGGAAAAAATGAAAAAAGCGATGGTTATTTTTAAAAATACAAATGATTTAAATTATCTAATAGAAAGTTGTAAATTTTTAAAAGAAAATTATGGCTATGTTATAAAACCAGTATATATGGTAAATCCTGCAATTATTGATTTAAGTAAAGATAATTTAAAAGATATAGTTAATAAAGTTGAGGATAAATTTTTTAAAAATTTAAACATAAAATTAAGAGAGGAAAATTTAACAG
>JBOGCG010000035.1:0-6063 GCA_051656625.1 Sarcina sp. | reverse complement strand
TTATAGATTAAAAGAAACTAAAGCGTGGTTAAAAACGCTTACCCAATAATTTTATTTTTATGCATAAATAAAATTATTCATGTTTGGCTGGAAGAATTTTTAGTTGTGTTTTGGGAGCAATTTAATGAATAAAAAACATTCCTCACTATTTATATATGCTCACCCTTTTATTTTTTTACAATTAAATGCAAAATACATATATAAATTATTATACCTGTTTCAATATTTTAAAACAAATAAAAGAGTCAGTTTTTCAACTAACTCTTCGATCATTATGTTATTAAATCATACCAATTTAATAGTCCAATAATGATACCTTTAGGAAGGATTTTTCACCTCTACTTTTATGAAATACTTTTAAATAATTTTTTGAGGTAAGTTTTATGTATAATATACAATTTTATTTATAGTCCTCTCCAAACATAATATTTATTAATCAAATTCACTATAAATATATGCAAAAAGTCGATAGATTTTAAATCTATCGACTTTTAATTTCTTTCTTACACAATCTTAGTTGTCCAGTCTTCACAATTCCATATATCAGTAACTACATCTTTATAGAATTCAGGTTCGTGGCAAACTAAAAGGATTGTTCCTTTATATGCTTTTAATGCTCTCTTTAATTCATCTTTAGCATCTACATCTAAATGGTTTGTAGGCTCATCTAGGATTAGTATATTTGTTTCATTATTTATTAATTTACAAAGTCTAACCTTAGCTTGCTCTCCTCCACTTAGTACTTGAACTGAACTTTCTATATGCTTAGTCATTAATCCACATTTAGCTAATGCTGATCTTACTTCATATTGAGTATATGAAGGGAACTCTTCCCAGATTTCTTCTATACAAGTTCTATAATTTGCATCTTTTATTTCCTGCTCAAAGTAACCTATTTGTTGATAATCACCAAGTTCAACTTCTCCACTTAAAGGTTTGATAATACCCATTAAACTTTTTAATAGCGTTGTTTTTCCAAGTCCATTTGAACCAACTAAAGCTATTTTTTGACCTCTTTCCATTGTTAGGTTTAAAGGCTTTGTTAAAGGTTCATTATATCCTATAACTAAATCTTTAGTTTCAAATATCATTTTTCCTGCTGTTCTTCCATATTTGAAATTAAACTCTGCCTTTGGTTTTTCTCCAGCAAGTTCAATTCTTTCCATCTTATCAAGTTTCTTTTGTCTTGATTTAGCCATACCTGTTGTTGCAACTCTAGCTTTATTTCTAGCAACGAAGTCTTCAAGTTTAGCTATTTCAGCCTGTTGTCTCTCATAGGCTGCTTCAAGTTGTTTTTTATTAACTTCGTAAATTCTCATGAAGTTATCATAATCTCCAACATATCTTGTTAACTCTCTATTTTCAACATGATAGATTAAGTTAATAACACTATTTAAGAATGGAATATCATGAGATATTAATATGAATGCATTTTCGTAGTTTTGAAGGAATCTCTTTAACCATTCTATATGTTCTTCATCTAGATAGTTAGTAGGCTCATCTAAAAGAAGTATATCTGGAGTTTCTAATAATAGTTTAGCTAAAAGAACCTTAGTTCTTTGACCACCACTTAAATCAGTTACATCTTTTTCAAGTCCAACATCCTTAAGACCAAGACCTGCTGCAACCTCTTCAACCTTAGGATCTATAACATAGAATCCATTATTATCTAAAGTATCTTGAATAACTGCTGTTCTTTCTAAAGCCTTATTCATTTCCTCTTCAGTCATATCTCCCATTTTTCCATAAAGCTCATTCATTTCAGCTTCCATATCAAATAGATATTTAAAAGCATCTCTTAATACGTCTCTTATAGTTTGTCCTTTAACTAATTCAGCATGTTGGTCCATATAACCAACTCTTATTTTATTACTCCAAGTTACTTTTCCTTCATCAGGCATAAGTTTTCCTGTTATTATGTTCATGAAAGTTGATTTACCTTCACCATTAGCTCCAATTAATCCAACGTGCTCACCCTTTAATAATCTAAAAGATACGTCCTCAAAAATAGCTCTATCTCCAAATCCATGACTCATATTTTGCACATGTAAAACGCTCATTAAATATCCTCCATTTATGTAAAATTATTTTATACTAGTTATAAGTAACTACTTTAGTTACTAATTTAAAATTTATCTTTTATAATAAATTTTTTATTTCTTTAAAATTAAGCATATCCGCTTTTCTACTTATATTAACTATTAATATAACTTTCCTAAAATATTATATAATTATAGCCTATCCAAAAGCAAGTTATTAACAAAGGGAAAGCTAGAAAAGTAATGTTAATTTAAATCTTATTAACTTTTTAGACAAAGAAAAGGAACCTACCCTAAAAGTTTGTAGACTCCTTTTTATCATTATATTTAAACAGTTTATTTTATTTTCAAGCCGCTATATAGCTACTAAAATAAACCTTTTTAAAATTCAAATAAATATTTATTATTGCTATTACATATTTAAAAATAATCTGCCTATAACTAATATTACTAAAGATAAAAATCCTACCCCTAGAATATTAAGCCATGACATAGTTCTAGCTCTACGTTTTCTCATTTTTTCTTTATATTCTGCTGTTTTTCTAGTTTCTGTCGCCATAAGCCTTCACCACCTTTTATTATTACAAATTAATTATATCTTAATTATCTATTTAAATCTATGTTTTAACAGAAGTTAATTGCTTTATTTTCAATAAAAATTTCATATAAATTTAATTTTTTACCCAAGACTATTTATACCCATAGTTGTATTTAATTGTTACAACTTTTTATTGTTTTATCATTCTATATCTTTCTAATCTTTTAAATTTTCTGATAACTTATAAATAAAACCTATTAGCTAATAAAAAAACTATATTTTTAATATTTATGCAGATAATATACAATGTAAACATAGACAAGCGATATTGAAAGAAGGTTTTAAAAATGGATTTTTATAAAGAAAGTTTAAAAATACACGAAGCTAACAAAGGAAAAATAGAAGTTGTATCTAAAATACCTGTACAAACAAGATATGACCTAAGCGTTGCTTATTCTCCAGGAGTTGCAGAACCTTGTAAAATGATAAAAGAAAACCCTGAAGACATTTATAAATATACTTCAAAAGGAAATATGGTTGCTGTAGTAACTGATGGTTCAGCAGTTCTAGGACTTGGAAATATAGGTCCAAAGGCTGGATTACCTGTTATGGAAGGAAAAGCAATTTTATTTAAAGAATTCGGTGGAGTTTCAGCATTCCCTATCTGTATTGATTCAAATGATGTTGATACTATAGTAAATACAGTTAAATTAATTTCTGCTGGATTTGGTGGAATTAACCTTGAAGATATAGCTGCTCCAAGATGTTTTGAAATAGAAGAAAAACTAAAAAAAGAGTTAGATATTCCAGTATTCCACGATGACCAACATGGTACTGCTATCGTAGTTTTAGCTGCTATTCTTAACTCATTAAAACTTGTTAATAAAAAAATTGATGAAGTTAAAATTGTAGTTAATGGTATTGGTGCTGCTGGTACAGCTATAATTAAATTATTATTAAATGCTGGTGCAAAACATATTATTCCATGTGACAAAGTTGGAATTATCAATGAGAATATGGAAGAAATAGATTATGCAAAAAGAGCTTTAGCTAAAATCACTAACCCTGAAAAAGTTACTGGTAACTTAGCTGATGCACTTAAAGGTTCTGATATTTTCATAGGAGTATCTGCACCAAATATAGTAACTAAAGAAATGATTCAAACAATGAATAAAGATGCAATTATTTTTGGTATGGCTAATCCAACTCCTGAAATAATGCCTGATGAAGCTAAAGCTGGCGGAGCTAGAATTATAGGAACTGGTAGATCTGATTTACCTAACCAAATAAATAACATCTCAGTATTCCCTGGAATGTTCAAAGGAGCTTTATCTGTAAGAGCATCTGAAATAAATGAAGAAATGAAAATAGCTGCTGCTATGGCTATAGCAAATTCAATTGAAGAAAAAGATTTAAATGATGAAAACATAATACCACCTTCATTAGATAGATCTTTAGTTGATAAGGTTGCTAACGCAGTTGCTAATGCAGCTAAAAAAACTGGCGTAGCTAGAATATAGGAGGATTATAACTTATGGCATTATTTTTTCACTCAATACAAAGTGTCTTAACTGTTATATTAATGATTGCCTTAGGTTACTTTTTGAAAAAGTTTAAATGGATTGATGATAAATTTGGTAAAGGGCTTTCAACTTTAGTTGTAAAAATAGCCCTTCCATTTGCAATATTTAGTTCCGTACTAGCACATTTAACTAAAAGTAGTCTATTACAACTATCAGGAACATTAATTTATCCGCTAGGAACAGTTGTTATATCTTACATAATAGCATTTATATTAATGAAGATATTAAAAATCAAACCAGGTCGTAGAGGTGTTTTCCTAAACGCTGTTGCAAACGCTAACACTATCTTTATAGGTATGCCTTTAAACCTTGCTTTATTTGGCTCAATTAGTATTCCATTCTTCCTTGTTTGTTACGTAAGTAATACAATTTCAACTTGGGCATTTGGTGTACTATTAATTGCTAATGATGATCCAACTGTAGATAAATCTAAAGTTAAAAAGAAGCTTAACTGGAAGAAGATTTTATCCCCACCTCTTATAGGTTTCTTTGTAGGTTTAGTTTTCCTACTTCTTAGCATCCCAGTTCCTAAATTTATAGGTACTGCAATTAGCGATGTTGGGGGAGTAACTACTCCTTTAGCCCTAATGTATATAGGTATAATATTACAAGATGCTGGACTTAAAAGCATCCACTTTGATAGAGATACAGTAGTAGCTTTAATAGGACGTTTTATCCTATCACCAATTATTATCATAGTTTTAATTTTGGTTGGAACAAATGCATTTGGTGCTGATTTACCAGCTTTATTAAGACAAACATTTATAGTTCAATCAGCAACTCCAATGCTTGCAGTATTACCTATACTAGCAAATGAATATCATGGAGATGTTGAATATGCAACTAACTTAGTTACAACAAGTACAATACTATTTGTAATAGTTGTTCCAGTACTGATGCTTATAACTCAGTATATAAAATAAATTCCCTTAAACTTCACTAAGTTAATCATCCATTTCTAAAACTTAGTATAGGACAAGGTTCTATCAAAATTAATTGATTTTGATAGAACCTTTTTTATATTTATTAATAAAATTTGCTTATACTATAAAAGAAAAATTGAATTTTAAATTTTTATTATGTATAATTTATCCTTACAATATAACAAGAAGGAGTTTATTTATGAACAAAAGTAGAACTGAAGCGCTCACTGATGGAGTAATAGCTATTATAATGACCTTATTGGTTTTAGGATTAAAAATTCCTACTGGAGATAGTTTTAGAGATTTGTGGGCTTTAAAAGAGTCTTTTGCAACTTACATAATTAGTTTTTTTCTTATCGGAATCACTTGGCATAATCATCACCATATGTTTCAACTAGCTGAAAAGGTTAATGGAAGAGTTATTTGGATGAATACTTTATTATTATTCTCACTTTCATTATTTCCCTTTGCAACTAATTGGGTAGGGGTTCATTTAACTAGTTTAGTCCCAGAAATCTGTTATGGTGTTGTATTTTTATTAACTGATTTCTGTTATTTCCTTTTAAATCAAACTTTAGTGCTTAGTAATGGTCCTGACTCTAAAATTTATAAAGCACTTTATAAAGATAAAAAAATCCCACTAACACTAGCTATAAATGTTTTAGCTATTATTGCAGGATTCTTTTATCCACCACTAGTTATAATAATTTCTTTCTTTATTTTAATAATTTGGTTTATTCCAAATAAACTTGTAGAAAAAAATTATTAAAAAATAAAGTAATAGTCATTCACTGAATATTTTTTGTGATAGTTCACTATTACTAAACTTTACTGGTTATTTTAAATTTAAGATAAAATATCAAACTGAAACTCCCACCACTAAAGATGGTGGGGTTCTCATGTACTAAATAATTTCCAATATAACTCGAAAGCTATAAAGACTAATTATTTTCCACAAGAATTTTACTATCAATGATTAC
>JBOGCG010000034.1:0-1844 GCA_051656625.1 Sarcina sp. | reverse complement strand
ACAAAGGTGCTATATTAATGGTTTCTCATGACTTCTATTCTATCGTTAACTGTATGGATTATGTTTTATTAGTTGAAGATAAAACTATTAGAAAAATGAGTATGAGAAAATTCAGAAAAATGATTTATGCTAGTCATTTTAACAAAGATTATTTAGAGATAGAACAAAAGAAAATGTTAGTTGAAACAAAAATAGAATTAGCTTTAAAGGACAATGATTTTGAACTTGCTAAAACTTTATCTGATGAATTAGAACTTTTAATTAAATTACTTTAATTTTTAATATAAAAAATGCTAGGAAGCTTAAAACTTCCTAGCATTTTAATTTAACTTTTACTATTAGTTGTACTTGTTGCATCTTGATTTTCTACATTCTCGCTATTATTTGCGATTGGATTTCCAAGTCCTGTTGTATAAGCTGCCTGTACCCAGCCTACTTGTCCATTATAATAAACTTCATAGGATCCATTTTCAGATTTTATTACATATAAAATTATATTAGGATCTAAACAAACTAATTTTTCACTTGAATTACTAATTCCACTAGTCATCCATAATCCGCTAGGAGATTTAACAGCTACTTTTCCTAATGAATTTTTAATTAAAGCATTTTCCTTAGCATTTGATGGTAATGCTTTTGCTGTAGCATTTCCTTGATATTTTAAATAATAAGTTGTTTGATATTGTGCATTATTTCCATTTGAACTACTTGGATACTGACCATTTAAATTTCTTATCATGTAATTATTAGGGAACATATAAGATTCATCCCCCATTACATAGGCAAGATCCTTTGATTTATTTTCCCAGCCCATAAATAAAAAAGTATGAGTATTTCCGGCAAAACAAAGATCTCCGCTCTGTAAATTTTGAAAATCAGTTTCTTTAACCCAGCCATTAGACTCTAAATATTGAGCTAAATTTGTAGTAAATGTTATATTTTCAGGAACATTTATTCCAACTGCTCTTAATGCATTTGATTGGAAAAGAACACAGGTATTTAATGCACTACCTCCTCTTGCTAAAATAGCTTCATTTATTAAATTAGTGTTATTAACTTCATTTTTCTCTAATTCAAATAATGATTTATTTATATTTGAAGCAAAAGTACTTGTTGGTTTAACTTCACCAATAGGAATAACTCCTCTACTTCTAGTAACAAAATAAATAGAAATACTACCTATTATTGCTATTAAAATTATTAAAATAGCTAAAATTATAAAAACTTTTTTCTTTCCCTTTTTCTTTATTTTTTTATTACTTCTTTTGTTACTTTCCATAAACATACCACCTTACATTATTCTTAAAAATTTCTCATAAAATTTTTCTCAGTTTTTTAGTTTCCTCTTCTAATACTGTCCATTATTTCCATAACAATTTTAGAATTTTCTAAAGAATTAACCTTTGATTCTAACTTGTTTTCCTCAATAAGTTTTATAAACTCTTCAACCTCATAGCACATATCATTTTCACTATGATTAATTTCTAGCCTTTCTACAGTCCCATCTCTATAAATTATTTTTACATCTTTCATAGTATTAATTCTATCTATAATCATAGTTCCCTCTTCCCCCTGAATCTCTGAAGGAATATAGGAGTTTGATATTTTAGAATAGATTACAGTGGCTTCCATTGAATCGTAATTACAAATAATTGAACCTTCTCCATCAACTCCAGACTCTAACATATAGGATGATCCTTTTACCACTCAGTGATAAATTGTAAAAATTTATAAATATTTTTCATTGAAATATTAAATTTATATTTATTATAACATCAAGAAAAGTATTTTAGCCATTTCAACTTTTTCCTATTCATTTAAATACTTTTATAAATATTAACTCT
>JBOGCG010000033.1:0-16483 GCA_051656625.1 Sarcina sp. | reverse complement strand
ATCCTGAGCCAGGATCAAACTCTCAAATAAAAGTTTAATCTCAAGCTTTCGCTTTTATTAAATACATAAAAGAAATTGCTGGTTTATAATAAATTCATCTGTTTAATTTTCAAATATCAATTATTTACTTCATCGCCCTCAAGCGACTTTTTTATCTTATCATCAAGTTCAATCTTTGTCAACAACTTTTTCAAAATTTGTTTTTTCAAATTTTCAGTTGTTTGAACAAGTTGTCCTTGCCGATGTATCTATCTTATCACTACCACTTCTAGTATAATTTTCTTTTTTAAATCAAAATATAAAAATAACAGTTATTTTACTCCTTTTTTCGCCACAATTCTACATTTATTAAATATTGATACACCAGGTTTAGTTTATAAATAAATTCTTAATAAACTTTACTTTATATACTTATAATTCTTATATTTAAGTACTTCATAGCTAGTAAAATTACATTTTAGGTACTTTTTTATTGCTAAAACAATCTTTCTTATAAAGTCATTCAAAAAAATTTATTCCTCTTAAATTAAAATAAAAAGAACCTTCCTATTATAAGGAAAAAATAAGAGTAGTTTATTTTTGACCTAAACAAAATATAAATCTAATTTTTTCAGTAAAAAAACAGATGAGATTAAAATCCCATCTGTTCTACTTTTTATTATAATCCGTATCCAGTAAATGCTCCAGGTCCTAATGGTAATCCTGTAAAGTACCAAACTACTAGTAATACTGTCCAACCAATTAATAAAGCTACTGAGTACGGTAACATTGTTGAAACCAATGTTCCAATACCAGATTCTTCATCATACTTTTCAGCAAATGATACTATAAGCGCAAAGTATGTCATCAGTGGTGATATTATATTTGTAGTTGAATCGCCTATTCTATATGCCATTTGAGTAAACTCTGGAGAAATATTCATTTGCATTAACATTGGTACAAATATTGGAGCCATAATAGCCCATTTTGCTGATGCAGACCCCATAAATAAGTTTATGAAAGCTGTTACTAATATAAATCCAATTATTAATGGAAGTCCTGATATATTAGCTGCTTTTAAGATATCTGCTCCTTTTACAGCAATTACTGTTCCTATGTTTGTATGAGCAAAATAAGCTACAAATTGAGATGCAAAGAATACTAAAACAATATATCCACCCATTGAAGACATTGTTTTACCCATTTCTTTTACAATATCTTTATCATTCTTTATTTTTCTTGCTCCAATTCCATAAGCTACACCTAGTACAAAGAAAGCAAGTGAAATAACTACTACTATAGAATCCATAAATGGAGATTTAAGAATTTCACCTGTTTTAGGATTTCTTAAAGCTGCACCTTCTGGCATTACTAAAAGTGCTATGAAGATAATATATGCTATTAATGCAATAACTGCAAATTTCATACCTCTTTTTTCTTCATCACTAAGGTGTTCCATAGACTCTTCTTTTTTTCCTTTATATTTACCAAGTCTAGGCTCAACAATTTTTTCCGTTATTATTGTACCTATTATAGTAATTACAAATGTAGATGCTATTATAAAGAACCAGTTTCCTGCTGGTGAAACAACATAATCTGGGTTTATCATTTTAGCACCCTCTGTTGTTAATCCAGATAATAATGTATCTGTTGGTCCAAAAATAAAGTTTGCACTAAAGCCACCTGATACCCCAGCAAAAGCTGCTGCTAAACCTGCGATAGGATGTCTTCCCATACTTAAGAACACTACTGCTCCTAATGGTACAAGTACTACATACCCTGCATCAGATGCTATACTTGATAATACACCAGCTAAAACTACAACTACTGTAATTAATGTTCTTGGTGTACTTAAAACTAATTTTCTTAATACTGCTGAAATAAATCCAGTTCCTTCTGCAACTCCAACCCCTAACATAGCTACTAAAACTGTTCCAAGAGCTGCGAAACTAGTAAAGTTTTTAACAGCGGATTCAAATATATACCTAATTCCCTCTGGTGTTAATAAACTATTTACTGTTACTGTCATATCTTTTATTTCATTAGTGGTTCTATCTATTCCTGTATATGTTACTGCAATTCCAGACTTAGACATAATATGAGATAATATCATGATACCTGCACATAAAATTAAAAATATTGTTGCTGGATGCGGTAACCCATTCCCTACCTTTTCAATAAAACTTAGAAACCCTTTTTTCTCATTTGATTTTACTTTTTCTTTTTTGCTCAACACTCCAATCCCCCCTAAAATTCAAAGTACGCTGCCACTAATTCATTTTTGCAAGTTTTACTTTTAAAACACCTCATGTGTTTTGCTACGAAATACATTTGTTTATATTAAGATATTATCATATTTTTTCCTTTTAGTCATCACTTTTTTGAGTTTTTTTGTTAAAATTCTATGTATTTTTTATTATTTTAATTGTTTTTTATACATTTCTTTAACATATCAATACTGATATAGTTCCTTTGCTATTTATACTAAAACTAGAAATTTTTCCTTTTTTACTGAATTTAATAAAAAAGCAACCTTCATTTTTTATTAAATCGGCACTTTCTATATTACATAATTATCCTTTTTATGAGGGATTTTTCTAAAAAAAACTACTTTAAAATAGATTAATCCTATCTTAAAGTAGCTTTTTTTATATATTCATTTAATTTAACCACTATTATTCCTATTATTGCTCCTATACTATCTATTGCTACATCAGTAATTCTTCCTGCCCGTCCTGCTACAAATATTTGGTGAAATTCATCACTACAAGCATAAAGAACTACAAAAATAAAAGTCACTATGATTAATTTTTTATTTTTATATTTAAACTGAAGAAAATTATATACTAATAAAAATAATATAAAGTATTCTGTAACATGAGCACCCTTTCTTATAATAGTCATTGCAAAATTCCCAAAAATGCCATTTAGATCAATTCCTAAATAATTAAAAACTTGAACTAAAGTCCCGCTATGCATATTAGAAATCTCTGCTGGTTGATTAGACATATAAAATATAAATGCCATCCAAAACACTATTAAAGCTAAATTTATTTTCTTTTTTCTAGTTAACCCCATCATCGATTAATTACTCCCCCTTATTTTTCCATTTAAATTATATCAAATAAAAGGAAGATTATCTATTAACTTATATTTTTCTTGGTGGTTTTATAACTACTAAAGCATCCTTATTTCCTATAAATTCTTCATCTTCTTTAACTGTTGTTCCTTTTTCAGTTATGACCCCTTCTAACTTTGCATTATCACCTATTTTAGTATTCTGAAGAATTATACAATTTTTCAAAACTGCTCCCTCTCCAATATAAACTCTTCTTGATATTATTGAATTTTCAACAGTTCCTTCAATAAAACAACCATTTGCTATTATTGAGTTAGTTACTTTACTCTTTTCTGAATACTTAGTTGGTGACTCATCCTTGGTTTTTGTATATATAGGCATATTATCATAAAATAATTCCTTAGTTATTTCAGGTTTTAATAACTCTTGATTCATATTATAATAGGAGCTTAAAGAATTAATACATTTTAAATAGCCTTCGAATTCATAAGCTCTTGTATTGAATTTATCTAAATTATACTTTATATATTGCTTCACTTTTCTATTATGTCCTTTTTTTATACAATCATATATAATATCTATAAATAAGTCTGTTCTCATAAGGAACATTTCCATACTAACATTTATCTTATTAGTTGATCCTATATTTTCTCCAATGCTCTCAACTCTATTATTTTCTCCTAAATTTAAAACATCACAACCTATAAATTCTTGCTTTGCATTTTCTACTTTTTTATATAAAATCGAAATATCATTTTTACTTTTTCTATGCCATTTTATAAAATCAGTAAAATCTATATTTGCTATCATATAAGAAGGTGCTAATAAAACATATTCCTTTTTACTTAATTTTACGAAATCTAAATTTTCTAAAAAACAATGAACATCATCATAGGATGGTTCTTTATCTCCAAAATTAAATACTTTAAGTCCCTCTTTCTTTCTATGCAAATCCCAAGGTCTTCCGTTAACTAAATGATCCATAAGACTTCTTGATTTATTTTTTGTAAAAATAGCTATACTCTCTAAACCTGAATTAGTCATATTAGATAGAATAAAGTCTATCACTCTATACCTACCAGCTATAGGTACTGAGGCCAATGGTCTTTTTTTTGCTAATGCACTTATTTTTTCCTCATTCTCATCCAAATTTATTATTCCTATGCAGTTTTTCATCTTATAATCCCCCTAACAGATAGATTTTTAATATTTTAAAATACCACTGAACCTTCTTCAACTTCTTCTTTTGGTCCAATTACAGCTATCTCTTCTCCATTTCCTACTTTGCTCTCTCTTTTTAATGTTACTTCTGTTCCTATAATTGCTTTTTCAACTATCACAGACTCCTCTATTTTAGCCCCTGACATTATAACAGAATTCCTTACAACTGCACCTTTTCCTACTTGTACACCATTAAATAATATTGAATTTTCAACAATACCTTCAACTAAACATCCCTCAACTACTAAAGAATTTTTAATTTCTGCTGCTGGTCCTATATATTGAGCTGGTGCCATTGTGTTAACTGAATATATTTTCCAATCTTCATCATATAAACCTAGATCGCAGTCTGATTTTAATAAATCCATATTAGCTTCCCAAAGACTTTCTATAGTTCCAACATCTTTCCAATATCCTTTAAAAGGATATGCAACCATTCTTTTATTACTTTCAAGCATTTTTGGAATTATGTTTTTTCCAAAGTCATTGCTTGACTTTAAATCCCCTTCATCTTCTCTTAAATATTTCTTTAAAACAGACCAATTAAATATATATATTCCCATTGATGCTTTATTACTTTTAGGATTTTCTGGTTTTTCTTCAAACTCATATATTGATAGATCCTCTCTTGTATTCATAATGCCAAATCTACTAGCTTCTTTTAATGGAACCTCTAATACAGCTATTGTTGCATCAGCTTCCTTTGCCTTATGGAAATCAAGCATTTCTGAATAATCCATCTTATATATATGGTCCCCTGATAAAATAAGAACATATTCAGGGTCATAACTATCTATATAAGGAATATTTTGATATATTGCATTTGCTGTCCCCTTATACCAATTACCACCATCTTCACCTTGATAAGGTGGTAATAAACCTACTCCCCCATCTCTTCTATCTAAATCCCATGAACTTCCAATACCTATATGAGCATGTAATTCCATTGGTTGATACTGTGTTAGTACTCCAACAGTATAAATTCCTGAATTTGAGCAATTACTTAATGGAAAATCTATTATTCTATACTTTCCACCAAAAGGAACTGCTGGTTTTGCTATTTTTTTTGTTAATACTCCTAGTCTTGATCCTTGTCCCCCAGCTAATATCATTGCAACTATTTCTTTTTTACTCATAAAATCCCTTTTCCCCTTCCATTACCTTGTAGCTTAAGTTAATTTCTATTTATTAAAACAGTTTAAAATTAATTAGTTAAAAATTTATTAGCATAAGCTAATGATTCTTCTAAAAGAAGTTGACCATTTTCAAGGCCTTCTATCTTCTTTTCTAAGTTACAAACTTTTTCTTCTATTTTTAATACCGTTTCTTTCACTTCACTTAATAACTTTTCATTATATGATATTTGATTGCCATTAATATCTAGATAAACTCTTTCTGGAGGATTGCCACAATTAACACACTTTGCATAAACTTTATTGCTTTCAACATCCTTAAAAACTTTAAAATTATCACTATTACAGCTTGAACAATTCGATAATAATGTTAAATCACTGCCCTCATTAATATCATAGTTATAAGTACTCTCACACTTATTGCAAATAATTGTAAGAGTATTATCCTCATTACTTCTTATAAAAAAACTATTTCCTGTACAGCCTTCTTTTTCACAGACAACTGTTCTTATCATTTTATTCACCCCCTAAATGATAAATATGTTTTGATGATTAAAAAAATTACTTTTATTTTTAAAATAAAATATCCTTTTAAAATTCAATAGGAGTTTGTATTACTAATACAAACTCCTACATTAATTATTTATATTCTTACTCTTTCTAATTAATTACTTAATTAATTAGAATCTTACATTCCTTAGGCAATAAATTTACATTTAATAAATTATTGTTTAAATCATAATTTTCATAGGGCTTCAATAAATTTTTATAAGTACCTAAAGCGCCTATTTCTATTAAATTCACATTATTAGAATTAACTTTAGAACTATTAATCATTAAAATTATTTTTCTACTATCAAGATATCTTTCAAAACAAAAAACTTCTTCATTTATATAATGAATTTTAAATTCTCCTGATTTTATAGCATTATTATGATTTCTAATAGCACAAACTTCTCTATAATAATCTGCTATTTCACAATTACCCCTTCCCCAAGGAAATGCTCTTCTATTATCTGGATCTGATTTTCCAACTACACCAACCTCATCTCCATAATATATAAGAGGAACCCCTGGAAGTAATATCTGTATTGCTATAGCCATTTTTAGCTCCATTATATTATTTGATAAAGCAGTATATATCCTTTCGGTATCATGATTTCCTAATAAATTCATAGTTGCAAAAAATACTTCTTTAGGATAATTTTCATATAGACTCATTATTATAGCTGAAAGCTTTTTAGAACTTATTTCACCTTTAACAAAGGATATAATTGCACTTCTAAGGGGGTAATTAGTAACAGAATCTAATTCTTCTCCAAAAAGATACTCTCTTTTAGATGAATAACTAATTTTATTAGAGGCATCCTCCCAAACTTCACCTATTAACACAGTATCCTGAAAGTCAGTATTCATTCTTTCTTTTATATTTTTAATAAACTGGTCTGGAAGTTCATCTGCTACATCAAGTCTCCAACCACTAGCTCCAAGTTTTAACCACTTTGCAACTATAGCATTTTCGCCCTTTACAATGTAATTTAAATAGCTTTCGTTTAATTCATCTACATTAGGCTGATTTCCTATCCCCCACCAACATTCATAACTATTAGGATAGTCATAAAATTTATACCAATTATAATAAGGAGAATTAGGTGATTGATATGCTCCTAAAGAATTATAGTTTCCATATTTATTAAAATACTTACTATCATCTCCTGTATGACTAAAAACTCCATCTAAAATTATTCTAATCCCAAGTTTATTAGCAGCCATACAAAGTTCTTTAAAATCCTCTTCTGTACCAAACATAGAATCTATTTTTTCATAATTCCCAGTATCATATTTATGACAACTTTGAGCTTCAAATATAGGATTAAAATAAATTATAGTTGCTCCTAAACTTTTTATATAGGGAAGTTTCTTTATAACTCCTTTAATATTCCCACCATAAAAGTCCCATTTTGCTATATTTCCTTCTCTATCTCTTATATACATAGGATCGTCATACCAATCAGAATATATAAAACTATTATGCTTTGGTGCATTTACTATAAAATTTTCATTTCCATTATAAAATCTATCTACAAAAATCTGATATATTATTCCTTCTTTATACCAATTAGGTATTTTAAAGTCCTTATACACTGTTATTTGATAGGCTTTAGGGTTATCTTCATAGACTTTACCTATTCCCCCTAACCCCTCTTCTCCATTTCCATAGTAATAGACTTTATCATCTTTAAAAATTGAAAAATAATAATTTATAATCCCTAGTGAGTTTTCAGTATTTATACAAGCACCATAAAAGTTTTTCTTCCAACTACTGAGATAACTATCTCTAAACATTAAAATTTTCTCTTTAGAACCATTAAATCTAATTACTTCTAAAAAAACCTCTGCATCATGTTCAAGCTCTAAATATATCTTTATTTTTTCACCTAATTTAACAGCACCAAAAGGACTTCTATAATACTTACTTTGTGAGTCATGAATCATATAAAAACTATCCATAAATTTATCCTTCCTTTGTAAAAACTTATCTTTTGAACTAAATTTTTATAAATTCTTATACATTATATCTGAACCCCAAATACCTGTAGCATATTCTGAAATAGTTCTATCTGAGGAAAAAATTCCTGAATGTCCAATATTTATAGCACAGATTTTTTGCCATTGATTTTGATTAATATATAATCTATCAACTCTCTTATTTGCTTCCATATAAGATTCAAAATCTTTCAGTACAAAAAATTCATCATTATAGGTTATTAAATTTTCATATATAGCTTTAAATCTTTCTTTATCTTCACAGTAACTACCATCTATTAAATTATTTATAACTCTCATAATTCTAGAGTTTTTATTACAAACATCTATAGCTGAATAACCACCATTAGCATAATAATTTAAAACTTCTCTTTCTGTAAGACCAAAAATTATAATATTGTCATCCCCAACTTCATCTCTTATCTCTATATTCGCTCCATCTAAAGTAGCTATAGTAGCCGCACCATTCATCATGAACTTCATATTGGAAGTTCCCGATGCTTCTTTAGTTGTTGTTGATATCTGCTCACTAAGATCAGTAGCTGGAATTATAGATTCTGCTAAGGATACATTATAATTTTCCAAGAAAATAACCTTCATCCTACCTTTAACTCTAGGATCATTATTTATAACTTCTCCCATGCTATTTATAAGCTCTATTGTCTTTTTAGCTAAGTAATAGGATGGAGCTGCTTTCCCTCCAAATATAAATGTTCTTGGAACCATTTCCTTATTTGGATTGTCTATTATCTCATTATATAAATCCATTATTTTTAAGCAATTTAAAATCTGTCTTTTATAGGCATGTATTCTTTTTACCTGCACATCAAAAATTGAATTTATATTTACATCAATATTATTTCTTTCCTTAATTATTTTAGCTAATTTCTTTTTATTATTTAATTTAATTTCGGCTAATCTATCTTGGACTGTTTTATCATCGGCGTATTTTAAGAATTTTTCCATATCCATTGGATGTTTAATAAAACTATCACCTATAGTTTCTTTCAACAAATCCCTAAGTTCTGGATTAGATTTCAATAGCCATCTTCTATGTGTAATTCCATTAGTTTTATTATTAAATTTTCTAGGATAATAATAATAAAAATCTTTCATTTCTTGTTTTTTTAGAATTTCTGTATGAAGTTTTGCCACTCCATTAACACTATGAGCACCCACAATAGCTAAATGAGCCATTCTTACATAGCCATCTCCTATTATGGACATCCTAGAAATTTTATCCCACTGCCCTATATATTTATTCCATAAATCCTCACAAAATCTTTTATTAATTTCCTCTACAATCATATAAATACGAGGTAGTAATTTTTTAAACATCTCTACTGGCCATTTTTCAAGAGCCTCAGCAAGTATTGTATGATTGGTATAAGCCAAAGTATTATTAGTTATTCTAAAAGCTACTTCCCAAGGTAGATTCTCTTCATCTAATAAAATTCTCATAAGTTCTGGAACTGCAAGGGCAGGATGTGTATCATTGATATGAATAGCTATCTTTTCATCTAATTCATCTATTTTTCCACCACATTTTTTAAAATGCCTTATTATACTTTGTATCCCTGCTGAAACAAAGAAATATTGTTGTTTAAGTCTTAATTTTTTTCCTTCATAAAAAGAATCATCTGGATAAAGTACATGAGAAATAGCCTCTACAGAATTTTTATATTCTATAGCCTTTAAAAATTCCCCTCTACTGAAAGAAGAAAAGTCAAATTCATTAGAAACAGGCTCAGCACTCCAAAGTCTTAAGTTATTTACTACATCATTCTCATAACCTACAATTGGAGTGTCATAAGGTATAGCTAAAACTGGTTCATAATTTATATGAGTAACTACAAGTTTTCCGTTAACTTGCTTCAACCTCACCTCTCCACCAAATTTAACTATCTCTGCTTTATCCGGCTTTCTAATTTCCCATACATTACCCTCTCTAAGCCAATTATCCGGAGCTTCAACCTGTGCATTATTTATAATTTTTTGTTCAAAAAAACCATATTTATATCTAATACCACAACCATGACCAGGTATATTTAAAGATGCCATAGAATCTAAAAAGCAAGCTGCTAATCTACCAAGCCCACCATTTCCAAGTCCTTGATCCTGCTCAAACTCTTCAAGGTCACTTAATTTTATACCAAGTTCATTTAATGCCTCATTACAAGTTTCTCTTATTCCTAGATTTAAAAGAGTATCTCCAAGAAGTCTACCCATTAAAAATTCCATTGAAAAATAATAAACTTGTTTTTCTCCAGATTTATTATATTTTTTATTTGTATCAAGCCACATTTTTGCAACGTAATCTCTAACTAGTCCACCTAAAGCTTCATATTTATATAAGTTGTCTCCCTCTGATAATTCTTTCCCATGAATCTCTAGAAATTTCTTTTCGTAATCCTTTTTAAAAGTTTCTTTATTTATAACTAGCATTAAATTACCTCCTGAAATTAATTTATGGATTCTCTTCGCTAAATCATCAAACTTTCATAAAGCTTTTTATACTCCATAGCTGATTTGTTCCAACTATTTTCAGAACTCATTGCATTTTTTATAATTTCATTCCATTCGCTTTTTCTATAATAAGTTCTTACGGACTCTTCTATGGTATTTATAAGCTCCTGTGCACTATAGTTGGCGAAACTAAAACCATTTCCTGTTATATCATATTTATTATATGGTGATATTGTGTCTTTAAGTCCTCCAGTTTCTCTAACAATTGGTATGGTTCCATATCTTAAAGAAATTAATTGACTTAAACCACAAGGCTCAAAGGCAGATGGCATTAAAAACATATCTGAAGCAGCATAAATTTTATGTGCTAAATTATTATCAAAAAATATATTTGTTGAAACTTTATCATTATATCTATATTTCAATCCTTTAAAATGTTCTTCATAGCCTCTATCTCCAGTACCTAATATTACAAGCTGAATATCATTTTGTAGTAATCTATCTGCTATATTAATAATTAAATCTATTCCTTTTTGATTTGTTAATCTTGATATAATTGATATCATTGGAATTTCTTTTTTCACAGATAAACCTAAATCTTTTTGAAGTGCCACTTTATTTTCATATTTTTTCTCTATATTACTTATAGAAAACTTTTCATATATTAAATCATCAGTTTCTGGATTATATTCTTCATAATCTATACCATTTAAAATTCCATATAAATTATTATTCTTTTCTCTTAATAATCCATCTAACCCTTCCCCATACCAATTTGTTTTAACCTCTTCTGCATAGGTTTTACTAACAGTGGTTATTTTATCTGCATATTGTAATCCACCCTTCATAAAACTTACTCCACCATTAAACTCAAGCATTCCATTATTAAATTGCTCCATACTATAACCAAATAACTCACCTAAAATACAAGGATCAAAAACTCCTTGGAAAAGCAAATTGTGTATTGAAAATACAGTTTTCATATTTCCATAAAAATTATCCTTTTTGTATTCTAATTTGTGCAGCGCTGGTATCATCCCACATTGCCAATCATTACAATGAAGAACATCTGGACACCAATCAATATTTCTTAATGTTTCTAAAACTGCTCTATCAAAAAAGGCAAATTTTTCGCCATCATCATTATAGCCATATAATCCATCTCTCTTAAAATAATATTCATTATCTAAAAAATAATACGTAATTCCATCAATATATAGTTCAAAAACTCCACAATATTGATTTCTCCAACCAACATTTACTTTAAAATTGGTTAAATATTTCATATCATTTTTAAATTGCTCTTTTATATCTTTAAATTTAGGAATAATTACTCTAATATCATTATTTCCATCATTTAAAGCCTTAGGTAAAGCACCCATAACATCTCCAAGTCCTCCTGTTTTTATAAAAGGATGACATTCTGTAGCAACAAATAAAATTTTCATCTTAAAATTCCCCCTTCACATTTATATATACAATTTCTTCTTTTCCCTGATTCTCATTTTCTTTTTTATTATCTAAAAATAAATCTTTACTCTCTATTTCAATAAACTCATCTATCCCTAAAACTAATCCTGCCATAGGTGGTATAGAAATATTAATAGAATACTTCTCTTTATGATATGAAATATTTCTAGCTTTTATTTTTTTATCTATAATTTTTCCTGAACCGCCATAACTTCTATCATCACTATTAAAAGCTTCATAGTAATTAGCCATAAAAGGAACTCCCACATTAAAGTTTTCATAATAATTAGATGTAAAATTGCAAATAAACACTAATGTATCTTTATCTTCAAAACCTTTCCTCATAAAAATAAAAATACTTTGCTGCCCATTATCTGCATCTATCCAATTAAATCCCTCTAAATCATAATCCTTACTCCATAAAGAATTATGATTTTTATAAAAATTATTTAAAGCCTTTGTAAATCGCATAGTATCTCTATGCATATCATATTGATCTATAAGTTTCCATTCAAGTTCCTCATAATCTCGCCACTCTATAAATTGTCCAAATTCACTGCCCATAAAATTAAGTTTTTTTCCTGGATGCCCCATCATATAAGTTGAAAATACCCGTAATCCAGCAAACTTATTCCAATAATCTCCATGCATTTTATTCACTAAAGATTTTTTTCCATGAACCACTTCATCATGAGATATTGGTAAAATAAATTTTTCACTATGATGATACATCATAGAAAAGGTCATTTGATTGTGATGATATTTTCTATAAACAGGATCAAGTTCAACATATTTTAATGAATCATTCATCCATCCCATATTCCATTTAAAATTAAATCCAAGTCCTCCATCTTCAACTGGATGAGAAACTTTTTCCCAAGCTGTTGATTCCTCAGCTGCAATTATTAAATTTGGAAAACTATCTAAAAGTTTTGTATTCATTTTTTTTAAAAATTCTACTGAATCTATATTATGGGTAGAGCCATCTTCATTAGCTCTCCATTCTCCATCTTCCCTACAATAATTTAAATAAAGCATATTAGCTACTGCATCTACTCTTATTCCATCAAAATGAAATTCTTTAATCCAATAAAAAGCATTAGATATTAAAAAACTTCTTACCTCTGGTCTTCCTAAATCAAAATTCGCTGTACCCCAGCCCTTATTTTCTGCCTTCCAACCTTCAGCATATTCATAAGTTGCTGTTCCATCAAATCTAAATAACCCATGCTCATCCTTACAAAAATGACTAGGAACCCAATCAAGAATTACAGCAATATCAAATTTATGAAACTCATCAATAAGTTCTCTAAGTCCATTGGCATTTCCATATCTACTTGTTGCTGCATAAAATCCTGTTGTTTGATATCCCCAAGAACTATCTAAGGGATGTTCCATTATAGGCAAAAACTCAACATGGGTATAGCCCATCTCTTTAATATACTTTGGTAAAATATGTTTAAGCTCTCTATAAGTTAAAAATCTATCATCTTTTTTCTTCCAAGATCCTAAATGAAGTTCATATATATTCATAGGTAACTTTTGAAAATTATTTTTTTCTCTAAATTCAATCCATCTTTTATCTTTCCATCGATATCTATTTTCGTTAACTATTATTGATGCTGTATTAGGTCTAAGTTCTGCCGCTCTTCCATAAGGATCTGACTTTAAAATTACTTTATCTGAAAAAATACTTTTTATAGCTAATTTATAAGCCATACCAGCTTTTATTCCTGGAATAAATCCAGTCCAAATCCCCATGTGATTTATTTTATTTAATTTATACTTATCATCTATTTCCCATGAAGAAAATTCTCCAACTATATGAACATTGCTAGCATGAGGCGCCCAAGTAGTAAATCTAACTCCTTTTCTACCATTTTCACTAGTTATATGTGCTCCCATAAAGTTATAACATTGATTATGATTCCCTTCATGAAAAAGATGTATATCATATTCTGAAATTTGTATTCCCAACTATAAATCCCCCTTTTTCTATAATTCAATATAATAAAATTAATAAACTGACCTGCATTATAAAATTACCTGCATTATAAATTTTTTTACATCATAAAAAAAAATTAATATGAAAAAAATATATCTAAATTACATCTATAATAATATGTAGGAGTATTTTTATTTATTACTTAGTTAAAGCTTTACAAAAAATAAAATATTAATTTATCAAAAAATTTTAAAATAAAAAAATGAAATTAAAGACTAGAAAAATTTAAAAAATAAAAAAAACTCTATAAATTTTAAAATTCATAGAGTTCTTTAATGTTATTTCTCTCAAGCTTCCTTTTTGTCTTTCTCAGCTTTTATTTTTATCTCAATTTCTTTTATAGCTTCATCTAAACTGAAATATTCTTTTCCAGCTAAAATCAAACTTCTTTTTCTCAATCTCAATTCTGTAAGTTCATTTTCTAGCTTATTTAGATTCACCATTCCCATACACCCCTATTATACTCATTACTTGTCTAAAATTTTCTTAACTTAAACAATAAAGTATCTTAACTAAAAAAAATAGTTGCGCTAATAAAAATGAATTACTCTTTATTTTTTTTAAGTTTCATAAATCCATAAATCGGTATTCCTAGTAAAAGTAATACAAAACCGTACATTACCACTTCAGAGCCTGAAGCCATTATTCCCCATATAGAAAATGCGAATCCAACAAGACATCTTACTACAAGTAATGTATAATTTTTCACAGTTCTTTTACTTTCATCAGTTGCCATTAATAATATTTCTGCAATAGTTGAAGATGCATATATAGGTAAATAACTTAAAGTTGCTAAAAGAACTATAAAATTATAAGCTCCTATTAGCCCTTTAGTAAAGTTCATAATAAATATAATATTTATAAAAATAGAACCTATTATTAATGCTACATATGGTGTTCCATACTTTGGATGAACTTTAGCAAATGCTTTGGGAAATATTCCATCTTCTCCAGCTGCAAACCCAACTCTAGCTGTAGATAAAAGCCAACCTAAAGCAGTTCCTAAAATACTAATTGCTATTGCTATATTTAATAATGTAATGCTTTTTAGTCCTAAAGCTGATTTAATAATGTCTGAAATCGGTGCTGAACTATTAGCTAAATTAGCTTGGCTCATTGCACCCATAGCAGCGATACTTATTATAATATATAGTATTGTACTTACTAACATCCCTAATATTGTACTTCTTTTAACATTTTTTTCTGGATTTTTAATTTCTCCTCCAGCTACTGTAGCTGTTTCAAGTCCCATAAAAGCCCAAAGTGTAACCGCTGCTGCTGCTGGAATAGTATTAAGTCCTAGCCCCTGTGTTTTAATACCTTCTGTTATATTATTTATATCAAAATTAAATAAAGCTATAGCTATAAAAGCTATAAAAAGTACTATCTTAAAAACTGTTATAAATGCAGCTATATTTCCTGCAAATTTAGTTCCTCTAATATTAATATAAGTACAAGTCCATAAAATAGCTGAACAAAATAAAAAACCTAATAAAGGATTATTAGTTAATACTCCTATAACTTGTCCTAAATATGTAGCTACAACTATAAAAATAGTAGCATTTCCTATCCAAGATCCATTCCAATATAACCAAGCAGTTAAAAATCCCCAAAAATCTCCAAAAGCTAATCTTGAATATTCATAAACGCCACCAGTTTTAGGGATTTTTGATCCTAAATTAGCAAATGTTAATGATAAAATAATTGCTCCTATTCCTGTAAAAACCCATGCTAATATACTAGCTACGGGAGTTGATACCTGTGCTAGAGTTGCTGGTAACATAAATATCCCAGACCCCATCATATTTCCTATCACCAAAGCAGTGGCCGTAAATAAGCCAATCTCTTTTTTTAATCCCTGTTTTTTTTCCATCTAATACTCTAATCTATTATCTATCATATGTTTTAACTCTCACTCATATACTTTAAAAATTTTTTTATTGATAATAGATTTTCCCCCTATGTTTATTCTTATAATTATATTATACCTTGCATAAGCTGGTAACTTAGGGGTGTTTGTGGTATTTTAATTTTTAATTAATAATATTATTATTTTATACATAAATTTAAAAACAAAAAAAAAGACTATCTATAAAGATAGTCTTTCTTGGTGGAGATAAAGAGATTTGAACTCTTGACCCCCTGCGTGCAAGGCAGGTGCTCTCCCAACTGAGCTATACCCCCAAAAATGGTGGACCTTCAGGGATTCGAACCCCGGACCTACCGGTTATGAGCCGGTTGCTCTAACCAACTGAGCTAAAGATCCATGACCCGGCGACAATCTACTCTCCCACCGACTCGCGTCTGCAGTACCATCGACTTCTTTAGGCTTAACCTTCGTGTTCGGAATGGGAACGGGTGTTACCCTAAAAAACATAATCACCAGATTACATAATTTATTATACGTCAGAAATATAAATTTGTCAACTTATTTGAAAAATTGTTTCTCTGAAAATTATATATATTAGTTGGAACTATAATTTTAGATCAAGCCCTCGACCTATTAGTATCGGTCAGCTGAACATGTTACCATGCTTACACCTCCGACCTATCAACCTTGTAGTCTTCAAGGGGTCTTACTAG
>JBOGCG010000032.1:0-22020 GCA_051656625.1 Sarcina sp. | reverse complement strand
AAATAACTTTAGCTATTGTTGGGCAGTAAGGTAATAGGAATGACGCTAGTACAAATCCTGCCATATCGATTGTTGGGTAAAATCCACCAGCTATTGGATCTTTAAGTTCTGTCCATACTTGTTTTGGATGAAATACAACTTTTAATACCATTATTGATATTGCGATTAATGCAAAAATGATTGATATTGGTTTTAAGAAATGAACTCCATGTAGAGCCCATACATTTGAAAGTGTCATAAATCCTAGAGATGTTCCAACAGCACCTATAGGGAAATATTTAGCTTTATTAATGTGTTTATTCATAACTAAATCTCCTTTTAAAAAATATTTATTTTAATCTGTTAAATTCTAAACTTTGCTGTTAACTGTTTGTTAACTATGAGTTAATTATATTCTAGGTTTGTACATAAGTAAAATATTATTTCTTTCATATATTAATAGGTATTTACTTATATGCAAAAAATTTATGTATGTAAAGAATTTATGAAGAAAAAAATAAAAAAATAAACATTACTGCTTAAGTTAGATTTATAAAATTTAAGCGTAATGTTTATTTTAACACATATTATAAAGAAAAAATTATTTTTTTAAGGAAATTCCTATTTTTTCGCCCATAGATACCTGAGTTTCAAAGCCTTTTTTTGTTTGTTCAATAATATCTTTGTCTATTTTTATTGTATCTTTTTTGAAAAACAATATAGTTGTAGAACCTCCAAATTTAAAGTAGCCTTTTTCATCACCCTTTTTTACAGGTTTATTACTTTGATAACTTTGAATTATTGTTCCAACACAAGTTGCTCCAACTTCCATTAAAATTATATCCTCAAAATTTTTAGAATGAAAAATAGACCATTCTCTTTTATTTTTACAAAATAATTTAGGTACTTTTTCTAGTGCAATAGGATTTACAGAATAATAGGAACCTTTAATTTTTTTTGTAGGTCCACAAATACCATCATCTACAAAATGAAATCTGTGATAATCTGTAGGACAAAGCCTTAATATTAAGCAAGTTCCATGTTCATATTTATTTGCTATTGAATTATTAGATATTAATTCTCTTAAAGAATAAGTAAATCCTTTAACTTGAACTAAAGCATTCATATCGATATTTTCAAAAGCTAATAATCTTCCATCTCCAGGAGAAATTAGAGTCTCAGCACTAAGATCTATTGGTCTAGCTGAATCAATAAGTTTTCTGCTGAAAAATTCATTGAAGTTTCTGAATTCATATATATCTTTTTGACAAATTTCTGTATTTATATCAAATTCTCTTACGAATTTTGAAATTTTCTTTTTACTAAATGGGCTACTACAATAGAAACCATAAAGTTTAGAGAACATTTTCTTTTTAACAAAAAGTTCTACTACACCTTTCCCTACTGGGGAACTATAAGACCAATTTATATAATTAAGCCCAGCTACATTTTCTGTTTCATAATTGTTTGTCTCTCTATTATAAATTTGAATCATTTATTAAAACTCTCCTTATCAAACATTGTCATTTTATTATAATAATAAAAAATTACATCCTTATTAAAGAAAAATAATAAAATAGTTATAATTAGCTAATAATTAAAAAAAATGCTTTTCTAGTTATTGACAGTATTTCTTAAGAAATATAAAATTAAATAAGAAAGTATAATTTAATATGCCCCTATAGTTCAACGGATAGAACAATCTCCTCCTAAGGGATAGATGTAGGTTCGATTCCTACTAGGGGTGCCAAAGCTCCATAATTAGTTATGGAGCTTTTTTTCTTTATATTTTTATTATAGGCTTTTTTATAGGAAAAATATAATATAAAAATATGATTATTTTTAAATTCTTATGAATAAAGTGAATATATATACTAATTATAAATATATAGAAAGTATTATAAAATCAAAGGAAATTTAATGAAATATATGGATAATTAATTCAAATCAGTGATTAGAAGTATATTTAACAATCTTTTTTTGTTATCAAAGAAAAAAAGTTAATTTGATTATGTTATAATAGATATAAAATTTTTTTTTAGGAGAGTGGTATTTTTGGATCCTTTTACGGGGCAGGTAATAATTCTTATAATAATGGTAGTTCTTTCAGGATTTTATTCGGCATCAGAGACAGCTTTAATGTCTGTGAATCGAATAAAAATGAAACGCTTATCAGAGGATGGCAATAAAAAGGCGCAGTTAGTTCAGAAATGGACAGAAGAACCTCATGAATTATTAGCAACAATTTTAGTGGCGAATAATGTTATAAATATTGCTGCATCATCTTTAGCAACAACTGTAGCTTACAGATTTGGAGGAGTTTGGGTGGCAGTGGCAACTGGAGCAATGACTGTGGTTATCCTTATATTTAGTGAAATTACTCCAAAATCTTTAGCAAAACAATATTCAGAAAAAGTTTCTTTAGTAGTTATAAAACCAGTTATAGTAACTGTTTATATATTAAAACCAATAGTTTGGCTGTTTAATAAAATAGCATCATTCTTTATTAGAATTCTTGGAGGAGATCCAAGTAAAACAGAAGCCTTCATAACTCAAGAAGAGTTAAAAACATTAGTTGATGTTGGTGAAGAAGAAGGAGTTTTAGAAGAAGAAGAGAAAGAAATGATTTTTAATGTTTTTGAATTTGGTGATCATCAAGTAAAAGATATTATGGTTCAAAGAGTTGATATAGTTGCGGAAAGTACAGAAGTAACTTATGAAGAAATTTTAGAAGGAATAAAAGAATATCAATTTTCAAGAATTCCTATATATGAAGAAACTATAGATGATATAGTAGGTATTCTTTATATAAAAGATTTAATTTTATTAGATGATGAAAGTAAAAAAGACTTTGATGTTAGAAAGCATATGAGAAAGCCTTATTATACTTTTGAATTTAAGAAAATATCAGATCTTTTTGAAGAGATGAAAAATACTAGAAATCATATCGCTGTAGTTTTAGATGAATATGGTGGTACTGTTGGGATTGTAACAATAGAAGACCTTATTGAAGAAATTGTAGGAGAAATAGAAGATGAATATGATGAATATGAAGATGAAGTAAAAGAAGTAAAAGAGAATGAATACGAAGTAGACGGAAGTACTAGACTTGAAGATTTAAGTGATATTATAGATGATGTTGATGTAGCATCAGAAGAATTTGATTCAGTTGGAGGATTTATAATAGGCTTACTTGATAGAATTCCTGAAGAAGGCGAAGAAATTGAATATGAAAATCTTAAATTCAGAGTTGAAGAAATTGAGAAGAAAAGAATTATGAAGGTTAGAATTTTTGTATTGAATAAGAAGGTAGAAACCTTTGAAGATTAAGATTAGTAAGTTTAAGGAGTGAATTTATGAGCTATATGGAAATTGCTTTAGAAGAAGCTCGAAAGGCAAAAGCAATTGGGGAAGTTCCAGTAGGTGTTGTTATAGTAAAAGATGGTGAGATTATAAGTAAAGCATACAACTTAAGGGAAACTTTAAATGATCCTACAGCTCATGGAGAAATATTAGCTATAAAAGAAGCTGCGAAAGTTTTAAAAAATTGGAGATTAAATAATTGTTCAATGTATGTTACTTTGGAACCTTGCCCAATGTGTGCAGGAGCTATACTCCAAAGTAGAATATCAAAACTATATATAGGAACCTTTGATGAAAATACAGGTTCCTGTGGTTCTGTGATAAATTTAGTTCAAAATGATAATTTAAATTTCTTTTTAGATGTAATTTGGGAATACAACGAAGATTGTGGAAATTTATTAACTGAATTTTTTAAAGAAAAAAGAATAAAAAAATAGTTTTTAAAAGTTATCTGATTATATATCAGGTAATTTTTTTTATAAAAATATATTGATTTAATTTCTTAGAATTTAGTAGTAATAAAATTTGATGAAATTAAATAATAATTTACTAAGGGAAAAAATTATTTTAGTAAAGAAATATAAAGGATGAAATCAGAGGGAGATTTCATCCTTTTTTTCTGTAATAAAAATAATGACAATGGAATAGAATTTAAAGAGAAATTATAAGGAGAGATTAGATGAAAGTAGATATTATATCTGGTTTCCTAGGAGCAGGTAAAACTACTCTTATTCAAAAACTCATAAATGAAGAGCTTTATAAAGAAAAAATAGCAATTATAGAGAATGAGTATGGAGAGGTAGCTATAGATGGAACTATTCTTAGTGATAGTGAAATTGAGGTTAAGGAAATAACATCAGGTTGTATTTGTTGTAGCATAAAAGGTGATTTTAAAGACAGTATTAAAGAAGTTATCGATAAATATAAACCAGATAGGATAATAATAGAGCCATCAGGTGTTGCTAAATTATCTGAAGTAATTTCTTCAATAAAGGAAGCAACTATTGAAGGTATGGTTATTAATATGAAAATCACAGTGGTAGATGCAAATAATTATAAATATTACTCAGAAAATTTTGGTGAGTTTTATAAAAATCAACTTCAAGGAGCTGGAGTAGTTATTTTAAATAGAACTGATGGATTCTCTACTTTAGAGTTAGATAGAATTTGTGAAGAAATATCTAAATTAAATACTAAGGCTAATATTATAACTACATCTTTAAAAGATATTAGTGCTAAAAGAATAATGGAAATAGCAAAGTTTCCTAAAGAACATTTAAAGCAAGAGCTACAAATGTTTAAAGGGAGAAATAACTTGAAATCAGTTAATCATTCAGCACAGCATATTTTCGAAAATATAGGTATAGAGACCTCAAGAAGTTTTAGTAAAGTTACTTTAAATAAGTTATTAGAGGAATTAACCAAAAGTGATGTTTATGGTGAAGTATTGAGAGCTAAAGGTATTGTAGCTGGTGACGATGGTAAATGGGTTCAGTTTGATTATGTACCAAAGACAATTGACATGAAGGATTTTAGAAGTGATTATACAGGACGAATCTGTGTTATTGGAACTAATCTTAATAAAAATAAATTAAGAGAGTTATTTTTAAAAGGAAGAAGGCAGTGATTATGAGGAAATGTTCAGTAGAAATTATTAGTGGATTTCTTTCTTCAGGAAAAACTACATTTCTAAATGAGTTTTTGCGAAAAACAGTTAAGAGGGAAGAAGTAGTTGTAATTACCTGTGAAAAAGGTAAAGAAGAAATTGCAGAGGATATAAAAGGAAAATTTAATGTAAGTATAAAAGAGTTTAAATCCAATGAAGATATTACTGAAGAAAGACTTATAAGACTTATAAAATTTTATAAACCCTCAAGGTTAATAATTGAAAGCAATGGAGTTTCTGATATAAATAAAACCATTAATCTATTTAATTCTTTAAAACTTAGAGCCTATTTTAAGGTAACTGGATTAGTAACAATAGCTAGTGCTACAACCCTAAATGCTTTTATAAAAAATTTAGGGCATTTAATTATACCTACAATTGAAGCAAGTGATTTAATAATTTTAAATCATTGTAATACAATTACTAAAGAAACAGAGGAAAAATATTTAAAATTGCTTGAAAATTTAAATGATCATGCACATATAGTGGTAGCTTATGAAAAAGATGATTTAGAAAAGAAAATACAAAAGGTTAAAATAATAAGTTAGAAAAAGGGTAGGGAATTTATCATGGAAGTAACAATAGTAAAGTTTTCTATAATATTTTCCAGTATGGTGCTAGAAGCACTGCCATTTATACTTCTTGGGGCAGTGCTATCTTCACTAATGCAGTTATTTTTAACTGAGGAAATTATAAATAGAATAATACCAAAGAGTAAGATTTTAGGTTCTATAATAGCTGCTTTTTTAGGGATAATCTTTCCCATTTGTGAGTGCGTTACAGTACCTATTACTAAAAGTATTATGAAAAAAGGAGTACCTATTAATGTAGCAGTAACCTATATGCTTGCAGCACCAATAGTTAATCCTTTAGTTATAATATCAACTTATTATGCTTTTGATGGAGATTTAAAATTTGTATTTTTTAGATTCTTTTTAGGGGTAATAATAGCAATAATAGCAGGATTGTTTATGGGAATTTTTACTGAGGGGGAAAACATATTTAGAGATGGTGAAGTGAACACTAGTTATAAATGTGATTGTGGATGTGAAGAAATAAAAAATAGAAATGAAAATAAAGTTATAACTTTACTTAAGATGAGTTCGGTAGAATTTTACGATATAGGAAAGTATTTTGTTATAGGTTCTTTCTTAGCAACTATATTCCAGATGAACCTAACAGATTATTTTGCAAGTTCATTGAAATTAACTCCAGTTTTAGGAACTGTGGTACTGATGTTTATATCATTTTTATTATCCTTATGTTCAGAGGCTGATGCTTTTGTAGCTAGAAGTTTCCTTGGAACATTTAATGCAGGTGGAATAGTTGGTTTCTTATTGATAGGACCTATGATAGATCTTAAAAATGTAACTATGCTTATGGCTTCTTATAAAAAATCTTTTGTAATTAAATTGATTTTTGTAGTGACATCACTAGTATTTATAAGCTGTGCGCTTATTGTTTAGAGGGGGAGGCATATGAAAAGATTTAATTTAAATCAATTTTTATGGTTTTTAATTTTAGTAGCTCTTTTAGCTACAATGGGGATATTGTATTTTACAGGAGACATATTTTTATTAGTTAGTGAAAAGGTAAAAATATATTTAATGATAACATTAATAGTTTTAGGTATAATGCTTTTAGTACAAGTCACTAGAATATTTACAGTACCTTCAAGAGGGGGAATTAAAAAAGGATATTTTCTTTATTTTATTTTAATATTTTCTTTTTTTGTGGTAATAAAAGTAGATATTTTGAAAAGTTCATTATTAATGAAAGGTGTGAAAATTGAACATAAAACACATAATCATGGTAAGGGGCATAGTCATGATTACCTAACTAATAATGATATTGTTATAGTGGGTAAAAGTGATTTTCATAAAGTGGTAGAAGCTATTAATGAGCATAGTAATGAATTTGAAAATAAAAAAATAATCATTGAAGGATTAGCATATAAGGAATTAATAGAATTAGGAGATTTTGTTATTACCCAAATAGATATGAATTGTTGCATGGGGGATTCAACTTTTTTAGGGCTAACTTGTTTTGGGGGAATTTCTGATGATATTGAAACAGGAGACTATATAAAAATAAATGGAATAATAAAAATATTTGAGGAAAGTAATAAAAGGATACCAGTAATAGAAGTTGATTCAGTAGATAAAATAAATAGGTGAATATCTATATAACTTATAATATAAAAGATATTTTACTGAAGTCAGTAAATTAAAGTATTATAGAGATGTAGTAAATAAATCACTAAAAGTATTGTAGTAAAAATTTTTTTATAGAATCGGTTAAAGGATATACTTAAATTTAGGTATATCCTTTAATTTTATTAGCTATTAAAATTTACATTTTTAACAAATATATACCAAAAATGTGAATGAAAGAAGTTATATTTTTAACAATCAAAAGCTTTAAATTATTGTTGATTTAATTTAATAATAGTTTTTATTTTAATAAATTAATAATTGTATGTGATTTTAATCACAGTGGGTAAAATTACTATTTTTTTATTTTTACAATATTTAAAAAGTTAATAGGGAAAAAAAGAAAGCATAATAAAAATTATGAACAAAAACTAAAAAAATGAAAAGAAGAATGTATAGCCTTTGAAAATATAAAAATAAATAGCAAGGTAAGACCAATTGTAAAAGACACTTTACTATGATAAAATATTGGGACAATTAATTAATATTTTAATATACAATTAAGAGAATTTTGCATGGGGGAGTTATAATATGTTAAAAATCTTTATTTGCCACCAAGCAAAGGAAGAACGAGAATATTTAGAAAAAATTATAACCAATACTATTTTAATGGAAAATCTTCAGATGGAGATTTCTATGATTTGTGATGAACCTAAAGATGTTTTGAAAAAAGTTAAGGAAAACTCAAGTCCAGCAATCTATTTTTTAGGAGTTCGTTTTGAAAATGATGCAAATGGAATAGTACTTGCATCTCAAATAAGAGAGTTTGACGAACTTGGAGTCATTATATTTGTAACAGCGCATATAGAAATGAGTTATTTAGCTTATATATATCAAGTTGAGGCTTTAGATTATATAATAGTTGATAAATTAAAAGAAATAGAAGAGAGAATAAAAGAAGGACTTTTAAAAGCTAATAGAAAGCTTAAATTAGAAAAAAATGATTTGCGGAATTTTAAAATTAGATTTGGTGAAAAAATATTAAGTTTACCAAAGGATGATATAATTTATTTTGAAACTGCTAGTTCACCACATAAATTGATTTTACATAGCAAAAAAGATGAAATAGAATTTATGGGAAGACTTAAAAATATTGAAACTTATATAGGTAATAGATTCTATCGATGTCACAAATCTTATTTGATAAATTTATCAAAGGTTAAAGAAGTGGATATAAAAGAAAAAATAGTGGTTATGTCTAATGGAGATAAGTGCTTAGTTTCAAAAAGAGCTATTAACGAGTTAATAGAGAATATATAGCAAAAAAAAGCCTTCATATGAATGTTACTTCATAGGAGGCTTAGCTATGATTGTAGTGTAGTAAAAATTTGAGGTTAAATCTTATCTTAAAAATTAGATTGAAATCTTTAAACATTAAAGATTAAAAATTTAAGGAAATACTAATATTGTTTGCGTAAACAATCTAATTTACTTTAAGAATAAAAAACACCAAATGTTGAATATCAACAACTTAATAATAGCATATAAAATGAACTTTTTATCATTTCATTCTTAAAAGGGGATATTTATGTAGTTAATTGTGTTTTTTTTAACAAAAGATTTAAAATAATTCTTTAAAGACTTTAACAGAGTAGAGAAATAATGTTTAGGTAAAAATTGTTATCAAATTTGGGAAAAAGTCTATGGAATAAATTTATTCATAAATTATAAGAAATAATTTAAATATATAGTTAATTGACAGTGCAATTTAGCTATGATAGAATGAAAAAGTAACAAAATTAAATAATTTAATTTGAAATTATTTGGAGAGATGTCCGAGTGGTCGAAGGAGCACGCCTGGAAAGCGTGTATAGGGGCAACTCTATCAGGGGTTCAAATCCCCTTCTCTCCGCCAATGCCGTGCTAGATGGGGAGTCAGCGGTGCCCTGTAACCTGCAATCCGCTATAGCAGGATCGAACACCTATCGAGGCACTAATTCTGTAAGGTCTGCCCTGAGAAAGTGGTGTTGAGAATTGGGTCCCATGCAATGGAAGCCTGTGAACCTGGTCAGGTCCGGAAGGAAGCAGCCATAAGCGGTCACTTTCATGTGCCATGGTAAAATCTGATTTGAGCTAACACTCAGGTAACGCTTATAGTTTATTGTCAGAGTAGGCGCACGGTTATATTGATTATAACCGTAATGGATTTTATAAAAAAAAGTCATTTTCCTAAGGAAAATGACTTTTTTATTTTTTTTCATAATTTTTATAAAGAAATTCAATGTTATTTTCTTTGATTAAATTACTTTTAAAGGTTAAATTATAATCTTTAAAGATTAAATCGGGGAAAAAGGCATCGCCATTAAAACTTTCCAATAATTCAGTTATGTAAAATTTTTTACAATAAGGAGCAAATAAATTATAAATTTCTTCACCACCAATTATAAAAATTTCTTCTCTACTATCTTTATTTTCTATAATAAATTTTTTTATGTCATTTAAAATAAAGACATTTTCATCATCTATAATTAAATTTTTATTTCTAGATAAAACAATATGTTGTCTATTAGGTAAGACTTTAGGTAGGGAATAGAAAGTTTTTCTTCCCATAAGAATTTTATGTCCTGTTGTTAACTCTTTAAATCTTTTTAAATCAGTAGGTAAAAACCAAGGGATTTTATTTTCCCTGCCAATTACTAAATTACTACTATGGGCTACTATTATTGAAAACATAAAGGCTCCTTTGATTAAAAATATTTTCTTTAGCAATAATTATAATATATATTCTTAGTAAAGAATATGGTAAAGATTTTAATATTAAAAATAACTATTTCAAATAAAAATATAATTTATGTTGGCTAATGTTTTTATAGTACTAACTTTCACCTAAGCTAGTACTTGTGTTAAAATTAATATAGTTATTTAAAGAACAGTGAGAGGGTGAGAAACTTTGGCGTATAAAGCATTATATAGAGAATGGAGACCATCTACATTTGAAGATTTAGTTGGTCAAGAACATATAACTACTACATTAAAAAATCAAATATTAAATAATAAGGCAGCTCATGCTTATTTGTTTTGTGGTACTAGAGGAACAGGAAAAACTACCACTGCTAAGATAATGGCTAAAGCTTTAAATTGTTTAGATTTACAGGATGGAGAGCCTTGTAATAATTGTGAAATGTGCAAAAAAATAAATGAAGGTTTAGCAATAGATGTAACCGAACTTGATGCAGCTTCAAATAATGGTGTTGATAAGATAAGAGAAATTATAGAAGATGTTCAATATCCACCACAGGAAGCAAGGACTAAAGTTTACATAATGGATGAAGTACATATGCTTTCCATTGGGGCTGTAAATGCTTTTTTAAAAACTTTAGAAGAGCCACCAGCAAATGTTGTATTTATACTTGCAACAACAGATCCTCAAAAACTTCCTATAACAATCTTATCTAGATGTCAAAGATTTGATTTTAAAAGAATTTCAAAGGAAAAAGTTATTGGTAGACTTAGAAAAATAGTTACTGAGAAAGCTGTTTTTGCTGATGATAAAAGTTTAGATTTAATTGCTAGAGTTTCTGATGGAGCTATGAGAGATGCTTTAAGCATTTTAGATCAAGCCATTTCAATGGGCGATAATAAAGTAGACTATGATGAAGTTGTTTCAATGCTTGGTCTTGTTACTAATGAATATTTATTTTCATTAACTGATGCAATCATTGAAAGAAATATAGAAAAAGCTATGGAAACTGTTGAAGAAATAGTTTTAGCAGGAAAAGATTTAGGTCTTTTTATAAAAGATTTAATTGGCCATTATAGAAATCTTTTAATGATAAAAGTTACTAAAAATCCAGAAGAGGTTTTAGACATGGCAAAAGAGAATATTTTAAGGCTAAAAGAACAGGGTGCAAGAGTTAGAGGAGAAGAAATTATTAGAGCTATTAGAATTCTTCAAGAGGGCGAAGAGAGTTCTAAGTCAAGCAAACAAGGAAGACTATATTTAGAGTTATCAATAATTAAAATGTGTAAAATAGAATATGATACTTCTAAAGAAGTATTATTAGCAAGAATTAATAAACTAGAAGAGACTATAAAAAGTGGTAATATAAAAGTTTCTCAAAATATAGAGAATAAAGGTCAAAATACAGTAAAGACTAATAACAAAATAGTGCCAGAGAAGAAGCCAGTTTTTGTTGATACTGCTGGATTAGATAATACAGTAACCGCAGAGGATGCAAAAAGAGCTTGGAAGGATTTATTAGAAACTTTAAAGGGTAGAAGAGCTATGATAGTCTATTTATCTCTTGTACCTGGTAAAGTTATTGATTGTAATAATGGTGTTATAGAAGTTGAATTTAATGAGCAGTATTCTGGAAATAAAGTGAGACTTGAACAAAATAATAGTGCAAAAATTATAAATGAAACTTTCTCTGAAATTATAGGGAAAAAGGTTAAAGTAATTTATAGAGTACAAAATGAAAATGTAACTAATGCAAATCCAGAAGAAACCCTAAGAGGAATAATGGGAGATGCTTTAGAGATAATAGAAGAATAGTATTTAGAGATTGTCTTTCTATGTTGCTATTAAAAGTAAAAATAATATATAATAAATTTAAGAAAAAAATATTGAGGAGGATTTAATCATGGCAAAAGGTGGATTCCCAGGTGGAATGGGTAACATGCAAAACTTAATGAAACAAGCACAACAAATGCAAAAGCAAATGCAAAAAACTCAAGAGGAACTTGAAAGTAAAGAATACGAAGGTTCAGCTGGTGGGGTTGTAACTGCTAGAGTTAACGGAAAAAAAGAAATATTAAGTTTAAATATAAAACCAGAAGCTGTAGACCCAGATGATGTAGAAATGTTAGAAGATTTAATTTTAACAGCTATTAACAGCGCTATGAAATCTGTAGAAGAAGAAACAAGCGATAAAATGGGTAAATTAACTGGTGGATTAAATATACCAGGACTTTTCTAAGAACTAAAATAGAAAATAAATATAAGATTAGGCATACAGGGAAAGCTTGTATGCCTAATGTATTAATAAAGGAATTTAAGAAAAAAGGAGAGGATTAAATGGATTTTTATCCAGTTGCCATAGAAAAACTAATAGAAGAGTTTGCAAAATTACCTAGCATAGGTAAAAAAACTGCTCAAAGATTAACTTTACATGTTTTAAATTTACCTAAAGAGGAAGTTGAGGCTTTTGCAGATGCGTTAAAGGAAGCTAGAGGAACTATTAGATATTGTTCTGTGTGTGGTAACTTTACAGATTCTGATCCTTGTTCTATCTGTTCAAACCCAAATAGAGATAAAGGGCTTATTTGTGTGGTAGAGCAACCAAAAGATATTATGACTATGGAAAAAGTAAAAGAATTTAATGGTGTTTATCATGTACTTCATGGAAATATATCTCCAATGCAAGGAAGAGGACCACAGGATATTAGAATAAGAGAATTGGTATCAAGAATGAGTGCTGATATAGAAGAAGTAATTTTAGCAACAAATCCTAATATTGAAGGTGAAGCAACAGCTATGTATATTTCAAAGATATTAAAGCCTTTAGATATTAAAGTTACTAGAATAGCAGCAGGAATACCGGTAGGTGGAGATTTAGAATATGCTGATGAAATAACATTATCAAAAGCTTTAGAGGGTAGAAAAGAACTATAATTAAAGGATTTAAAAAACTTTTTGAATAAAATATTATAGCTTGTCAATAATTCGAAGTATGAAGAATAAAATTTATATGGAGGGTTATTGATGAATAATAGGACAGACAATAATCAAGATGAAAAAGAAAAGCAAATAATTAAAAGTAGTAAGTCTAAAAAAAATGAGAATGTGAAAAGGAAAAAAGTTATTTCAAAGAAGGCTAGGGAAGAACTACTTTCAGCGATGAAAGAGACAAAACTAGAATTAGAATCAGTTAGAATTTCTTTTCAATTTGTTGATGAGCCTAATTTAATTGAGGCTCTTATTTACAAAGAACAGGAAATTTTAGCAAGATATAATTATTTAATAAAAGAAATGAAATTGAAGAAAGTAAAGGCTAGTAAAGATGAGCTTTATAAAAATATTTGTAAGGTTTGCTAATTTGAAATAATAATATTTTCAAAGGGGGAAAGGCAAATGAATGTAGAAGATTTAATTTTATTAGTTGGAGCTGTTTGTGTAGGATTAATTTTATTTAAAATTCTATTAGGATCAATGAAAAAAGTTATAGGCCTTGTTATCAATGGAATCGTGGGGGTAATATTATTATCTATTTTCAATTATTTTGGAGCTATGTTTGGTGTTGTTATTGGAATCAATCTATTAACCGCTTTAATCGCAGGAATACTTGGAGTGCCTGGAGTAATATTGATGGTGCTTTTTAAGCTTTTCTTTTAAGTTTTAGTGAACTATAGCTACAATTTATAATTTCTATAAATTTAGTTCTATAGAGAATAAATAATTAAGAAGACAGTACTAAGAAATTAGGAAATCTTCTTTTTTTTGTGCAAAAAAAGAGGCTTAAAAAGCCTCTTAAAATAAATAGATGGGAGGAAACTTGCAATATTAAGCAAGGAATTCAGTAGTTAATACTTCTAGATAGAGAGGAGTATTTTTAGAAGTAAAAAAATAAACTACTTTATAATAAAGTATGATTTTTAAAAAAAAGTGTTACAGGAATAAATAAATATCATATAAAAGATTTTATGTTTATATAATATAAAGAAAAATAATATTTATTTAAAGGGGGGACGCTTAATATTGCTTAAAAATATGGAGAAAAATAAGCTTTACCTAATAATAAGTTCGGTAATATATAGCATTGCATTTTTTTTCATTGGTGGGAATTCAAGATTAATTTTGATAAATAAAATAAAAGAAACAATAACAGCTAAACAAGCATTAAGTGGATTTTTATCAATAAATAATGGCTATATTCTATTTTTATTTATAATTATTGGTGCAATAACTTTTTATTTTTTTAAAGAGAAAAAATTTGATATTAATGAAGTTGTTAAAAATAAAAATAGAACGAAAAAATTTAAAGAAATTATTATGTGGGTCTATAGTCCTATGTTACTGGGACTTTTATTAAATTTTTTAATTAAAATAATAATGTTTTATTCAGTAAGAAGCAAAATTGTTGGAGAGGTATCAATAAAGGTTGTTTTAATAACTTTTATATATTTAACTATAATATCTTTATTCATAGGAGCTTTAAATATTTTAGGAAGGATGGCTTTTAAAAATACTATAGCTATTCTTGGGTTTCCTATATTTATTGTAGATACTATTATTATAATTTTTAGTATAGCTACATTTTTAATTAGTGAAGCAATTCCTGTAATAAAAGAAATTATAGAAGTGATATTTTATCCTATTTTAAAACTTATTGATGGATTTTATTTTAATTATAAATTTGAATTAATGTTTTTCCAAAATCAATTAGCCCTTATTCTTTTATTAACTGTAATGACAGCATTAACTTTATTATTAGCCTATAAAATAATACTTTCTATTTCTTTAGAAAGTGAAAATTTAGAGTTTAGAAGTGAATTTATAAGGAAATTTACTTTTATTATTACTATAGGAACTGTAGTTTACTTATTATTTTTCTTAGGTGGAGCTATGGTAGCTTTATTAAATAAAGATATAGAATTAAAAACTTCACTTGTAACTGTTTCTGTAATTTCATTTATTTTAATTCCTTTAATATATATAAAGGTTAATAAGCTTTACTTATCAGAGTTTTGTGAAATTGCAGTAGAGGGTTCTAAGCTTTTACTATTAGAAAACAATAATATTGAAAAACCTTTAGTTACTAAAATTACTAATATTAGAATCTTACCTGAAGAAAAGAAAAAAATAGTAAAAAATAAATTAAATGAAAATTTAGACAGTAAAAATAGAAATAATAAAAAGAGTAAAAAAAATAAAAAGAATAAAGATAATAAAATTAAATTTACAGTGATTAAGGGGAATGAAAAAGAGAAAAAATCATAGGTTGATTTAAAAGACAATAAGATTTACACTTAGATAAAAGATTTTATTATTACTGGAGGTAAGTATTTTGGCAGTAGGAACTAGTGTAAATTGTAAATATTGTGGTGAGAAAAAACATGATAGATGTGATGGAACTGATACAGGGTGTCTTTGTAGAACTTGTCCGAGAAATTTAGGACAATGTTTATGTGTTAAATATTGTAGAGAAACTGAGTCAGTTTTAGATTTAGTTTATGATGAATATTAAAATATAAAAAAGGTATTAATTTCATTAAGCCTAGTTGAATTAACTATACTTTTATAGGAAATACTAAATTAAAGTTATTCTATGAAAGAGGTGAAAACCTATGATAGCTAATTATCATCAATTAGTTACTTTAGCTGAAAAAACTAGGTATTCAGACCCTGATAAAGGAAATGATTTTAAGGTCTATAATAGCCATAGCAGTAATAATGCAAGGGCTATTTATGATACTGATGAAATTTATAGAGAACGAAATGAAATTTATTTTAAAACTATAGTTTAAAATATAAAAAAGAGACTATATCATTTTCAGGAATTTATTCCTACTCTGATACAGTCTCTTTTTATTTTAAAAATTTTCTATTAAATTATGAATTTCTAAAGCAGCTTTTTTATATCCTCCAGAAGTTCTTAAAGAATTACCTATTTTCATTGCATTTTCTTTGAAGTTTTGATTAGAAGTAATTTTTTTATAAGCCTCTAATATAATTTCTGAATTTATAGTATTGTTAGCGAGATTTATTCCAGCTCCTAAACTTTCAACTTGGCTACCAACTAAGAATTGATCTCCAAATTGAGGAACTACAATTAGTGGTAAATTATTATATAAGCCTTCACTTGTACTATTCATTCCACCATGTGTAATGAATAAATCGATTTTTTCTAGAAGTTCTAATTGAGGAACATAGTTATAAACTAAGAAGTTGCTTGGAATTTCACCAAGGTCAGCTATGTTATTTTTCTTTCCAATTGAAAGAACTACAATTAAATTATTTAAATCTTTAAAAGCTTTAAAGCTTTCCTTATAAAAATCTATATTTTTATTAGCTACTGTTCCAAGTGAAATAAAAATTATTTTTTTATTATTTGGATTTTCTATTTTAAAATCAATTGATTCATTTCTTTTAGCAATAGAAGGGCCAATAAATTTATATTTTTCATCAAAATCAATTTTTCTAGGTTGAAAATATTCTGAAGTAAAAACAATATTTAAATTTGCTTTATTATTATTTAATGATTTAATATAATCATTTAAAAAGTTTATTCCATACTTTTTTTTCATATCTTTAACAATGTTATGTATTTCTTTCGGGTCAAAGTTTAAAAGCATATGTACATTATCATTTGTTAAATCCTCTAAAAGTTTTTTTGAAAAAGCAAAAGTAGTTATAGAACGTATAACTTTATCTATATTTAAAATTTTACCTATTCTATCTCCAATATTAACCATTGAGTCATAAATCATATAATCAAAATGTTCATCTTTATTAGGCCATAAAGATTCAAGTAATCCATTACAAATGCTAGTTAAATGCTTTAATGAATTAATATATCCATCATTGGTAGCATCCTCTACATAGATAGCATTATAGGAAATAAATTTAGCACCAGTAGGTTCAATCTTTTCTCTAAATTCTTCAGTACAGTAATAAGTTATTTCATCTCCTGATGCTATTAGTTCTTTTAATAAACCAATAGTTGGGTTCACATGACCATGTCCTGGAAAACCTAAAAATAATCCTTTTGCCATAAAAAATCTCCTTTTATCTTTTGTTTAATTAGTCTTTAGTTATTTTTTCTTTTTTTTAATCTAATAAATAAAAAGAATAGTATAATACAAATTATTATAATTAAGGCGATGATGGCTATAGTAAGTCCAATGTGTGTTTTTATTAATTCAAAAACAATATTAAATTTAGCACCTAAATAATAGCCTATTAAAAGAAATAATAGATTCCAAAGTGTTATTCCAATTGTTGAAAAGATAGTGAATGGAATAATAGGGATTCTTTCAATTCCAGCAATTAAGGAAACATAAACTCTTACAAAGGGTAGAAATCTAGTTATAAAAACTACTATAGAGCCATTTTTTCTCATCCAATGGCTAATACTATCAAGCTTCCCTTCATGGGAGGCTAATCTCTTTCTTATGAAATTTTTAGCCCAGTTACTAAAGAAGTAACCAACGGCGTACATAATTAATGTACCAAGAACACTACCAATAGTAAGAAAAATTAATGCTAGGACTATATTTAGCTTACTTTTTGAAATCATTAATCCAATTAAGGGAATTAATACTTCACCAGAAACAGGTATTCCTAAGAATTCTAAAGAGCCTGCTATTAAAATTCCTGGATAACCTAAAATATTAATTAAATAAACTGCAAAATTCATAATTTCATTAACTACATTATGCATAATGAAACCTCGTTTTCTTAAATTTTATATTCTTAGTTTTAATATTAATCTAAAGTTAAATTAATATACGGTTATTTAATTAATAAATAAGATTGATTTTTAAAGATATAGAATCTTGTCCATCACAAAATAAATTAACTGTTGTTATTTCAAATTTCTCATTAGTAGTTACTTTTATAAAACAATCATTTAAATTTAATTGGAAAAATTTTTTTGTTAAAAATTTAGCCAATATTTTAATATTGTTTATTTCATTATCAGAAAAATTAAATTCCAAATCAGTTATAGGGTCTTTATCGTAGTCTTTTTTCATATTTTTCATTGCTTTTGTTAACTTAGCATTTAAAATAGTTTCATTAGAATCTGTTTCGATTTTTAAATTAGAAAAAATTTTTAATAAAGTAGTAATTGACGGTTTGGAAATACTGTCCTCGTCATTTTGAAAATCTGAAAGATTTAATTTGGTATTTAGTTGAAAATCTCTTTTTAGCTCTAGAAAATTAAAGTGAGCTGTTAAATCAACATTTCCGTATTCTTCTTTTAAAAAATAATCAAAAGAACCTTCACATACTAAATCTCCAGAGGATGAATTTAATAAAAGTTCTAAATTTCCTTTAAACTCATTAATAGAATTCATTTTTTTATGAATTTTATAGATACTATCTAACTTACCCATAATATAATTTCTCCTTTGTAATTAAATTTATCTTAAAGTTTTTAAAATATAAAAATGAACAAATTGTAAACTTGATATCTTAAATATTTTACAGGGTTTATATTACTTTTGTCTATAATAGTTTTCCGAATTAATAGAGATTTTATTGATTTTAATATTTAATTAGAATAAATTTTAAACCAAATATTGTAAATTTTTTACTTAAATGTTAAAATGAAATATGATTTATATGATATAAGGGGGCTATAATATGCATGTAAAATTGTTTATCCCTGGACCAGTTGAGGTTAGACCAGAAGTTTTAGAAAGAATGGCTACACCAATGATAGGTCACAGGAGCAAAGCTGCTTCAGAATTACAAAGAAGCATTAGTAATAATCTTAAAAAAATATTTTATACAGAAAATGAAATACTATTATCTACTACCTCTGGAAGTGGATTAATGGAAGGTGCAATTAGAAGTTGTACTGCTAAGAAAGCTGCTGTTTTTTCGGTTGGGGCATTTGGAAATAGGTGGCATGAAATGGCTATTAATAATAATGTGCCAGCGGATAAGTTTGAGGTTGATTGGGGAACTGCAACTAAAGCAGAGGATGTAGAGAAAGTTTTAAGTACAGGGAATTATGATTTAATTACTATTACTCATAATGAAACCTCTACTGGGGTAATGAATCCTATTGAAGAAATTGCAGAAGTTGTTAAAAAATATCCTGATGTTGTATTTTGTGTAGATGCAGTAAGTTCAGCTGCTGGAAGTAAGATAGAAGTTGATAAATTAGGGATAGATATTTGTATAACTTCTTCTCAAAAATGTTTAGGACTTCCTCCAGGAATAGCAACTTGTACTTTTTCAGAAAAAGCTATAAAAAGAGCTGAAACAGTTAAAAATAGAGGAACATATTTAGATTTATTATCTTTATATAAATATATTCAAAAGAAGGATTATCAATATCCATCAACACCTTCTCTTTCACATATGTATGCTTTAGATTATCAGTTAGATTATATTGTAAATGAAGAAGGGCTTGAAAATAGATTTAATAGGCATAAGGATATGGCAAAAGTAGTTAGAAGTTGGGCTCAAGATAATTTTGCTATGTTCCCAGATGAAGGCTATTATTCAAATACATTAACTAATATAAGTAATACTAAAGATATAAGTATTGCAGCACTTAATAAAGAACTTGGAAAAAGAGGATTTAATATATCTAACGGTTATGGAAAGCTTAAGGAGAAAACTTTTAGAATAGCTCATATGGCAGATTGTCAGCCTTGGGAAATTGAAGAGTTATTAACTAATTTAAATGAAATCTTAGGCTTATAGTTTGATATTTTGTTTAGCTAATAAGGATATGACTCAAGAGTAAATTGAGCATATCCTTGATTTATATAAAAATTGGGGATTTATAAATTATGGAGGGGTTAAAGATATGGTAAAAGTTCTTGTAAGTGATGGATTAGAAAAAGTAGCAATAGAAGAGTTGAGAAAATATAATGTTGAAGTGATAGATGAACATTTTCAAGGGGATAAGCTTGAAGAAAAAATAAAAGAGGTTAATGCTATTATTGTTAGATCAGCAACTAAAGTAAGAAAGAATCTTATAGATAAAGCTCTTGAGACAGGAAATTTAAAACTTGTAGTAAGAGGTGGAGTTGGAGTTGATAATATAGATGTAGAATATGCTAAATCTGTAGGTATTGAGGTTAGAAATACTCCAGCAGCAAGTTCAGATTCAGTGGCAGAACTTGCACTTGGACAAATTTTTGTTTTAGCAAGATTTTTAGGTGAAGCTAATGTAACTATGAAAGATGGACAGTGGAATAAAAAGAAATATACTGGCATGGAGATTGGTGGAAAAACAGTTGGAATAATAGGTATGGGTAGAATAGGAAGAGCTTTAGCTAAAAGATGTTATGCATTAGGCATGAAGGTAAATTATTTTGATGCCTTAGGAAAGATTCAAGGGATTGAGGATTATACTTATGTAACTTTTGAAAAGTTACTTAAATCATCAGACTTTATTTCAATTCATATTCCAACAACTGATGTTCTTATTGGAGAAAATGAATTAAATTTAATGAAGGATGGAGCTTGTATAATAAATACAGCTAGAGGTTCTGTTATAGATAATAAAGCTTTAGTTAAAGCATTGGATAATGGTAAAATAAAGGGAGCTGCTTTAGATGTATTTGAAAATGAACCAAGTCCAGACAGTGAGTTAGTTTCTAATTTGAAGGTTAGTACAACTCCACATATTGGTGCATCTACAAAGGAAGCTCAAGAAAAAATCGGAGATGAAATTGTAGCTATAGTTAAAGAGTGCTTTAACTTAGAATACAAGGAGGTAATTTTATGATAAAAATAAAACCATTTAAGGCATTAAGACCTAAGGCTTTGTTTGCAAAAGAAGTTGCAGCATTACCTTATGATGTTATGAGTTCAGCTGAGGCGAGAGAAATGGTTAAGGGAAATGATAAATCTTTTTTAAGAGTTGATAGGGCAGAGGTTAATTTAGATAAAAATGCAAATCAATACAGTGAAGAGGTTTATGAAACAGCAAAAAATATTTTAGATAATATGATAAAAGATGAGATTTTTATAGAAGAAGATAAAAATTGTTTCTATATTTATGAGCAAATATTTAAAGGTAATAGACAAAGGGGCTTAGTTTTAACAGCTTCAATTGATGATTATATAGAAAATAGAATAAAAAAACATGAACATACAACTGTAAAAAAAGAGTTAGATAGAATTAATCATGTAGATTATTGTAATGCTAACACTGGTCCTATATTTTTAACTTATAAAAATAAAAAAAATATTTCAGAATTAATAAATGAAATTTGTATTGTTAAAAAAACTATTTATGATTTCTTAGAAGATGATGGAGTGAATCATAGAGTTTGGAAAATTGAAGAAGATAATATAATAGGTAATTTAATAGAAGAATTTAAATTGATAGAAAATTTATATATAGCAGATGGACATCATAGAGCAGCATCAGCTATTAAAGTTGGAGAAAAAAGAAGAAAACAATTTAAAGACTATACAGGAGAAGAGGAATTTAATTATTTCTTAGCTGTAGCTTTTCCAGATAATGAGTTGAAAATAATGGATTATAATAGAGTAGTTAAAGATTTAAATGGTCTAACTAAGGAAGAGTTTATAGAAAAAGTAAAAAGAGATTTTATTGTAGATAAAATTAATAAATTAGAAAATGTAAAGATAGAGAGATGTCATAAATTTGCTATGTATTTAGATAAGGTATGGTATAGCTTAGAAGCTAAAAAAGGAACTTTTAATAATTTAGATCCAGTTAAATCATTGGATGTTTCAATACTTCAAGATAATCTTTTAAACCCTATTTTAAATATAAAAGATCCTAGAAATGATAATAGAATAGAATTTATAGGGGGAATAAGAGGGTTAAAAGAACTTGAAAGAAGAGTAAATTTAGATATGGAAGTAGCATTTGCTATGTATCCTACAACTATAGAAGAATTAATATCAGTAGCTGATAGTGGAAGAGTAATGCCACCAAAATCAACTTGGTTTGAGCCAAAGCTTAGAAGTGGTTTATTTATTCACAGATTATAATCAGTGTAGTTAACCAAAAAACTTTAACTAAGCAAAAAAAGATTGAACAATAAGTTAGAAGAGAGCGAGGAGAAAAAACTGATCCCTCTTCTGATGTAATAAAAAATGAACAAGAAGAGTGGTGAGAGCGTTGAAAACAAAGG
>JBOGCG010000031.1:0-14437 GCA_051656625.1 Sarcina sp. | reverse complement strand
TCCTATAACTCCACTATGAGTTTTTACTCCTGTTGACATAGCTGTTGCTGTTGATGCTGAATCAGGTGCAAAAGAGGTTGAATCATGAGTAGTTGCTGAACCAACTACAGGAAAACTATCCACTGTTAATGCTCCTGGTTTTATTTCTTTTTCATTAGCACCTAAAGCAACCCTTGCTGCATTAAGTTGCACTGCTGACATACCATCCCCTATAAAAGTGAAAACATATTTAGGTTTTTTATATTCTTGATTTTGATTTACTCCTTGAGTTGTTGCTTCTCCAGCTTTATTTGTAACATTCCCCCCATTATTACAACCTGCTAAAAGTGAAACCGTCAATCCTAAAGATACTATAATGGCTACTAACTTATGTTTAGACATAAAAACTCTCCCCTTATTTCTTATTTTCAATCAGATAACCTTATTATAGATTTCTAATATTAAATCTAACTTCTCTAATATTATGGTTTTGTAAAGATATCATTAAGAATTGTATTTAAAAATATAAAATAACTTCTAAAGAAATTATTGACCAAAAATTAATTTTACATACAAAAAAGAATAGCTTCTCACCAAATATATTTAGTAAAAGAAGCTATTCTCATTATCTTTATTAATTATTTTTCCTATTTTTTAATGCACTTTCTATTCGAGGAGTTAAGTGCTTATCTAAAGCTACAATTATAAGAACTATCAATCCTGCTATTAAAGTGAACCAAATTCTATAATTAACTAGATAGGCTGCTGTATAATTTGAAATCATCAGGTGTATTTCTAAAACAAAGTAGGTAATGAAAACCATACGCTTGTAATAAGCCATTGGAAATACAAAGAAAAATACAGATACAAATATTAATACTGTTATTATCGCCTCATTTGTTATAAATTGATGTGCCACTAAAAATATAATTGCACCAATTATAGTACCTAAACATCTATCTATTATCATTTTCTCAGATGTAATTGGATCTATAACTAAAATTGCTGAAGCCACTATTATAATCCATTCGCTTTCACCATTTCCAAAATACAACATATAAAATATTGCTGCTGTCATTAAAATAGTAGATATTATGGCGTGTCTTAATTTATTTTTTCTAAATTCCTCTTCCTTATCTGCCTCCACTATAAAATCTGAAATCTTGAAAAACTTTTTCAAATGTTTCGTATCTAAAATCTTAGTATCTTTATAATAAGAATTTCTAGTAAAGAAATAATAGAATACTATTGAAATAAGCATTCCTAAAAATAATATTTCATAAATTTGAAAATAATTATCTTTTGGTACATGCTGACTAAGTATGATTATGTAAGTTAATAAGAATCCTCTAGATCTTGAAACAGCACCTTTATGTGTAAATAAATAATACATTAAGAAAATAACTATAAATGAAACTATAACTGTAGTTATCTTATTAAAATCACAGAGATAGGCTGCTAAACCTATTAAAAGTTGCATGGCTATCATCTTTATAGACTCAATTATAAATCTTCCACTAAAGTCTTTATCAAAATTAGTTACTCCTACATAGGCACATAAGAATCCTATCATTAAACCATATTGATGATTATATATGTACATTATTGCTGCCACCATAACTATCATGAAAAACTTTTTAAAAGCCTGTATGTATTTAGTCCCAATTTCTTTATCCTTATAAAGAATGGCAAATACTACTATAGCAATAGCAACTGCTCCTAAATATATTATTGAATTATTAGTCATTATATATGTTTAATAGCAAAAACATTCTAATTATTAATGCTACTAAACTCTTCCCCCCTTTTATTTTTATAATAAAATTTTCTCTTTTGCTTTTTTTGTGTTAACAAGTTCATCTATCATTTCTGCTAGTGAAATATATAAAACACTTTTATCTTTAATATCAAAGCCTTTTTCCGCATTAGCTATAACCATTGCTTCTAATTTGCTTCCAAATTTATTATAATTCTCTAAAATTATTTTTCTAAATTCATTAAATTCTTCTACTTCAGCATTCCCTTTAAGTTTTCCAAGGACTTCGTAAATGTTTATCATTACATTTCTTGAATGCTCTATATAGTCATCAATTTCAGAATCTTTAATAATCGAATTGTTTATTAGTATTTTACTTTCTATAGATTTAGTTAAAAGTAATGATGCTCTAAGTTTAAGAGCTTTTTCTTTTATATCAACTTCACTTAATAAGTTTTTAACGTTTAAGTTTATTATTTCATAATATCTATTTATAAGTGCCTTACTTTCTTTGTTTATATCATAATGGAAAATAAACTTACTTCCTAATATGGCAATTATAAATCCTATTATGGTATACATAACCCTATCGCCAGTTATAATCATAGCTCCGAAACCTGCTTTTACAGATAACTCTACTATACTTAATGAAAACATAGTTGTTCCCATTCCTTTTATTATAGGGCTCTTTGAATTTATAAACATGTAGAAACCTATTCCTAAAATTCCTGCTCTTATTGCAAAATTTTGAATGAATGCAAATATAGCAAAAATAACTATAGCGCCAAGTATAGTCCCTTTAATTCTATCTCTTCCACTTTTAAGAGTTGTAATATCATAGGGCTGACAAACAGACATAATGGTGAATAACATCCATTTTCCATACTCTAAGTTTAAATATACAGAAATAAAGTAGCACAGTGCTATTAATATTGACATTCTTATGGCAAAGGTAAATCTTAATGAATCTTTATGGAAACTATATTTTATTAATTTTAAAAGACTTGGCTTTTCTTTAGTTATTTCTGCGTCCTCTAATTGGAAATTCTTATTTTTTATAATCAGAAGAATCATTTCCATAGTTTCATTAATACTATAAACATTGTAATTATCAGTCTTATCCTTTGAAATTTCTTTATATCTTATTATCTCCGCTTTAATTTCTTCTACTTTACCAGTTCCCTTTGTTTCTTCTTCAAATTTTTCAATTATTCCTTTTAATCCTTGAAGAATTTCTTTATAGGAACTATCTTTTTCATAGTCTTTTTTTACAGCTAAAATATTTTTTTGTAATTTTTCTAAATTAGCCATCATTATACTTTGCCTATTTTCACTGGCTGTAAAGTAAAAGTTATTTCCTCTTCTTTCTATAAGATCACTATTCCAAGCTTTAATAGCTTCCTTGAAATCTTTTTCCCCACCTTTTATATCTTTATTTTCTACTATCAAATCAATTTCTGTTTTTAATGCTACTATAGTTTTAGTAAAGAAAGGATTTCTATTTCCCTTTAATTTTTTCTTTCTCATTAGCATCTGAATTAAAAGAACAAAAATTGCTGCAAAGATAAGTGCTATAGACCTTGGAAGTATTTCTACTACTGTTGTTTTTTCTATAAGTAACATAAGATAGGTCAAAAGAAATGACATATACATAGGTTTTTTTAAGTTAAAGACATTAACATACATGATAATAAATACCCAAACTAAGTTAATTACTAAACCTAAATAAATATTTAAAGTTACTAAATAGGAAAAACTAACAGTTAATATTCCTATTATTGAAAGCTTCAAAAAGTTTTTCACTGGACTTCCAGTTAAATCTTTTCCTAAAAGCATAAGGGTTGATAATACTATAAGTATTCCCATGATTCCATTGTCTTCACCAAGTATTTTACCAGATAAAAACATGAATAAAAATATAATAGCAAAAACTATGATAGATTTTATTATATTTTCTTTTTTTAACATTAAGTTCTCCTTGTCTTTTGTTTATTTTTTATAAAGTTATTCTTTGAAATAAACTTTTCCCTCTAATTTTCCCTTTATCTCATTTAATCTAGAGTTTTTAACCCTAATAGTAAAAGCTGTCTTATTAAAATCTTTAAATATAAATCTTAAGTTAACTGCGTCTTTAATTTTCCTTGATTCAGTTATTTCTATTTCTTTTATGTCCTTATATTTATAAAAATTTTTCTTATTAGATAGTGCTAAAAATCCTTCTGAAAATGCCCAATTTTCTGTAGAAACTGTTATAATAACAACTATTACCATCATATAAAAATAAATCATCTCAAAATTATTTTCCCCAAACCTTTTCATTATAAAACTTATTATTACCGCTGACATAAAAAATATATCTGCTAAAGTATAAAATATTAATTTTAAATTTAAACTATTGTCATTATAAATAACTGAATTATTTTTTATAAATTTCTTAAATTTAAAACCATCTCTAATAATTTTATAATTAAAAATAACCATTGAAATTAATATTATTATATTAATTATAGTAAAAAAGTAATTCCCTACTGTCATAATCTCATCTCAAGTTTATTTCAAATTCTTCCTTATTATATCCTAAATTTGCTACTATTTAAATTTTTACAACAAAAAATCACAACTAACTTATCATTAATTGTGATTTTTTAATATTTTTTAAAGCTTCACTTCTACCAAGGATATTTACCTTTATGACTATATGGAAGTAATTTACCGTCCATTTTAATTATTACTCTATCTCCATTTTCACCTTTTTCTATCTCTACATCTATCCCAAAATCTATAGCACTCATAATTGCATTTCCTGATTTCTCATGTATAATCTCTTTAATAGCTGGCCCATAAGTGTCTAAAGCCTCATGTAATCTATACAAGATAGGATCTGTATCTGCTTTATATGGATGATTCCCTAATATTTTAACTTCTGAAATCTCTACATTTAAGACCTTTGCAATTTTTTCAATATATTCATCAGGAACCCATTGTTGTCCTTTAAAAGCACTAGCTAACCAAACTTTATTTACATTAATTTTTTCTGCTAACTCTTCATAGGTAAAACCTTTTTCTTTTCTTAATTTATCTAATTTATAAAACTCTTCATAATTATCATATCTATCTAGATACTCTTTATTTTTCATTAGTTTTCACTCCTTAATTCTATTTAAAATTCTCTACTATTATATCCTAAATCAAAAAATATTAAAATTTTCTTTCAAAAAAAATCACAACTAATTTATCATTAATTGTGATTTTAAAGATCTAAATTAAAGAACCTTTGCTAAAAATTCTTTGGTTCTAATTTCTTTAGGATTTTGAAAAACTTCCTCTGGAGTACCCTGTTCAATAATTCCCCCGCCATCCATAAATAAAATTCTATCTCCAACCTCTTTAGCAAAACCCATCTCGTGAGTTACAACAATCATAGTCATTCCCTCTTTAGCTAAGTCTTTCATTACTGCTAAAACTTCACCAACCATTTCTGGATCTAATGCTGATGTTGGTTCATCAAAAAGCATCACATCCGGTTCCATAGCTAAGGCTCTAGCTATAGCTATTCTTTGCTTTTGTCCCCCTGATAATGATGATGGATAATCCTTTGCTTTATCACGAAGTCCTACTTTATCTAAAAGATTATATCCAATTTCCTCTGCTTTCACCTTATCTAATCCCTTAACTTTCATAGGGGATAAAGTAATATTATCAATAATTGTTTTATGAGGAAATAAATTAAACTGTTGAAAAACCATTCCCATTTTTTCTCTAAGTTTATTTAAATTCTTATTATTCCCTGTTATTTTTTCTCCCTCAAATTCTATTTCTCCTTTAGTTGGAGTTTCTAATAGATTTAAACATCTTAAAAAAGTACTCTTTCCAGAACCACTTGGTCCTATTACAACCACAACTTCACCCTTTTTTATATGTTCATCTATTCCTGTTAAAACCTCATTTTTTCCAAAATACTTATGAAGATTAGTTACGTGAATCACTGGCTGACATCCTCCTTTCAAAATAAGCTACAAGCTTTGATAAACTAAAGGTCAAAATAAAATATATTACTGCTGCTATTAAAAGAGGCTCAAAAGCCTTAGCTAAATTTCCTCTCATGGAGTTAGTCTTGTACATAATCTCATTAACCCCTATAACAGAAGCTATAGATGATTCCTTAATTATAGTAATAAACTCATTACCAAGAGCAGGTAAGATATTTTTAATTGCTTGAGGCATTATAACTAACCTCATAGCCTGCCAATGGCTCATCCCAAGACTTCTAGCTGCTTCCATCTGTCCCTTATCTATAGAATTAACACCAGCCCTAATTATTTCAGCAACATAAGCACCACTATTAATAGAAAGAGTAACAATCCCAGCTGTTAAAGGTGCTATTTTCACATTAAAAATAGTAGGAACTGCAAAATAAACCATATATAATTGCACAAGTATAGGTGTACCCCTTAATATCTCTATGTATACAGAGGCGATAAACTTCAAAACCTTATTTCTAGAAATTTTCATAAGACCAAAAAAAGTTCCAATAATAGTACCAATTAAAACAGCTGCTGCTGCAATAACTAATGTATAAATAGTACCATCAACAAAATATCTCCAATATTCACTAATAAAACTAAAATCCAACTCCATAAAATCACCCCTTTTAATGTAGAATTTAGAATTAGGAATGGTTGATAAAAGTAAACAAAGCTTTATCTGAATCATATACCCAATTCCACATTCCTAATTCCCAATTCCTATTTCCCAATTATTAATTACTAATTATTCATAAGCTCACTAGCTTCTAATATAAATTTATCTATTTTTCCTTCATCTTTTATTTTTTTCAACACTTTATTAACTTCTGTTACAAGCTCTGGTTGCCCCTTTGGCATAGCTATAGCTGATCCTTTTTCATTTGGGTCTACTTCAAAACCTGCATCTTTTATTACATATAAATCTTTATTTTTACTTGCATAGAATTCTGCTACTGGAAGTTCACAAACGATAGCTTGTACATTACCAACTCTCATATCCATTACTAAATCAGGTAATTTACCAAGTCCCTTAACTGTTACACCTTTCATTTGGTCGTTAGCTAATCCTTCTTGTACTGTTGATTTTTGTACTCCTACAGTTTTTCCTTCAAAAGAATCTTTATTTTTATAAAGATCTTTATCTTTTTCCATAACTATAATTCCATGCTCTGCATTATAGTATATATCTGAAAAATCTGCTGATTCTTTTCTTTTATCTGTTGGATTCATTCCTGAAATTATCATATCTATTGATCCAGCCTGCATTGCTGCAAGTAAACTATCAAAATCCATATCTTGAAGTTCAAGTTTTACACCAAGTTCCGCAGCAATTTCCTTTGCAATGGCAATATCAAAACCAACAATTTCTTCTTTACCATTAACATTTTGTTTGAATTCATATGGAGGATAATCAGCTGAAGTTCCTAAAACTAAAACTCCCTTTGATTTAATTTCCTCTAATTTGTTTTTTGGTTTGTTATCCACTGAAGCATCCTTTTTTTCTCCCCCACAAGAAACTAAAGAAAACATACAAGTAGTTATTAACAATGCCCCCATTACCTTTTTTAAAATACCCTTTTTCATATTCAAAATCCCCCTTAATATATTTTTATAAATCTAAATTTAATAAGTTCAAGCTTATATTTTTTATCATAAAAATTTTCTTCTACTTAAACTTTCCTGTAATTAAACCTAGCCCCATAGATTTAATTACCTTATATGAATAATTATACTATTTTTGTAAATATTTATGCAATAAAAATAAAAACATTTTTTTCTATTTTTTTCGACACAACTAAAGAATTATTCATCAAAGATAGGATTATATATAGACTTTGAAAACAATCCACCTTCCTATAAGCTCATTAACCATTTTGAATTTTTATGCATAAATAAAACTCTCTTTATAATAACAATATTTATAAAAAACATTGTATATTACAAAAAGAGTTTGTCCTTGAAATATTTTATTGTACTAATTCTCCACCATCTATTTCAAAAATTTTATCACATAATAAATTTATATCATCACTATTATGACTAGTTAATATTATTGTTTTCCCTTCGTTTCTTAATTGAGTTAATATTCCTCTTATAAGTTCTACACTTTTAGAATCAAGAGCATTAGTTGGTTCATCTAATAATATTATATCTGGATTTTCCATTAAAGCCTGTGCAATTCCAACTTTTTGCTTCATTCCTAAAGAATAATCTTTAACCTTTTTCTTACTAGCTCCATCTAATCCAACTTTATTTAACCATTTTTTTATCTCTTGATCTTTTATTTTATTATTTATACTAGCTATTATTTTAAGATTCTCAAAAGCTGTATATTGTGGTAATATGCCTGGCATATCTAATAAAACTCCTAGTTCATCAGCAAATTTACCTTCTGCTAAAACTTTTCCTTTAATTTTTACTATTCCTTTATCCTGTTTAATTAAGCCACATATTATTTTTAATAAAACACTTTTTCCTGAACCATTTTTACCAATTAATCCATAAATTTTGCCACTTTCTAATTTAAAAGAAACATCATTTAATATTTTTTCACCTTTAAAACTTTTATTTAAATTGCTAATTTCAATTGCATATTTCATATTTTATGTTTAGTGACAAGTCGTCTTATAAGTACCAAATGCCACTAAACTCCCACCTCCTTATTATTTATACTATTTTCAGCGTTTAACACGCTATTTTATATTTCTTATTTTTTCTAAACTTTCTCTTAATCTTTTATTCTCATCTTTAAGTTCTTCCATTTCAACTAATTGGATAATTAAATTTTGCTTATCAGCTTTAAGTTTCTTAATCTCCTCATATAGTTGTTTGATTTTGTCATCTTTAGCTTTTACTTTATCTTTCGGTGTAGCAATTATATTATCATTTGGAACACCTTTAGTAATTGCCCTAAGACTTAATATACGTTCTTTTAAAACATCATTATTGTATAAAGTAGCCTTAGATACTCCTGCTTCTTCGGCTACTGTTTTAAAGTTAATTTTCTTCGTTTTAGAGCGCTTTAATTTGTCTATTGCTTTATTTACTTTTTCGATAGTTTCTTGATTTTTCTTTTCAGCAAATTCTTTTAATCCTTCTGTATTTCTATTTCTTTTCTTCATCTATTTGCTCCTCCAAACTATCTACTAATGGTTTCAAATATTGATATTTAACATATTGCCTTTCCCAAGCTCTTTGTTGTTCTAATTCTTTATATCTTGCCATTTCTTTTTCCATAAGATCTAACTCTTGCTTTAAAATAGGATAAAATTTAACTTCAGTAACATAGTTAGGACAGTTATAGAAGAAACAGCCATCACCATCTGAACAATTCCCCCTTCTAAAGTCGTATAGACATACGCCTGTCGGTAAAGGATTAAAGCTCATTGACTTAGATAAATTAGATACTATACTGTCAATCTCTTGCTCCGTTTTACCACGAAACTGTTCATCAAGTTTAGTTTTAATTTCCTTAGCTCTGAGTCCCGCGATCTTAGAATCTTTACCAAGTATCATATCTGAATATATCTCCTTAACTTCTTCTTCCTTTAAAGTAAGGTAGTGTGAAGTCATTTCAATAGATACATGAGCAAACTGTTTCATAATGTGTGCTATAGGTACTTTTTGCTTTATAAGTTCTCTAACAAATGTTGCTCTAAATTGGTGTGATTTTAATGGATATAAGTTGCCTTTACTATCTCTTATATCCCATCTTTTAATGAAGTTAAGTAATCTTTTTTCGCTCCATTTAGACACATTTAAATTTCTAATACCATAATTTCTAATTATGAATAATTCTTTTAATCCACTTTCTTCTCTTAAATCCTTAGTATATTCTTCAAGTTCTGAAACCACATTTTTAACTAAATCATTAATAAATACCTTATGAATAATAGGCTCACCTTTTTCGGTTTTACCGAGAGTAACTTCCATATAATCATATCTATCATTCGTTGTTTTAACACAACCTTGTTGGATTGATAATACCTCACTAATTCTAAGTCCAGTTTGGCTTTGAATTATTATTCCTGCTTTAGTTAATATATTCTTTTCTTTTAATGCACATTGAAGTATTTTATCAAATATATCTTCTGGGATAGGCTTGGTTTTATTTTCTTTTAAAGCCTTTTTTAAATCCCATAAATCCGAAGAGGTAAAATCTACAAAGATATTTGTCTTAGAAACATTCCAACCTTTTATTTGGCCTATTTTAATAACTTCTTCAACTATCTTGCAACAAACATAACCTGTCAGTTGTTCAACTTCCTTTTTTTCTTTAAGCCATAAAGCGTAATTTAAAAATACCTCTTTAGTTACTTCATTAAAACTATAAATATTATTTAAATTACAATACTCAATAAATGAAGGCAATGAACCATTTATATAATTTTTTACAGTTTGTGGCTTAATTTGTCCTAATTTATGATAAGCATAATGCTTTACTATAAGTTTCATATCCATATTTTTTATAAAATCAAAGTTGATTTTCTTTGCACTATTTTTAGTTGTTTTAGCCGTTATAAAAGGTGATAAATCCCATACATCATCAGTAAACTTAGAATTTCCAATAGTTATATTACTGTAATCACTTTCAGTAGTTATTGATTGTAAATTTAACTTAGTTATTGCCATCTTGTATTTCCTCCAATCTCTTTACAATCTCTTTTAGAATTTCAATAGTAGGTAAGAAATGCTCGGCATAATGGTCGCCATAGATATTTCCCTCTAATTGCTTTTCTAACTCTTCTAAATGATTTTTATGAGCCTGTAAGTACTCTGGAGTAGTAATATATCTGCTACAAGTGTAGCATTTTTGCCTTTTTAATAATCTGTCGCAAATCTTCCCATCACTACAAGGTTTAGTGCAATAACCATCTTCCATTCTTGCTCCTTTATCCTTGTTTTCTTTGAACCAAATTAAATCATTCTTATTTTCTATAACTGTTTCATCAACTTTGTTGATGTTACCAATAATACCTATATTTTTAAATACTTCGGCTCTTTCCTTATCTTTAACATCAGCATAACTTTGTTTAGTCGTTGAAGGAGAAGAATGTCCTAAAACTTCTTGTATAGCCTTTAAATCAGTTCCTTTAGATAACATATCAGTTGCAAGTGTTCTTCTGAATTGGTGTGATGTAAGGTGGTAACATTCACCATTGGTATCTCTAATGTCATTATTTTTAATGAAAGCAGTAAGCCAATATTGATAAGTGATTTCAGGTATAACTTTCAATTTCCATTATGATAGGATTATTTATTTCCTTAACCATTCCACAATATTTATAGAAATTATAAACTGTACTAAGTATTCTATTAATTGTTTTTCCAGTGCGTTTGCTTTCAGCATACACCGAAATAACTTCACTATCATTAGGCTCTCTAAGATATTCTATAAATTCACCTATAATATTAGGTGTTACTTCATCATATTGATAAGCTGATTTACTTAAAAACTACCAATATATTTTTAGGTCATTTCCATTAGCTTTTAAAGTATTTAAAGCCCTATCTTTCTATCTAAGGAATTTTATATAATCATATACTGGTTTAACTAACTTCATATTATTATCAAGCAGAACAATAATATCTTTATCTTTTTGTTTTAGTGTGTGTAATTCCACTATTGATGTCCTCCCATACTTTATTAATATGTCTAATACGTTTATATCCGATAGTATAAGCTATTATTTTAAACTTATATACAGGTAATATATTCTTATTAATAACTATATTAAGTATGGTACTTATAATCTTTTCTATTAACTCTATATAGACACTACAATATAAGTAAATATCCACTATTATAACTATCTATATTAGTATTAACTATTTATACTATCATCACTAAACATAACATAATTTAAAATCCCCCACTTGTAAATAATTCATAGAAATTTCTTTTAAAAACAACCCTTAATCCAACTAAAACAATGATAAAAAATAATACTAAATGAAAATAAGAAAAAATCATATTATATCCATTAGCACTAATATAATTTGCTCCTTGTGTTGTTGATAAAAAAAGATATTTAAAACCTTTTAAATTCATAAATGCCATCTCTAAAGAAAAATATTGATATAAAACCGTAATAGCTATTGCTATATTATTGTTCTTAAATAAAATTAATAATATTAAATAAATGCAAGCTATTATCATTATTCTAAAATAACTGAAAAAAATTAAATTTATATATATTTCATAAAATCCAGTCTCTACTCCATTAACTCCATTAATTATTAAGTAAAATATAGCTATTAATATTGCTATAACAAACATTAAACTTAAAATTAAACTATAAAATAAATTTTTTTCACTTTTAAATTGAATTATTCTATTAGCATTACCTCTTGAAAAATATCTTAAAAATAAATTTCCTATAATAAAAGTAATTATAGAAACAAAAATTAAATATAATAATTTTTCACTAAATGAATTTTCTAAAGGTCCTCCAAAAAATATCACACCTAAATTTTTATTGGTTTTATTCATTTTATATATGGCTATAGCATAGCATATCGCCAGTAATGAGAATATTGCTATATCTAATTTTTTCATTATAATTTTGGTAGTATATTTAATATATTTCATATTCCCTCCTATTTAATATCCTTTTTTATAACCTCTTGCTTCCCTAAAAAATAAATTATACTTATACTTATTACTAAAAATAAGAAGCTTATAATTATATTTTGATGAAATGTCAGCATAGAATATAAAGTAAATTTTATTTTAGAATTTAATTCAAAATATAAAATTACTTTTTCTAAAGAAATTATAGTTAAAATAAATATTATAGCCATGTTTATACTTTCAAAAAATATAAGAATTGCTGTTATTGCTACTTGCAAAAATAACATTATAAGAAAGAATAAAATCACTACAATTAAAGCAACTACTATTATATTAACTTCTTTTACTAATTCACTTGAACTATTAGTAATACTTATTATCTGACTAGAAAAAAAACCTTTTGAAAAAACTCCTAAAGCCACCGCACCTAAAACAAAAAAAGCTAAATTTTTCAAATTGGTAATTAATAATTCTCCAAAAATCTTATTTAACCAAACTCTTTTACATTTTAATTTTAAAATCACTGGATATCGATTAAAGTTTTTATAGTTATTCCAACTACTAATTAAAAGAAAAAATATAATAATGAAAAATATAAATTCAAAATTTGTAAAACTATAACTTAAAAAACCAAAAAAATTAATTTCTGATGTGATTTTACTATATTCAACAAACATAATTATTTCTATAAAAAATATTAAAAATATATTTATATACTTTTTATTTATCATATTTAAAAATTCCTTCTTTACTGTCAAAGATTATAAATAAAATAGTAGAAGGAATAAAAATTCCTAAAGCTAAAATAGTCCTAAATAAAATCCCAATCTCTGAAGACCTAGCAAAATCAGCTATTAATTGTGGATTTAACCAATAAGGTACAGTTAATATCATTAATATGTATAATACAAAAGGTCCTATTATAGTTATTATTTTATTTTTAGTTATCGCTGCAATAGCTAACCCAAGCTGTGAAAAAGAAATTCCTAAAAATGCTACATAACTAATTTGAATTATTATATATAAAAAAGTATAGTCATCTTGCATCCATCCCCATTTATCAATACCTAACATAGTTCCTGCAATTCCTTTATGTAATAAAAATCCAATAAAAAATATTATTAATGAAGCACTTGAAATCACTATAAATGCCACTATAAAATTCACGATAATTTTATTTATTAGATAACCTAAATTCCCCATTTTTATAGCTTTGTAACTTTTCATATTAGATTTTTTTTCATCTATATAAGAAGTTGCAAAAGGAATAGTTGCTAATAAAGGTAAAAATATAAAAATATAAGCACTAACCCCATCTAATGCATATTGAAAAGATTCTAAATATCCATTTGTTCCATCACCAATTCCTATAACTCCCATAGCTAATAATATTAATAAAAGAATAAAAGTTATTAAAGAATTTTTTGACTTAAGTGCTCTTTTCATCTCTGATTTTATGTATGATTTATTTATTAACTTCATTTTTCCTCCTTTATAAAAAAATAGCTTGTATCAACAAAAGATAAATTACTTTTTTTGCTTTTGATACAAGCTTTAAAATTTTATTATTTTCTATTAATATTTATCTGGTGCCCAATCCCCACTTGTATTTGGATTACTAATACTTCCTGATGATTTAGTAACTTTCATTTTTACAGCATGTCCCCAATAACCTGAACCATAATTATCTTTATAATTCATAGTTGCCTTATCTACCGAACCATATGTTGCTACATAAGTAAGATCCGTGCCACCAGAAGATTGAACTTTCGATGTAAATTTTCCTCTGGAATAAAAGCTTGCTTGGAAGGGTATAAAGTGTTTTATACTACTGTCCCACTTTTTATTACAGAGTTGAAAGAACTTAAGTCAAAAAGGTCACTTAGAGCCTTTCAGAACAAATTAGCTAAATATGATTTAGTTATTTTAGATGAGTTTGGCTATATTTCATCAGATAAAGAAGGCGCGGAACTATTATTCACTAATATTTCGCTTAGAACAGGCAGGAAATCAACTATTATCACAACAAATTTAGCTTTTGACAGATGGAATGAAATATTAGGTGATCCAGTTATGACTGCGGCTTTAACCGACAGGTTGACT
>JBOGCG010000030.1:0-6775 GCA_051656625.1 Sarcina sp. | reverse complement strand
AAAATTAAAGGGTAACATAATATCAAAGTAAAAAAAGTCCATGATTTTATAGGTGCAACTAACACCTGTAAATCCAAAAGATACACACACTATCTCAAGAATCCTAAAATCAAAGACTTCTATTATATTATGACTCTTTTTTTTAAGTTTTATACAATATTAGTTTAAGATTTTTTTAGAAGTAATATTTTAATCATTATATTATATGATTTTAGAATATATCCTCTAAAGGTATTTTAGTTTAGTGCTGAATATCTTTAGAGGATTTTTTTATTTTAATTTTTACAAAAACCTGTGGAAAAAATCTATAAAAAGTTATCCACAGGCAATTTTTAAAAGTTCTAAAAAGTGAGGTGATTTTATTATAAAAAAAGATTTTTAAAAGTTATCCACAGCCTAAAGATAGGTATATCAAAGGTTGTAGAGGTTGTTGGCAATTTGCCAACAACCTTGAAACAACCTAAATTAACAGCGGAGGAATAGAAAATGATAAATGATTTATTAACAAAACAATTTGGAAATAAAAAAATAAATAATTTAGTATGGAGAGGAAAAGTCTGTTGGGAAGGGGCTAATATTGCTGATTTATTTGGATATACACAAACACGAAGAGCAGTTTATGATTGTATTCAAAGAGAAAAACTTCAAGAAAAAAAAGATTATGAAACATTGATGGGAGAAGACTTAAAAGAATTTAAAGAAGTTTTTTCAGAAGTTCTAGAGAACATTAAATTTGCACCTAAAATTGTTATATTCTATGAAAGTGGATTATATAGATTTCTTGCTTATACTAAAATGCCTCTTGGAGTAGAGTTTAGAGCTTGGATTGGAAATGAAGTTATGCCTACTTTAAGAAAAAAAGGATATTATGTTATGGATGGTGTAGAACTTCCTACTGAAACTGTTCCAAAGAAAGAATTTGTACATAATGATTCTAGCTATTCAAAATTTAGCACAGAGGAAATGGAACGTTACAGAATAGCTTTTGAAACTGCTAAAATGTTCGAACCTTTAATAGATAAGATTACTAAAGATCCTGTTTATAAATTTTTGTGCCTTAAACAAATTTTTGTTGATGCAGGAATTGAAATTCCTAAATTTATTGAAGAAGAGTTAAATGGATTTTTTAGTTTTGAGAGTTAATGGCAGAAAAATTAAAGAAAAATTTTAATTAAAATAAGTAATAGCCTTAGGAATTTCATAAAGTTTCTAAGGCTATTTTCTACATTAATCATTTGATGGTGATATGCAATTTTTTTGGGCAAGCAAGTTGGCAAGCACCACAATCAACCCAGGCTAAAGGATTGGCTTTTATTTTATATTATTTACTTTTTTTAAAAGCTCCTCTAATTTTTCGGTGGAAGTGATTTTGTCATTACATTTTTCACTATCTAAACAAATATGAAATCCTAAGGATTTGTAACCATATATGTTACTAGAGTTGGTTTTGCAAATAGGAGAAACAAAGGAGATTTCTTCTTCACTGCCAATGCTATTACATAGGGAACAGATATTTCAAAAATTCACTTTAATTTCATTTACCTTTCTTTGAAAATCCATTAAAAAGTTTTATTATTGCAATAAGATTTAAAATAAATTTAAGGAAAAACTATAGAAGTAGGAGAATACTTATGAAGAAAAAAATTTTAGTGCCTATATTTGCCTTAGGGGTTTTAGGTGTAGGAGGTTCAGCTATGACCTCAGCTTTACAACAAACAATACCTCAAAATAAAACTTTATTAGTAAGTCAAAATAATAATAAAGCTAATACAGAAGTAGCTAAAAAAACCTCTAGTAAAGTAGGATTTAATAGAGAATATATAGAGTCACAGTTAAAGGCGGGAAAAACTGTAGCTGAAATAAAAGGAGAACTACAGGACAGCTTTAAAACTAATATAAATCAAGAAGTAACGGCTAAAAAATTATCTCAGGAAAAAGCTAATGAGATTATAACTAAATATAATTATCATATGTCTAGAGCGAATATTTTAAATGGTGTAGTAAAAAATGAAAAGGTTCAATCAGAATTTAATAGTGGGAAAACTTTAAGTGAAGTTCAGCAAACATTAATTAGCAATTTAAAAACTGAAATTAATCAAAAGGTTTCTCAGAAGAAAATATCAACTGCTAAAGCTAATGAAATTGAGCAAAGAGCAGAGAAAAAAATAACAGATAATCAATCTATTTTTGAAAACTTAGGTTTAATTCATCAAATTCAACAGGAATTAAATAAAGGAGAAACAATATCTCAAATAAAATCTAATATGATAAAAGAAAAAGATAGTAAGTTAGAAAGTTTAGCAGCCGCAGGTAAAATAAGTAAGAGTAGCTTAGCTAAGAGAGAACAAAGTGTAGAAAAAAGAGTAAATAATTTATCAGAATTTAAAGATGTTAGTACAAATGGAGAAATACAAAAAGAAATAAATGAAAATGAAAATATTAGTACAATAAAAACAAATTATATAAATAATTTAAAGTCTCATGAAACAAAGGTAAATGATAATAGCAAATTATCAAGTGAACAAAAACAAAAAATAAATGATCATATAAATAAAGAAATTGATAGAATTCAAAGTGGTAATATATTTCAAGTAACTCATAGCAATAGATAAATTTTATTATAAAATATCTACTTAAAAGATTTTTAAGTAGATATTTTTTTGTTTTAATATTACTTAATTATACTTTTATGGAAAATTTAAATATTTATTAGGGGAGAAAATAAAGAAAATGAAAATTTAATAATAATAAAAATTTAAAGAGTAAAATTTGAAAATATAAATAAAAAAAAGTAATAAAAATAACTTTATTTAATATTTTATTTAATTTAATTAAAAAACTAATTAAATTAATTTTTATGGAAATGTTTTCTGTAACTAATTTGTAATTAATATATAGGGGATTCAAGGTAAATTAAAGGTAAGAAATGACAAGTAACAAACAATAAATTGATTTGATGGGGAGGACGTAAAAATGATTATACACAACCAAGCAGTACAAGTTAATAAAAATAATTTAGTGAATTCAGGTAAGAGCATAGCCTCTCAAAATGATATGGTTAATATTCCTATAATAGTTTATGGTGTAGGGAATTCATCAATTCCTAATTATACTATTTCAAAGAATAAGAATGAACTTTTTGGAAATTCATTAAAAGATGAAAATGATATAACTGGAGTTATTGTAAATGGTGCTACAATATCTTTAAACCAATTAAAAGAAACACCGGTTTCAGTTATTAAAAGAATAGAAGTGTTTATGGGAAATGGTAATAAAATATCAGGAAATTATAAAGTTGGAGGAGAAACTTATTCTTTACCTTCAAATTCTCTTAATGCAATTACGAAAAATTCAATGACAATTTATGTTCCTAGTTTCATTTTACAAAATCAAGATAAATGTTCTGTTACTATAAATGGGCAAAATTATACAGGTATTCAAAATGGAAATTATTTTGAAGTTAATGGACCTATTAATTTAAATAGCAATGGAGTAAATAATGTAACTCTTAATATTAATAATAATAAATCCGCAACAAATTCACAGAATGAAAGCACACAACTTATAGTTATAAATCAAAATGGAACAGAGCTTTCTTCAGTGAATTTAAATCATCCAACAGGGTTACAACTTGCTTTACAGGTAGCTAAATTAAAAGGAAATATAACATCAATGCAATATAACGGAAATTATTTAGACTTGAATCAACTAATGGATGAACAATATCAACCAGGAAGTCAAAATATGTTAGTAATTACTGAATATTCAGAACCAACAATTAATGTTCATGTAGATTTTAGTCATCAATGGAATGGGCAAACATATAATTATGATATGTATGTTCCTAATTTAAATGATTTGATTAATCAAGATAATTCAGTTAATAGTACTGGTGCGGTTTTAAATTTACCTTCTGCATTGATTAATAAATTTTATATAAATTCTGTGACAATTGATGGTATATCATATAGAGGATATTTAAAAGGAAATCAATATATTGTAGAAAATTATATTCCTACAGAACCAAATTATAATGTTCAAATCAATGCCACTCGTAAAGTTTGGTAATAATAAATAAAAAAAAGCTTTATCAAATTTAATATATATTTTAATATATACTTTGATAAAGCTCTTTTCAGTTTTAAATACTATTTACTTTTAAGATATTATTTTATAACTTTTAAAACTTCTCTAGCTACAGCAGCTCCTGAAGCTGGGTTTTGTCCTGTAACAACTCTATTTTCAGCTACAGCAAATTCTGACCAGTCAGCACCTTTAACGTAGTTAGCACCTCTATTTACAAGTTCAGTTTCAGTTAAGTATGGAACTAATTTATCAAGTCCAACAGCTACTTCTTCACTATTTGAGAATCCAGTAACTTTAATTCCATCAACTAAGTTTTTACCGTTTGATAATTTGATATTTAAAAGACCAGCTAAACCATGACATACAGCTGAAACTATTCCACCGTTTTCGTAGATTTTTTTAGCTACTTCTTGCATTTTTGTGTCATTTGGGAAGTCCCAGATAACTCCATGTCCACCAGTATAGTAAATTACATCATAATCACTTGGATTAACTTCATCAACTGATAATGTGTTTCCTAATTTGTTCATAAACTCTTTGTTAGTATAGTATTTCCAGTCTGTTGCAGTCATAAAATCTTTTTCTAAGCTATGAGGATCGATTGGAGTATATCCACCTTTTGAACTAACATAATCAATTTCATAACCTTCTTTTTCCATAACATCAACAAAGTGAACAGCTTCTCCAAGCCATAAACCAGTTGGCACTTCAGCATTTTCATATTTTGATACATTTGTAACTACTACTAATATTTTTTTCATTTGTAACATCTCCTTAGATTTTTTTATTCTAATTTATTTTAAACAATTTCTTGTGAAAATATTTATGGAAAATATTTATTGTGTCTTTCCTTGTTTTTAGTATAGAGCTTAAAGTATACTTTAAGGCAAGAACTTTTTTTAAAAAATTTTAAAAAAATAAAAAGAAGCTCTCTAATTATAGAAAAAAAGCCAAAGTAGAATATTTTTTGAAAAAAATATTTTTTGAGCTATAATGATTTTAAAGTAATAAAAAGATAATTTAAAGAATTTTATAAGTAATTATACTAAAGAAGTTAAAATATAAGGAGCGTTTTTTATGTATCAAATAAAAGAAATTTCAGAAATTACACAAATTCCACAATCAAAAATAAGATATTATGAAAAAGAAGGTTTATTACCACCTTTTGAAAGAGATAAAAATAATGTAAGGGTATTTTCAGATAGAGATGTAGAATTAATAAATTTAGTTAAATGTTTAAGAACTATAGGAATGCCTATGAGAGAAATAAGAGAGAATGTAAATTTATTATTAGATAAAAATAGTGATTTATCAGCAAGAGATATTTTAATAGAACATAGAGATAAGTTAGAGGATCAAAGAACTTTATTAAAAAAATATATAGATGAAATAAATTTAAAGCTTGAAAGAAATCTACATATATAAGTAAATTTAATAAAAACTTGACTTAAAGTATGGTTTAAGTGGCATAATGATATTAAGAATTTATATAACAAAGGAGAAATGAAAATGATAGTAAATAAGGATAAATGTATAGGCTGTACTTTATGTAAGCAAGATTGTATAGTTAGTGATATTGAAATGGTTGATGGAAAGTCACATATAAAAAATGAAACTTGTATAAAATGTGGGCATTGTATTGCAATTTGTCCAGTTAAAGCTATTTCTTCAGATGATGAAAAAGAATATTCAATGGATGATGTAAAAGAATATAATAAAGAAACTTTTGATATAGATTCAGAAAACCTAATGAATTTCATGAAATTCAGAAGAAGTGTTAGATTATTTAAAAAAGATGAAATAGAAGAAGAAAAAATAGAAAAAATATTAGAAGCAGGAAAGTTTACTCAAACAGGAAGTAACGAACAGGATGTTTCTTATGTTGTTGTAAAAGATAAAGTACAAGAATTAAGAAAAATGGTTTTAGAAACATTAAATGCTACAGCAGATAGCTTAATGGCTGATAAAAATACTCCAAAAAATATACTTGTTTATGCAAATATGTGGAAAAAAATGTACAATGAATTTTTAGAAAACCCAGAGGGTGAAGATAAATTATTCTTTAAAGCACCATTATTAATTGCAGTAAAAGCAAGAAGAGTTGTTAATGGAGCTTTAGCAGCATCTAAAATGGAACTTATGACAGATGCTTTAGGACTTGGAACATACTTCAGTGGATTCCTAGAAAGAGCAGTAGCTTTCAATCCTAAAATAAAAGAGTTCTTACAAATAGGAGAAGGGGAAGAACTAGTTGCTTGTATGGTAATTGGATACCCAAGAGTAAAATATAAAAGAACTGTACCAAGAAAAGATGTAAAAATAATAAGAATGTAATTTTTTTATAGGCTGTATCAAAGTAATTTGATACAGCTTTTTATATTTTAGAGTTATAATTTAATCTATACTAAAGAATAGAGTGGTGAGGAAATATGATAAAGACATTAAATGATTATAAAGAAGTTATTAGAAAGCTTCCTTTAAAGGATAAATATACAAAGGAAGAAATATTAATTGAAGATTTACTTGTAGAAAGAGATGAGAAAATAGAGATATACTATGCTCCTCATAATGAATATTTAAATTCTAAAGCTAAGGTTTTTATTGTAGGAATAACCCCTGGATTTCAACAGATGAGTAATGCTATTTCTACAGCTAGAAAGGAACTAGAACTTGGAACATCTCTTGAAGA
>JBOGCG010000029.1:0-64974 GCA_051656625.1 Sarcina sp. | reverse complement strand
GAGGACCTAATATAAAGCCATTTCCTCTTAATGTCCCTTTAGAAAAAAGTTTAGAGGGTGAGATTGTTTTAAAAGTAGAGGATAATATTACAACGGACCATATAATGCCTTCAAATGCTAAGCTTTTACCTTATAGAAGTAATATTCCTTACTTAGCTAATTATTGTTTTAGTACTATAGATGAGGAATTCCCAAAAAGAGCTTTAGATAATGGTGGAGGATTTATTTTAGGTGGAGATAATTATGGTCAAGGTTCAAGTAGAGAACATGCAGCTTTAGCACCTCTTTATTTAGGGATAAGAGCTGTTCTTGTAAAATCCTTTGCTAGAATTCATAAGGCTAATTTAATAAATAGTGGAATTATACCAATGACTTTTAATAATTTAGAGGATTATGAAAGAATTGATCAAATGGACAGTCTAGAATTTCCTGATATATATGATGAACTAGAGATTGGTGTTATAACTGCTAGAAATATAAATAAAAATTACAGCTTTAAAGTAAATGTTGATTTATCAAAAAAAGACATTGCTATTTTAAAGGCTGGTGGAACTTTAAATTATAATAAGAAAAATTAATTTTAGGCTGGGGATAAATCCTCAGCTTTTTTTCTGTGGATAACTTTTGAAAATAATAATTGTGGATAATTTCTTTAAATTCTATTAGAGGATAACTTTTGAAAGTTTTATTTTAGGAAATGAAAAAATAAAAATTCTAGTGAAATTTACTTAGAAAAATTAGATTTAGAAAGGCGCTATAGAAAGGCACTTAAACATAATACATAAGAATTAAGATAATAGCAAGGTATTTTTAATTATTTAAAATAAAAAAGACATTCTTGTTCATGATAAATCACAAGAACGTCTTTTAGATTTAAAAGATATTTATAATTAATACTAAAGTATTTACTATAAATAAAAAGATGTTAGTAGCTATTGCATTAAAGGTACTTCTATTATTTAATTTTATATTTATAATATTAATTAAAGTGCTGATTAAAGGTATTAATACTACAAATATATTTTTTGATATAAAGCTACTAGCATTAAAACTTACTGAAATTTCATTAGGTAATAAACTATAAGTAAGTAGATTTACTAATGAAATTAAAACAGTTGTAAGGATAGCTATTTGAACTACTAATTTTTTATTTTTAATATTAAATCCACTAAAAAACATAATTTTCCCCCTAAAATTTATAGTTATTGAATTTTTAAATTATAGTAAACCAATAATTAGTGGAACTATGATAAGGGATAAAATCAATATAATAAATAATTTTCCACCTGAAGTAGCAAAGTTTACTGTATAGCCAATTCCCATTCTTTTTGGAACCCAAGTTGAAGGATTATTTTTATTATAATAAAATAAACCACCAAATTTATAAGGGTTATCGTCATCAATATAAATATCTTCTTCACTGGCATTAGCTAAAGAAACTTCTTTTTTATGATTACTTCTTATAAGTATAGGCATTGCTACTAAAAGAATAAGAACAGGTAGCATTGAAGTTATAAGAAGTACAGGAAGACTTAGGGTAATTAGTTTAATGCAATAAAGTGAAAGTATTGTCATCATTATAGAAACTACTAATGTTATAATAAAAGTTAAAACAATTGTTTGTTTTTTTGATTTATAAGTTTTAGTTTTTGCCTCTTCAACAGTACCCCCATTAAGTCTATCACTTTGTTTAATTTGATTTTTAATTGCAAAGAAATTCATCCCAACAATTAAAATATTTAAAAAAGGAAGCATTAATATTTCTAATTTTGTACTTAAATCACTTCCAGAACCAAAGGAATCGGGTCCATTGAATCCAATGTGAAGAATTATTGTTTCAGGTAAAGAATTTATATTTATAAGAATTACAGCTAAGTTAATTAAAGCAAAGGCTATAGGCACTAAGAACCACCAAAGATTTAATAAATTTTCTTCTCTAGTATTATTCATTGAAACATAAACTTTTTTTGAGCTAAGATTACTCCAATTTTCATTTTCTTTTATTCCTTTAAGTTTTTTATAACCTAAAAAATAAAAAATAGTAGAAGTAATTATAGAACCAAAAACAAGAATTAATATTGTCAGTGGCATTGATGAATTAATGAAAATTAATCCAATGAAAAATAATACCGCAGATGAAATAGAAATATTTAATTTATATTTATTTTTTAAATTTACTATTCTAGAATCAGAAACATATTCTTTAGGTATACTAATTCCAAAAAGGATTCTACCATTACCTTTAAAGTCGTTGATAAAGAACATAGATAAAAATAAAATTACATAGATAAAACAAATGATAAAAATATTAACAAATAAAACTTCATTCCCCATAAAAATTACTTCCTTTCGTAATCAGAAAAAATATTTTTTAAACTATCAATTACTACAGATTTATCTATTCCTCTAGCCACAGATTCAGCAACGTATATTTCCAGTTCTTTAAATAAATTATTTTTGAAAGCTTCATTTTTCTCTTTAAAGTCATAGCTGATTAATGCCCCTTTTCTTCTATCCATTTTTACATAGCCTTCATCTTTTAAAGTAGTGTAGGTTTTATTTACAGTGTGCATATTGATATCTAAGTCAGCAGCGAAATTTCTAACAGAAGGTAAAGAATCATTTTCTAATAAATTTCCTCTAGCTACAGCTTTTATAATTTCATTTTTTAGTTGAAGATAGATAGGAACTTCGCTTTCAAAATCAAGTTCTAAGATCATAATATCACCTCTTTTCTATCTGTTATATATATACTATAACAGATAGAAAAAGAGTGTCAATAATTTACAGAATAATTTTTAAAAAAATATTATTCCAATAAAAATAGAACTACATCAAAATATTAAAAATAAATTGAGATAGTTCCATTATTTTTAGTTTAAAATTTCTTTTTTATTTGTAATTAAAATGCTAACTATTAAAGAAATAAGATAAAGGATTAAAGATAATAAAGAACCAATTAAAATAGTTTTATCAAAGTTAGTGACAATGGATTTTTCAAAGAGTTCAAAAAGATAAGTTCCACCAAAGCCGAATAAGAGCATCATTGAAAGATTTATTAAATTGAAATTTTTATAGCCAAATTTTAAAATTAAAGGTATGGATATTGCAAGCATAGATAGTGAAAGAGTTGAAGTCAAAAGCAAAGTGTTTTGAAAGTTGAAAATGACTTCTTTATTAAGGGCAATGCTTATAAAATTTAAAGAAGCTAAAGTTATGGAGGTAATAGCAACAAATAAAAAAGAAAATAAATATTTTGAAATAGTAAAGTATTTAGTACTTACTGGTAAAGAATAAGTTAAATATTCTCCTTTAGAGGCAAATTCGTTGAAAAATATATTATATACAACTAAAAAAGTTAGCATATAGCAAGCTAATGGAACAAAACTAGGCAAAAATATACTATAGCCAATGGAAATTATGATTATGAAAATATAGCGAATTTGAAATAGATTAAAGCTTAAAAAATCCTTTTTCATTAATTTAAAAATAGTATTCATTATTTACTCCCCCTTGTATAATAAAGCATGATATTATCTAAAGAGCATTTTTCATAATTAACTTCATTGCCAAAATAGTTATAAGCTTTTTTATAATCTTTAGATAATCCTTCAAAATTAAATTTGCTTTCAGTAAAAGATATAAAAAGTTTTTTACTTTCTTCATTTAAGAGATTTAAAGGTCCTTTAATTATTTTATGATTTTCTAAAATCTCATCTTTTTCACCAGTTAAAAGTATTTTTCCGTTATCAATAAAATATATATAATCCGCAGATTTTTCTAAATCACTTGTAATATGGGTTGAATAAAATATTGATAAATTACCATCATCCATATTTTCATTTAAAATTTCTAAAAGTTCATTTCTTATTACAGGATCTAGATTACTAGTGGGTTCATCCATTATTAGAAGTTTAGGTTTATGGCTTAAAGCTATAATAAGTTCAAATTGTTTTTTCATTCCTTGAGATAAATCTTTATATTTTTTATTTTCATCTAAATTAAATTTTCTTATATAATTTTCATAAAGATTGTTGTCCCAAGTTTTATAAAAAGGTTCAATAATTTTTTTTATTGTTTTAAGTTTAGAATCTAAAGGAAAACCAGATTCAGTGCCGATATAGCCAATATCTTCTTTAAGAGAAATTTCATTTCCTTTTAGATTTTTATTAAAAATCTTAATTTCTCCTTTATCAGAAAAAAGCATATTCATTATTAATTTTATGGTTGTAGTTTTCCCAGCTCCATTTTTCCCAATAAATCCAGTAATATAGCCTTCTTTAACCTCTAAATTATTAATGGATAATTTAAATTTTCCAAGAGTTTTTTCTAAATTTTCTAATTTTACAGCATTCATTTTTAAACCTCCTCATAAATAACTTGTAAAATTTCTATACACTCATCTAAGGATAAATCAATAGATTTAGCAGTTTTAATAGATAAACTTAATTGTTCTTCGAATTTAGAAATACCAATTTCCTTTAATCTTTGACTGTTTTTCTTTGAAACAAAAGAACCTTTACCAGGAATAGTTTCTATAAGTCCTTCTTTTTCAAGTTCTTCATAGGCTTTTTTTGTGGTGATTATACTTACTTTTAATTCACGGGCTAAAAATCTTATTGAGGGTAAGGATTCACCAGGAAGTAATTGTCCTTTTAATATAGCTCCTTCAATTTGTCCTTTTATTTGCTCATAAAGTGGCAGTGAAGAAGAATTTGAAATAATTATATTCATTTAATAAACTCCTATAGGTTTTTACTCTGTATTTAGCTGTATATGAACAGTATATACAGTTTATAGTTAAATGATACATATTAAGTAAAAAAAAGTAAATAAAAAAGGTTCGACAAATTATGTTTAAAAAATTAATAGAAGAATAAGTTTCTGTTAAAGAAGTTTAAAAAACATTGAAAAAATTTTGAAACTATTTAAAATAAGTAAGGACTAGAAAAGCAGATGGGCAGACTTATTACCCATTTGCTTATTTTTTTGTTAAATAAAAATTCTATAGAAATATTAAGGGATGTTTTTATAGAAAGTTTTTATAATAAAATAATTAGGGGGAAAAATGAAAAATATTTTAGGGGATAAAAAGTTTTTAAAAACTTTATGGATTTTAGCATTACCTATAGCAATTCAGAATTTTATTATGTCTTCTTTAAACTTAGTGGACAATGTTATGATTGGAAGTTTAGGAGAAAGTTCAATTGCAGCAGTAGGTCTTGCAAATCAATATTTTTTCATATTTATTCTTTGTCTTTCAGGAGTAAATGCTGGGGCAAGTGTTTTCATGTCTCAATATTGGGGAAAAAAAGAAAAGCAAAAAATTAAATCAGTTTTAGGTCTTGATTTAACTATTGGTCTTGTGACTTCTTTGATTTTTGCTATAGGAGCTATTATTTTTCCAGAAGCTATTATGAAAATTCTTTCTACAGATAGAGAGGTTGTAGCCTTTGGAGTTTCTTACTTAAGAGTAGCAGCAATAAGTTATTTGGTTACAAATGTTACTATGGCTTATTCATCTTTATTAAGAAGTACAGAACAACCAGCTATTCCTATGTATGCTAGTTTAATTGGTGTGTTAGTTAATGCTTTTTTAAACTGGGTATTTATTTTTGGAAATTTAGGTTTTCAGCCAATGGGAGTTGTTGGAGCAGCAATAGCAACAACAATTGCTCGTTTTGTTGAGATGTTCTTTATTTTAGCAATGGTTTATTTAAAGAAAAATAAAATGGCAGCGACCATTAAAGAACTTTTTGATTTTGATAAAGAATTCATAAAAATATATTTTAGAACTTCTTGGTCAGTAATAGCTAATGAAATAGTTTGGTCTCTTGGTATGACTGCTTATTCTATTGCCTATGCTAGAATTGGAACTAATGCTGTGGCATCAATGCAAATTGCAACTACCATAGGAAATATGTTTATGGTTGTATTCATTGGAATAGCAGTAGCAGCTTCAATAATGATAGGAACACAAATTGGAGCTGGAAATGAAGAACTGGCAGAGGATTATGCTAAAAAAATAGGTTTGTTTTCTCCTATAATTGGGATTCTATTTGGATTATTCTTATGGATTTTAGCACCAGCTTTAGTTCTACCTTTTAATATAGAGGCCGAAACTGCAAAGAGTACAATAGCTGTCCTTAGAATAATGGCTATTTTTAGTCCTATAAGAATTTATAATCTTGTTATGATTGTAGGAATTTTTAGAGGTGGTGGAGATACTACCTATTCAATGCTTGTTCAAGCTGGAACTATATGGTTATATTCAGTTCCTATATCTTTTGTGGCAGTTATGATTTTTAAAGTTCCTGTAACAGCGGTATATTTCTTTATTTGTTTAGAAGAATTTATAAAGATATTTTTTGAAATAAAGAGATTGAAATCTGGAAAGTGGATTAAAAACGTAGTGGAAACAAAGGAATTAGTAAGAGCTTAACAATTAAAATAAGGTAATTAAAGTTAAATTTTTCAATATCTTTTTAATTTAGTTGAAATAAAGTAACTAATGTTACTTACTTTTTCTTAAAAAAGTGGTAAAATAGTATTTAGTAGAGTAAAGCACTCTGAAATAAAAAAATTTAATTTAGATATATTTTGAGCTAGATAAAATTTCTAGTTTTCTTTTAAATATTTAACTGTAAATTTGAAATACTTATTAATAGAGGTGATAAAATGACTAAAGTTACTATAAATAATAAAACTTGTAGAGAAGTTGATACAGTAGTTTTTCCAGTCTTTGAAGGGAAATTAGATGTACCAAATGAAGAAGTAAATGAAACTTTAAAAAGATTAGAGGAGAAGGAACAATTTAAAGGGGCTTTTGGTAGCACTTTTAATAGTACTAGAAAAAAAGATGGTCATATTCAAGATGTAGTATTCTTAGGACTTGGAAAAGAAGAAGAGTTAACTACAGATAAAGTAAGAAAAGCTTTTGGAAAAGTAATAAAAACTCTTAAAACTTTAAAAAGTGAAGATGTTTTTGTAGCAGTACCAGCAGTAGAAAAATTTGAAATTAGTGAATTAGTAAAAGGTTCTACAGAAGGTATATTACTAGGAAGCTATAAGTTTGATAAATATAGCACTGATGAAAAAAATGATAAAGAATTAACTATAGATTTATGTGGAAATAGAGCTGGAGTAGATTTAGATAAGTATAAAGATGTTGTTTCAGAAAGTACTTATTTAGCTAAAGCAACTAATGTAGCTAGAGATTTAGTAAATGAGCCAGCTAACATAATGGTTCCATCAAAGCTTGCTGAAGAAGCTGTTAATCTTGGAAAATCACATGGATTTGAAGTAGAAGTTAAATCTGTTAAAGAAATTGAAGAGTTAGGAATGGAGTCATTCTTATCAGTTGCTAAAGGTTCAGATAATGAGCCAAAATTAATAGTAATGAGACATATGGGAGATCCTGAAAATAAAGATAAGAGATTAGCTTTAGTTGGAAAAGGATTAACTTTTGATACAGGTGGATACTCATTAAAACCAAGTGCTTCAATGGATACAATGAAGTCAGATATGGGTGGTTCAGCGGCTGTAATAGGAGCTATGTGCTTAATTTCAAAACTAAACTTAAAGAAAAATGTAATCGCAGTAGTTGCAGCTTGTGAAAATGCTATTTCAGGTGGTTCATATAAACCAGGAGATATTATTGGATCAATGGCAGGAAAAAATATAGAAGTTTTAAATACAGATGCAGAGGGAAGATTAACTTTAGTTGATGCTGTAACTTATGCAATAAGAAATGAAAAAGCTTCAGAGGTTGTTGATATAGCAACATTAACAGGAGCAGCTCTTGTAGCACTTGGAACAACTGCAACAGGTGTTGTTACAAATAATGATGAATTCTATAGTGATTTAGAAAAAGCATCTAAGTTAACTGGTGAAAAAGTTTGGAAATTACCTGCTTTTGAAGAGTATAAAAAACTTATAAAATCAGATATAGCTGACCTTAAAAATGTAGGTGGAAGATATGCTGGTACAATAACAGCAGGTTTATTCATAGGTGAATTTGTAGAGGGTAAACCATGGTTACATTTAGATATTGCAGGAACAGGTTGGATTGGTTCAGCAGAGGATTACTGCCCTAAAGGTGGTACTGGTGAAGGTGTTAGAGTTTTATACGAACTAGCAAAATTAAGATAATTAATATAAGAAAGAAGCTTAGGCTTCTTTTTTTTATGGAAAATTAAACAATGATAATTAGTAAAAGAAAAAAATTCTATATTAATAAAATAAATTATATTTAGTTGTAGAATGATAAAGTTAATTAAATAATAAAAATAAATTTGAATTTATTCTAAGGCTTTAATAAAAAATATTAATAGTTTATAATAATTAAAGAGTATTTTAAAAGTACATTTAGTACAATTAAAAAATAGAATAAAAGATGTAAATGGGGATTAGTAATGAGAAAAATTTTTTTGGTAAGACACGGTGAAACAGAGTGGAATAAACTTGATAAAATGCAGGGGTGGGCAGATTCACCATTAAGTGAACTAGGAGAAATGCAAGCTAAGTGGTTAAGTGAAAAAATAAATGATTTTAATATAAATAAAATATATACAAGCCCATCCGGAAGAGCTATAAGAACTTCAAATTTAATAAAAGGTGATAATAATATTGAGATTGTAGTTAGTGAAAATTTAAAGGAAATGAATATGGGAGTTTGGGAAGGTTTAGAGAAAAAAGTTATAGAAAATCTTTATAGTGAAGATTACTATAATTTTTGGAATACTCCTGAAAAATATATACCAAAAGAAAATGGAGAAAGTTTTCTTGAGGTTAGGGAAAGAGTGTTCCAAGAAATCATGAAAATTGTTAAAGAAAATGATAATAAAAATATTTTAATTGTCTCCCATGGGTTATCTATTAAAAGTTTTTTATCTGAATTAGAGAATAAAAAAATTGAAGAGTTATGGTCTGAGCCTATAGTAAATCAAACTAGTGTAACCGAAATTGATTTTTATGAAGATAGATATGAGATAATAAGAAAAGGTGATATATCACATTATAAATATTCCTATGACATATAAAAGATTTAGATTAAGTTGTAGAATAAATGAATAATAAATATACAAATGGAGGAGATTATGTCTAGCAACTTTAGAAAGTTAGTTTTAATATTTCTAGTGTTTTTAACGATTTTCTCTTCAGTAGGTTTTTTAGGAAATAATAGTCTACTAAAAAGGTATAAAAATGAAAAATTATATTTAAATTATGATGATGTTGGTTATATAAAATCAGAAAAACTTTTAACAGATAATCAATTAGATTATGATAACTCATCTACTTTAAGTGAAAATAGTGAAGTTTTACAGGAAACTATATTTACAGCTTTACAAAATCAAAATTATAAAGCTATTTTAGAAAGTGAAACTGAAGAAATTGGATGCTTAAAAGAGCTTTATATAAATACGAAAAATAAAAAGTACATAAGCGAAATGATAGATGATTTTTATTTATTAGCTAGTGTATGTAGAGAATTTGGATATGTTTCTTTAAGTGAAGAGTATTTTAGTGCTGCTAATAAGTTAGAAACAAAATTTAATATAAAAGTTGGAGTTTATGATAATTTATTAAGTGCAGAATATAATTTTTTAAATCAAGATTATAAAAATTCAAAAACTTTAGATTTAGTAGCTTTAAAGGAGTCTTTTGAAGATAAAAAGAAAATAGAGATATTTATATCATTAATAAATTTAGCAAGAGTAGAGATAAAGACAAATCAACTAAGTGAGGGGGATGCTACTTTAGTTGAAGCAAATAAATATAAATCTATAATAAAAAATAAAGTGCAAAATAATGAAGTAGAGATGCAATATAATTTTTCTTATGGAGATTATTATTATAAAGAAAAAAATTATAATGAAGCTATAAAATATTTAAATTTAGCTAATGAACAGGGTCTTCAGAATAATGATTATAAGTTAAAATTAGCTATATTAAAAGAGCTAGGATTGTGTTATGAAACTGTTGGGAATTATAAGCTTAGTACTAATTATTATAAAGCATACATAAAAGTAAATGATGAATATATAAAAAAATGTGAAGAGATTAATGGAACTATTTTAAATTGTATTGAGAATTCTAATCCCAGTGTAGTAATAGATGAGATATTGATGAATAAAAATGAAGGACTAGTTGTGATAGTTTTTGTTCTTTTATTTTTAATTCTCTTAGTATTAGCTATTTTTATATTTAAGAATATTAAAAAGAAACAAAAAGTTAAACAGCTAAATGAGGCTCTTTATAGAGATCAGCTGACAGGGGCTTATAATAGAAGCTATTTAATGAATAAGATAGAGTATTTAAAAAAAGAAAAGAAAGAATTTATTATTGCTATGTTTGATATTGATAATTATAAGATAGTTAACGATAGCTATGGTCATTTATTTGGAGATAAGGTTTTAATTGAAATTGTAAAAGTTATGTGGAAAAGCTTAAATGAAGATTTTACAGTGGCTAGGTATGGTGGAGAAGAATTTTTAATTTTATCAGAGAATAATAATAAAGATAAAGTTCTTAAGGTTTTAGATAAATTAAGAATTAATATAAGTGACTTAGTTTGGGAAAATAATCATAGAGTAACTATAAGTGGCGGAGTAGCAGCCTTTAAAAATGGAGATAATTTAGAGGAAGTTTTAAAGGAGGCCGATAAATATTTATATGAAGCTAAAAGGCTTGGAAAAAATAGAATAGAATATAAAAAAGAAGCTAAGCCTCAATAAGAAGCTTAGCTTTTATTTTATATTCTATTAAAAATCAGATTGTCCTGTAGTTCTTGGGAATGGAATTACGTCTCTGATATTTGACATACCTGTGATGTACATGATAAGTCTTTCAAATCCTAATCCAAATCCAGCATGCTTAGTTTCTCCATATTTTCTAAGCTCTAAATACCACCAGTAATCTTCTTCGCTAAGGTTAAGTTCAGCCATTCTTGCTTTTAAGACATCAAGTCTTTCTTCTCTTTGGCTTCCTCCAATGATTTCACCGATTCCAGGAACTAAACAGTCAGCAGCAGCAACTGTTTTTCCATCTTCGTTTAATCTCATATAGAATGCTTTAATATCCTTTGGATAATCAGTAACGAATACTGGTTTTTTGTATATTTCTTCTGTTAAATATCTTTCATGTTCAGTTTGAAGGTCTATTCCCCATTTAACTGGGTAGTCAAATTTCTTACCTGATTTTAATAAGATATCAACTGCTTCAGTATAGCTAACTCTACCAAAATCAGATGAAATTATTCCTTGAAGTCTTTCAACTAATCCTTTATCTATAAATTGGTTAAAGAATGCCATTTCTTCTGGACATTCAGCCATAACATATTCAATAACATATTTAAGCATATCTTCTGCTAAATCCATATCATCTTGAAGGTCAGCAAATGCTATTTCAGGTTCGATCATCCAGAATTCAGCTGCATGTCTAGCTGTGTTTGAGTTTTCAGCTCTGAAAGTTGGTCCAAAAGTATAGATATTTCTAAATGCTAAGGCATAACTTTCACCGTTTAATTGACCTGAAACTGTAAGGTTAGTTTCTTTTCCGAAGAAATCTTGTTTGTAATCAATTTCTCCATTTTCTGTTAATGGTGGATTTTTAGGATTAAGAGTTGAAACTCTGAACATTTCTCCAGCACCTTCAGCATCAGAACCAGTTAATATTGGAGTATGAGTATAAACAAATCCTCTTTCTTGGAAGAATTTGTGGATAGCGTAAGCAGCAGTACTTCTTACTCTAAATACAGCTGAGAAAGCATTACTTCTAGGTCTTAAATGAGCTATTGTTCTTAAATACTCAAAAGTATGTCTTTTCTTTTGAAGAGGGTAGTCAACATTTGACATTCCTTCAACTATTATTTCTTCAGCTTGGATTTCAAAAGGTTGTTTTGAATCTGGTGTTTCCACTAATTTACCTATTACTGATATTGATGAACTTATAGGTAATTTTGCGATTTCTTTGTAGTTTGATACTTTTTCACTATCAAAAACTACTTGAACATTTTTAAAGAAAGAACCATCGTTAACTTCTATAAAACCAAAAGCGTTAGAAGCTCTTAAAGTTCTTATCCAACCAGAAATTTTAATTTCTTTACCAGAAAATTCTTCAGTGTTTCTGTAAAGACTTTTTACTAATATTACATCTTTCATAAAAAAATCCTCTCTTTCTTTTTCTTATATATAATTCAACCGATTATTACAGTTGATTAGCAACTAATTTTTTGGAAATAAAAAAAGACCCTCATCCACACTGGGACGAAAGTATTCCGCGGTACCACCCAAATTGCTATATAAATAGCCAACTTAAAATAATCAGCACAATTATGCTGTTCAATATATAACGGTTTGACTCCGTCTAAGCCTACTAAATAAGTATTTTTCGGTTAGAAACTCAGAGATGTTCTTCAGCTAAAGTTTTACTGTGAGACTTTCACCATAACTCACTCGCTAAAAGTAAAATTCCAAAGCTTACTCTTCTCGTCATAGTATATAAATTAATTTGATTAACTTTAATTCTACAATATCTTTTTCAGAAAATCAACAGTAGTAATATAAAATATGTAAGTAAAAATAAATTTGTTAAAATATTTTTGAAATAAAAAATGCTACATCAAAATTAATTAATTTGATGTAGCAATATAGGTTTTTATAAAATTAGAATTGGTAGATTAAATTATTAAGCTCTACCAGTTTTATAAGATGAGATAAGCATAATAGGGAATTTTTTCATTTCCATATCTTTAACTATTTTACTTACTTCATATTCTACTGTTTTAAATTTAACCTTAGGATTAGCATCATTATGAATATCTAAAATAGCATAAGTAGCATTGGGAGTTCCGTTTTTAGGTTTTCCAACACTTCCATCATTTATAATGATTTTATTTTTAATTTGCTTTCCATAAGGTAAGTGAGTGTGAGCACAAACTAAGATATCTTCTTCAAGTTCACTTAGAATTGTTTCAACTTCTGGATTATCCTCAGTTAAATATTCATTTATTCTTCTAGGACTTCCATGAACAAATTTAACTTTCTTACCACAAACATCTAAAGTTAAGCTAGATGGTAAGTTGTCCAAGAAATATTTATTTGAGTTTCTTAATTCTTCTACAGTCCAAGGCAAAGAAAATGAGTTGATATTATCATTTCTTATAAAATTATATTCGTTAGCTACTACAGCTGCATCATAGTTACCTTTTAAAGAAATTATATTTTTTCTTCTAATCAAAGCTATAACCTCATTTGGATGTGGACCGTAACCCACTAAATCACCAAGGCATATTATGTTATTTACATCCTCTGTATCTATGTCTTCTAAAACCTTTATTAAGGCATATAAATTCGCATGTATATCTGAAATTATTGCAATTTTCATATTAGTATCCTCCAAAGCTTGTTGTTAAATTATCATATATTTATTATTATATATTTTTTTTTATAAAAAATATATTATTTACAATAATTTAAGCAATAAAAATAAAATTTAATAAATTCTTAAAAATAATAAATTCTTAAAAGTAATAAATTATGAAAACTCTAATAGTGATATAATTAAACTAATTATTAATAAAAAATAAGAAATAAAATAGCAAATAAAATAATTAAATTAGGAAGTGATAGTATGAATAATTTAAGAATTAATAGTCTTTTAGAAGAAATGAAAAATGAAGGAATAGAGCAGATTTTAGTAAGTTCAACTTCAGCATTATTTTATTTAACAGGCGAAGTAATCCATCCTGGTGAAAGAATGGTAGCTTTATATTTAAATAGAAATGGAAAACATAAATTTATAATCAATAAACTTTTTATAGTTAATCAATCAAAAAATTTGGATTATATATGGTATGACGATATAGAAAATCCTATAGATGTTTTAATTGAAGTTATAGATTCATCTAAGCCCCTTGGAGTAGATAAAGATTGGAGGGCTCATTTCTTAATAGGATTAATGGATAAGAATGCAGCTAAATCTTATTTTAATGCTTCACCAATGATTGATAAATTAAGAATGGTTAAAGATGACACAGAAAAGGAGCTAATGAGAGAGGCTTCAAAAATAAATGATAAAGTTATGTCAGAAATAAAAGAAGTATTAGGCACTGAGAAAACAGAGAAAGAAATAGCAGCTATATTAGCAGAGAAATATGAAAATGAAGGTACAGAAGGATGTTCATTCCCGCCAATAGTTGCCTATGGCGGAAATGCAGCAGACCCACATTGCACCCCGGGGTATAGGAAAATTAAGGAAGGAGATTGTGTGGTAGTTGATACTGGCTGTAGAAAAAATGGCTATTGTTCAGATATGACTAGAACTTTCTTTTATAAAAAAGTTTCAGATAAACATAGAGAAATTTATGAAATAGTTTTAGAAGCTAATAAAAGAGCGATAAATACTGTTAAGGCTGGAGTGAAGTTCTCTGATGTTGATAAGGCGGCTAGAGATTATATCACTGAAAAAGGCTATGGAGAGTACTTTACTCATAGAACAGGTCATTGTATTGGAATAGAAGTTCATGATTTTGGTAATGTAAGTTCTGTAAATGATGATTTATTAAAACCAGGAATGATTTTTTCAATTGAACCGGGAATTTATTTAAAGGATGATATTGGTGTTAGAATAGAAGATCTTGTAATGGTTACAGAGGATGGAGTAGAAATTTTAAATAAATATAATAAAGAGTTAACTATTATAAAATAAAAAAATATATATTTTTTTATGTAGAAATTTATATTCTGCTGAAGAGTAGAAATTATAAATTATAAATTTGACAATATAACTATTTTCAATGTATATTACTATAGTTGTCTTTATGTGAAGTGGAATAAATTTAAAAGTTATCCACAGATGGAAAAATGAAATTTTATCCACAGAGAAAAAGAATTTTAAAAGGTAAAAATAAAAAATAGATAAATAAAAAAGATAGAAATCTTAGATTTCCATCTTTTTTTCTACTTATTAAGCAGAGAATAGAATACCTGCAATAGCAGCTGTTAATAAAGTTGCCATAACACCACCAAGAAGTGCTTTGAAACCTAATTTAGCTATTTCAGGCTTTCTTTCTGGAGCAAGTCCACCAATTCCAGCTATTTGAATAGCTATTGAACTGAAGTTTGCAAATCCACAAAGAGCGTAGCTTAAGATTAATATTGTTTTAGGTTGTAATACTCCTAAAGCCATTTGCTTTGATAACTCAGAGTAAGCTACAAATTCATTTATAGCGATTTTTTGTCCTATAAGACTACCAGCAGCTCCAATATCCTGTGTTGGAATACCAATAAGCCATGCTACAGGAGCAAATAATTTTCCAAGTATCCAGTTTAAGCTTAGGTAGTCCATATGAACTAATCCACCAAAGAATCCAAGGATAGCATTGATTAAAGCTATTAAAGCAATGAATGCAAGTAACATAGCACCAACGTTAAGAGCTAATCCTAATCCTTCAGAAGCTCCATTAGCAGCAGCTTCAATTACACTTGAACTTGTTTTTTCTAATTTTAAAGTAGCACCACCAGCAGTTTCAGGAACAGCTGTTTCAGGAACTAACATTTTTGCTAAAAGCAACCCAGCAGGTGCAGCCATTATAGATGCAGCCATTAAGTCTCCAGCATTAATCCCCATAGAAACATATCCAGCCATAACTCCACCAGCAACGGTAGCCATACCACCAACCATAATTGCACAAAGTTCGGATCTAGTCATTTTTTTGATATAAGGTTTAATTAATAAAGGTGATTCAGTTTGTCCAAGGAATATGTTTCCTACAGCACTAACTGTTTCAGCACCACTTGTTTTAAGTAATTTACAAAGTCCTTTTGATACAAAACCAATAACTGTTTGCATTACGCCAAGATGATATAAAATACTCATTATAGAAGCAAAGAATATCATTGTAGGTAATACATTGAATGCAAATACAGAACCTGCTGGTAATGGTCCAGCACCGTTATTAAGTATCCCGAATAGGAAGTTTGTACCTTCAGCTGTAAAGCCAAGTAAACTACTTATAATATCATTGAATTTAGAGAATACAATTTGCCCAATATGAGTTTTTAAAACTATAAAGGCAAAGAATACTTGTAAGCATAATCCGGTAACAACTAGTCTCCAATTTATTTTCTTTCTGTTTTCTGAGAATAAATAAGCAACACCTAAAATAGTAATAATTCCTAAAATCCCTACAAATCTGCTCATCATAAGTCCCCTTTCACTGATGTCTTAATGTATATAAAAAAATAGATGCCCTCTAGGAGGACATCTATTTTTTTTCCTTTTAATAAATTGCTAAATTCCTCTCCCCCAAAAGGAATATAACAAGTTGTCATTCTATTAAGTTGAGAGTAGAATTTAGCAATTTAAATCGTAGCTTTTATATTTAAATTAAGGTTTTAATAAACCTATTGTAAATATCTTAAATTTGTTCTATTATTTTTGACATTAAAGCTATAAAGCTTTTTCTAACCTTTTCTGAAGTTTCCATAACTTCTTCATGATTTAATGGTTGATCAAGTATTCCAGCAGCCATATTAGTCATACAAGAAATACCCACAACTTGTAATCCACTATGTTTAGCAATTATAACCTCTGGTACAGTAGACATACCTACAGCATCAGCACCCATAACTCTTGCCATTCTGATTTCAGCTGGAGTTTCATAAGTAGGACCACTAAACATTGCATAAACACCTTCTCTTAGAGAAATGTTTAAACTCTTAGCAATTTCCTTAACTTTTTCTCTTAAAACTTTATCATAGGCATCTGACATATCTGGGAATCTAGTTCCAAACTCAGGTAAGTTTTTACCTACTAATGGATTAGCTCCTGAGAAGTTTATATGGTCAGTAATTAACATTAAATCTCCTGGAGTATATGAAGCATTAACAGCTCCGGCTGCATTAGTAACTATTATTTTTTCAACACCAATAAGTTTCATAACTCTAACTGGTAAAGTTACTTCTTGCATGTTGTAACCTTCATAGTAGTGGAATCTACCTTGCATAGCAACAACAGTTCTGCCGTTTAATTTACCAATAACTAATCTTCCTGCATGTCCTTCAACAGTTGATACAGGGAATCCTGGTAATTCATTATAGTTATAATATTCAGCATCCTCTATAGTATCAGCTATAGCACCAAGTCCTGAACCAAGTATTAGTCCAAGTTCTGGTTTGTATTTTGATCTTTCTAGTATATAATCTGCTGCATTTTTTATTTTTGTTGATAAATCCATTTCAATCACCTCATAAGATTTTGTTTGGTTATTTAACTATTTTTTTAGCAAAGCTTTCGCCATTTGTAATAGTAGGAACATTTAATAATTCACAGGTTGTTTGACCCATTGCAAAGAATCCATCTATAGTTCCAAGATTAATATTTTCTTTTAAGCCTTTTCCGTAAGCTAAGAATGGTACATATTCTCTAGTATGGTCTGTACCAGGATAAGTTGGATCACATCCATGGTCAGCTGTTATAAATAATACATCGCCATCAGTCATAGCATCAAATATTTCTGGAAGTCTTGCATCAAAGTCCTCAATGCCTTTTCCATAAGCATCAGGAAGATTTCTATGTCCCCATTTCATATCGAAATCAACTAAGTTAGTAAATATTAAACCTTTTTTATCAGTTTTTAAATATTCAATAGTCTTATCTACACTATCCATATTGCTTTTTGTATGAACAGCATCTGTAATTCCTTGACCAGTAAATAAATCTTCTATTTTACCTACAGCCATTACAGATAACCCATTGTTTTTTATCATATCTAAAACAGTTTCATGTGGTGGAAGTAGAGCATAGTCTCTTCTATTAGAAGTTCTTGTAAAATCACCAGGAGTTCCAAGGAAAGGTCTAGCAATAACACGAGCTAAGTTTCCAAGCATTTCTCTAGCTATTTCACAGTATTTATATAAATCTTCTAAAGGAACTATTTCTTCATGTGCAGCGATTTGGAATACACTATCCGCTGATGTATAAACTATAAGAGCACCTGTTTCCATATGTTCTTTTCCAAGTTCATCTAAGATAGCAGTTCCAGAAGCTACTTTATTTCCAATAACTTTTCTTCCTGTTTTCTTTTCAAATTCATCTATTACTTCAGCAGGAAAACCATCAGGATAAGTAGGGAAAGCAATTTCAGTATTAACTCCAACCATTTCCCAATGTCCAGTAACTGTATCTTTTCCATTTGAAACTTCTTGTAATCTTCCGAATACACCTATAGGGTTTGCAACCTTTTCAGGTCCAACAACATTTTCTATATAACCAATACCTAGTTTTTCTAAATTTGGTATTTTTAATCCTTTATTAAATTCCCAAACGTGATTAAAGGTATTAGAACCAATATCACCGTATTTGTCAGCATCAGGTAAGAAACCTACACCAACAGAATCTAAAACTATCCAAGTAACTCTATTTATCATGAAATCACCTCAAAATTTTAATATTAGATATAAATGTTTTTTCAAATTAAGATTTTAATTTGAATTATAATATTATAATATCTATGAAGATTGAAAATAGACATTTCAATAGTTCATTTTTAAAAAGATAGAAATTCTATAAAATTCTAAGAAAGCAATAAAAGCTTTTTTTCTTCTCTTTTTTTAATTATAATATAATATTGTTTCTAATTAAATGGAAAGAATGAATAAAATGTCATATTTAAATGACTAAACTATTAATTTTAACTATTTCTTCGGAAAACTTAATTTTAATTGAAAATTACAACTTATATAAAAGGTTTACATAAGGTACTTAAATAATATATCACAAAATGAAAAATATTAAAAAAATAAGAAAAAACAATATGATAGTTAAAAAAAGAAGCTTATAATAATCTGTTAAAATATTTACTATTAAATTGATAAATTGATTGTAAAGATATAGAAAAATGATAAAGTGAAGGAAATTAAAAGGAAAAATTAAATTTTTATTATTTTTATTGACAAATTATTAATGAAAAAAAGACAAATTAAAAGTTTTAATTTAATTGATGAAAAAGCTAACTTAAATTTAGCAATTTTTCATTGATTTTTTTAAAACTTTAACATGTCTTTTAAATTTAATTGGCATGAAAAATAAAGTTAAAGAAATAACTACTATCCTCATATATAAAAACATTTAGGGATAGTAGTTATGCTTTTTTTTATAGTATTTTACTTAAGAAAACTTTCTCCTACTTTAACAACATCACCAGCACCAACTGTCATTAATAAATCTCCTGGCTCTAAAATTGATTTTACAACTTCTAAAGCTTCTTCGTGAGAATGTACATTAACGCAGTCAACTCCTGTTTTTCTTATAGCATCTCCAAGTTCAACAGAATTTACAAGACCAGTATCTTTTTCTCTTGCAGCATAGATATCCATAAGAACTAGTTTATCTGCATCTCCAAAACAAGTAGCAAATTCATCAAATAATGTTTTTGTTCTTGTATAAGTATGTGGTTGGAAAATAGCGATAGTTCTTTTTGTATCCATTTTTTTAGCTGTACTTAAAGTAGCTTTTATTTCAACAGGGTGGTGAGCATAGTCATCTACAACAACTACAGAATCTTTTTCACCTTTGTATTCAAATCTTTTGTGAGCTCCACCAAAGCTTTCTAAACCTCTAACTATGCTTGAATTATCAACTTTAAATGCAAGTCCTACAGCAACAGCTGCTAAAGCATTTGAAAGATTATGAAGTCCAGGAACATTAAGATTTAAACTTAATATATTTTCTCCTTTGTAGCTTACATTACAACTAGCACAACCTCTTGAGTTGTAAGTTATATTTTCAGCTCTTAAATCACCATTATCAATTCCGTAAGAAATGATATTAGCTTTATTTTGAGCCATTATTTTTCTAACTCTTTCATCATCAGCATTTCCTATTAAGAAACCATCTTCAGGAATAAGCTTAGAGAATTCTAAGAATGTTTCTTCAATATGGTTTATATCTCTATAGAAATCTAAATGGTCAGCATCTATATTTAAAATTATACCAACATAAGGGTAAAATCTTAAAAAGCTTTGCTTGTATTCACAGGCTTCAGTGATGAAGTAATCACTGTTACCAACTTTATAGTTACCATTTATTATATCTAAATCTCCACCAACTAAAATTGTTGGGTCAAGATTACCTTCAAGAGCAATATGACTTACCATAGAAGTTGTAGTTGTTTTACCATGAGTACCAGCTACAGCAACATTTAAGTGGTGAGACTTCATTAAGTAGCCAAGAAAAGCTGCTCTGTCCATTAATTCTAGATTTAATTCTTTAGCTTTTAAAATTTCAGGGTTATCGCTAGGGATAGCAGCAGTATATACAACAACAGAAACATCTTTTAAGTTTTCTGCCTTATGACCTATGTATATTTCAGCACCTTTATTTTTTAATCTATCAGTTAATTCTGATTCCTTTGAATCAGAACCTGAAACTTTATATCCTGCATTAAGTAAAATAGCAGCAAGGCCACTCATACTAACGCCACCTATACCAATAAAATGTATTTTTTTGTTTATATCTTTTTCTAAGTTAAAAGACAACAGTACCAACTCCTTTTTTTATTCACATTTTAATTATATACAGAAATCAATAAAATCACACACTATTTGAAAATTTTTTTATAATTTAATTAAATAAATAAACTCTTTTATAAATAGAAAGGGCAAAAGAACTAATCTCTAAGTATAAAAAGAAGATAAATTTATTTAAAAAGAGAAATATAAATGTTAAACTAAGTACCTAGAATAAATTTCCTTTTTCAGAGACTTCAGTTATAATTGTATACTTTTTTGGCAAGAATTATAAAGAAAAAAAATAAAAAAAGCAGTTTTTATTGCTAATATATGTATATAAATATTAAAACTTCCAAAAAATAATAAAATTTTATAAGATTTTATTGATATTACTAGTGAGATTGAATAAAATATGAATATTAAAGGAAATAAAAGAAGAATAATTCGTATAGATTGAAGGAGATTGATATGGAAAAACTAAGTAGAAATAGTAGAGTATCCATAATAACAAAAGTATTAAAAGAAAATCCAAATAAAATAATAGGGTTAAATAAATTTTCGGAATTATTAAATGCAGCAAAATCAACAATAAGTGAAGATATAGTTATAGTTAGAGAAAGTTTAGAAAAAATGTCAATGGGGACAATAGAAACCATTTCAGGAGCTGCTGGTGGAATAAAGTTTGTACCTAATATGGGAGAAAAAGAATCAACAGAGTTTGTTAATGAGCTTTGTACTTTAATGGGACAAAATGAAAGGGTTGTAGCAGGGAAATTTATTTATGTTACCGATTTAATGTTTGATCCAACAATAATAGGGAAAGCTGGAGTTTTATTATCATCATTTTTTAGAAATAGAGAAATTGATTATATTATTACAGTAGAAACAAAGGGGATTCCTTTAGCTTATGAAGTGGCAAAGAATTTAGGGGTTCATATGGTAGTGGCAAGAAGAGATAGTAAAGTTACAGAAGGATCAACTATTTCAATAAACTATCTTTCAGGAACTTCCGGAAGAATTCAACAGATGTGCCTCTCAAAGAAATCTTTAAAAACAGGAAGCAAGTGTGTATTTATAGATGATTTTATGAGAGGTGGCGGAACTGCTAAGGGAATAGTAGACTTATTAAAAGAGTTTGATTCAGAACTAGTGGGTATTGGGGTATTGGTAGATAATAAAAGTTCAAGTAAAAAAGTTATTAAAGATTATATTTCAGTAGTAGATATAGAAGAATTAGGTGAAGGAACAGGTGTAAAAGTGGTTCCGTCAAAAAATCTTCTAGAAAAATAAAGAATTAATAAAAAAATATAAAAAACTTTAATAAAAAAAGAGGATTTTTCAATTAAATATAGAAATATAATAATTGATAAAGCAACTGGAGGTGTGGTCAAATGCAAATAACAGATGTAAGAATCAGAAAGATAGCGTCTGAAGGAAAAATGAAAGCTATAGTATCAGTAACTTTTGATAACGAGTTTGTTGTACATGATATCAAGGTTATTGAGGGACAAAGTGGTTTATTTATAGCTATGCCAAGTAGAAAGACACCAGATGGTGAATTCAAAGACATAGCTCATCCAATAAACACTGAAACAAGAGAAAAAATTCAAGCAGCTATCTTGAGTGAATACGAAAAAGTAAAAAATACTGAAGAAGTATAAAAGGGTTAAAAAATAAAAGGAAGATTTCTTCCTTTTATTTTTTTTTGTTAATTTTAGCAAATATCTTAATTGTTAAGTTTAAATCTATTCTTTCCTTTAATATTGAAATAAAAATATATTTAAAATATAATTGTAATTGTACGAAAATAAGTAAAATAGAGAATTCAAAGCAATTAGAGTAGTCTATTTAATAAATTTTTAGCATAATGAGGTGAATTTATGAAAAAATGTGCTATAATATTAGCAGCAGGACAAGGTACTAGAATAAAATCTAAGCTTCCTAAAGTGCTTCACAAAGCTTGTGGAAAAGAAATGGTAAACCATGTAGTGGATACTATGAGAAAAGCTGATGTTGAAGATGTTAATGTAATAATAGGAAGAGGGGCAGAACTTGTTAAAGAAAGAACTGCATCAAGAAATGTTTCTTATTCATTACAGGAAGAACAATTAGGTACAGGTCATGCTGTAAAATGTGCAAAGGAATTTTTAAAGGGAAAATCAGGAGTGGTAGCAATATTCACTGGAGATGCACCTTTAATAAAAGAAGAGACTGTTATCAAGTTAATAGATACACATATTAATGAAAATAACTTTGCTACATTATTAACTTCTGTAATTGAAAACCCAACAGGGTATGGAAGAATTATAAGAAGTAATGATGAAGTAGAAAAGATAGTTGAACATAAAGATTGCTCAGCAGAGGAATTAAAGGTTAATGAAATCAATGCAGGAATGTACTGCTTTGATATTGAGAGCCTTTTAGAAAGCTTAGAAAAACTATCAAATGACAATGCACAGGGAGAATACTATTTAACTGACGTTATAGGTATTTTAAAATCAGAAAACAAAAAAGTTGGTGCAATGATTACTGACTTTGAAGAAACAATAGGAGTAAACTCAAGAGCAGAACTTGCTATTGTTGAAGAGCTTTTAAGAAAAAGAATTAATAAAAAACATTTAGATAATGGAGTTACTATCATTGATCCAAGTAGTACTTATATTTCAATGGAAGCAGAAATAGGAAGAGATACTATAATCTATCCTAACAACGTAATTGAAGGAAAAACTGTAATAGGTGAGGACTGTGTTCTTTATCCTAATTCAAGAATTTCAAACAGTGAAATTGCTGATTCTGTAGAAATACAATCTTCTGTAATATTAGATAGTAAAATTGGTAACAACACAACAGTTGGACCTTTTGCTTATGTAAGACCAAAGTCTAACATAGGTAATGATGTAAGAATAGGTGATTTTGTAGAAATAAAGAAATCAACTATTGGAAATAATACGAAAGTATCACATTTAACTTATATAGGGGATGCAGAAGTTGGTGAAAAATGTAACTTTGGATGTGGAACTGTAGTGGTTAATTATGATGGCAAAGCTAAGCATAAAACTGTTATAGGAAATAATTCATTCATAGGATGCAACACTAATTTAGTGTCACCAGTTGAGGTAGAGGACAATACTTATATCGCAGCAGGATCTACCATAACAAAGAAGGTTCCAGAGGGAAGCCTTGCAATAGCAAGAGCAAGACAAAATAATATTGACGGTTGGGTTAATAGAAAAAAATAATTTTAATTTTATAAATAAGCTAATTATTAAATTTTTTATATAACAAATGCCAAATGGAATTATTTTAAGGAGGTCTTCATGACAATGGAAAATCAATATAAAAATATTAAAATATTTACAGGGAACTCTCATCCAGAATTAGCAAAAGAAATTGCTGAGAACTTAGGGTTACCACTTGGAAAAGCAAAAGTAGGGACTTTTAGTGATGGGGAAATTTCAGTAGATATAAATGAGACTGTAAGGGGATGCGATGTTTTTATAGTACAATCAACATGTAGTCCTGTTAATAATAACTTAATGGAATTATTAATAATGATTGATGCATTCAAAAGAGCGTCTGCTGGTAGAATAACAGCAGTTATGCCATATTACGGTTATGCAAGACAAGATAGAAAAGCAAAATCAAGAGATCCTATAACTGCAAAATTAGTTGCTGATCTTTTAACAGCAGCAGGAGCAGATAGAGTTTTAACAATGGATTTACATGCACCACAAATACAAGGATATTTTGATATTCCAGTTGATCACATGTTAGGATGTCCTATATTAGCTAGCTATTTCTTAGAAAAAGGATTAGGGGAAAGAGATGATGTAGTTGTTGTATCACCAGATTTAGGTTCTGTTACAAGAGCTAGAAAATTTGCTGATAAATTACATGCTCCAATAGCTATAATTGACAAAAGAAGACCAAAGGCAAATGTTTCAGAAATAATGAATATAATAGGGGATATTAAGGGTAAGGTTTGTATCTTAATAGATGATATGATAGATACTGCTGGTACAATTTCAAATGCTGCTAATGCTTTAAAAGATTTAGGAGCAAAGAATGTTTATGCATGTTGTACGCATGGAGTTTTATCAGGACCAGCTTTTGAAAGAATAAACTCTTCAGCTATAGAAGAGCTTGTAATGTTAAATACAATTAAGCTTCCAGAAGTAAATGGACTTGAAAAATTCAAGTCAATTTCAGTAGCTGCATTACTTGCTAACGCTATAGAAAGAATCTATGATGACGAGCCATTAAGTAGATTATTTGAAGAATTACAATAATAAAAATTAGATAAAATTTTGGGTTTTAAACATCTAAAAAGCATATTTGTTTTTTAGATGTTTTTTTTGTAACAAATATGATGAAATTTGTGGTATAATAAAAAAAATATCTTTTTTTGTTAAATAAATATACAGAATGGTTACAAATATATGGAATTTCATATAAAAATTAGATTAGGAGTGTGTGAGACTATGGACGGATTATTAGGAAAAATTTTAGTGGTAGATGACGATGAAAATATCTGCCAAGTGCTGAAAATGTACTTAGAGAGCGCAAATTACGATGTAAAGGTTGCAAACGATGGCAAGACAGCTCAAGAGGTGTTTTCAAGTTATAAGCCAAATATGGTGTTATTAGACGTTATGTTACCAGGAATGGATGGCGTAGAAGTATTAAAATGGATTAGAAGAGAAGGGAACACTCCAGTTGTAATGCTTACAGCTAAAGGGGAAGTTTTTGATAAAGTTTTAGCTTTAGAAATAGGGGCAGATGATTACATAGTTAAGCCATTTGAACCAAAAGAAGTAATGGCTAGAGTTAAGGCTGTAATGAGAAGATATTCAGTGGATAAAACTGAAGAGGATGTTTTAACATTCCCATCATTAGTTATAGATACTAATTCATATAAAGTTCTTTATAGAGAAGAAGAAATAAAAATGCCTCCAAAAGAATTTGAACTATTATACTACTTAGCTAGTAATAAAAACAAAGTGTTCACTAGAGAACAATTACTTTGTGAAGTTTGGGGATATGATTACCCAGGAGATTCAAGAACTGTTGATGTTCATATAAAAAGATTAAGAGAAAAGTTAAACAAAGGTGAAAATTGGCAACTAGAAACTGTTTGGGGCGTTGGGTATAAATTCGAGGTTAAATAGTGAAATTAATCAGTAAAAAAATTAGGACGAGTTTAGTTTCAAAATTACTAATAAGCGTTATGGCAATTGTGGGTATCATTTTTGCCATAATTGCTTTTATTTTATCTGCAACTGTAAGCAATTATTATACTAATTACAGAAATCAGAAAATACAAGAAGTTAATAAGATGATAGAGCAATCTGTGAATCTTTACATAAATGAAGGTAGTTCAAACTTTGATGTAACTAACTCAAGCAATGCTGCATTAAATGAATTGAACGTAGTACTAGATTTTGGTAAAAATTTCTTGGATGCTAATATTATAGTGTTAAATAGTCAAGGTGATGTTATTGCTGTATCAAATCCGGCTGATAATAATTTAAAATATACTAAAATTTCTAAAGTTGGTGGAAGAACTATTAGTGGGGAAAACATAATGAATTTTGATGAGAATAATAGTAATTATTATTATCAACCAATTTATTATCAAAATTACTTAAATGGAGCAATTATCATACAAACTCCTTTAAGTACTATTAATAGCATATTAAATAAAATCTATTTAATAATATGGGTATTTGTAATAATAGCTTTAATAATATTAAGTATTGTTATTTATACAGTATGCAAAAAGTTTATAATAAATCCAATTGAAAATTTAAATGAGGCTTCTCAAAAAATAGCAAAGGGTGATGTAGGTGAAAGAGTTAATATAAATTCTAATGATGAACTTGGTGAGTTAGCTAAATCTTTCAATTATATGGCAGAGGCTATAGAGGAAGTTGAAACAAACAGAAGAGAATTCGTTTCTAATGTATCCCATGAATTAAGATCTCCAATGACCTCTATTAGAGGATTTATTGCGGGAATATTAGATGGAATCATACCACAGGAAAAAGAACATTTTTATTTACAAAAGGTTTATGAAGAAACTGAAAGATTAACAAGACTTATAACTGATTTATTAGATATTTCAGCTATGCAGACAGGTAAATTGAAATTTAATTTTACAAAAGTAGATATAAACGAGATAATGAAAACCTCAGCAATAAATCTAGAGCCAAAGATATTAAATAAAAAACTACATGTAAGTATTACTCTTGAGGGAGATTATTTATATGTTAAAGCAGATAGAGATAAATTAATGCAAGTAGCTACAAACTTAATAGATAACTCTGTTAAATATTGTAGTGAAGGTGGAAATATAGAGATAATGACTAAATCTAAAGGCAATAAAGTTGTTGTTGTAATATACAATGATGGAGTACCTTTAAACGATGATACTTTAAGACATATCTGGGAAAGATTTTATAAGGCAGATAAGTCAAGAACTAACAAGGAAAGTACAGGGCTTGGTCTTTCAATAGTTAGGAATATTATTTTAAACCATGATGAAGAGGTATGGGTGGAAAACTCAGAAGATGGCAAAGGTGTAAAATTTGCATTTACCTTAACAAAAATGGATTAATGTATTATTTAGGAGGCTTAGACAGAGATGAAGCTTAATAAAGGAACAGCAGATAATAGCGAGGGGAAAAAGGGCGCTATAGTAATAAAGAAAAGAAAAAATTATAAAAAAATAAAATCACTTATTAAGTATGTTGTAGTAGCCTGTTGCATTGCTATATTATCTCTTTTAATAACAATAGCAGTTGTTAAAAGTAAGTGGTTCCAAGGCTACCTTTCTCAGAACTTAGTAAGCGAAAATAATGTGCCGAAAATAGGTAATATGTTGAATCAAGCATCAATTAATGCTGTTGATGACATAGAACCTTCATTAGTTACTATTAGTAATGGAGTTAATGATGGAAATGAAGCAAGTAATATAACTGGATTTGTTTATAAATCTGATGGTTATATAGTTACTGCTTATTCAGCTATTAAAAACTTTAATGATATAGTAGTAAGTATCCCTAATATGAGTGAAGAAAGTTTTAAAGCAACTTTAGTGGGTAAAGACTTAGTAACAAATATCGCTGTTTTAAAAATAAATGTAAATAATTTAATTCCAATATCTATTGATGATAATTTAAACCAAGGTGAATTTGTTCTTGGAGTTGGTAATAACTCAGGAGAAGAAGGACTAGGTATTGTATCAAATGGAATTGTAAGTACTGTTGATAAAGTAATTACAGTGAAAAATAGTAATGGAGAAATAGTAAAAACCGGTGTTATAGTAACTAATACCGATTTAAATCAAGGAAATATAGGTGGGGTATTAGTAAACCTAAGAGGTCAAGTTGTAGGAGTGACTACGGAACCTTTCAGTGAAGAATCTAACGCTAATGGAACCAATTATGCCATAGGCATAAATTATGCAAATAAGGTGATAAATTCTTTAATAAGCCATGGAAGTGTATCAAGAATATTCTTAGGAATAAAAGCTGTGAACTTAAAGGGTCAAAAAGGAGTATATGTAGAGGCTGTAGAACCTGGTGGAAGTGCCTATGAATCAGGAATTAGAGCCAGTGATATTATTACCACTATGAATGGAATTAAAGTTGATAATATAAATGATATATTTAGAGCTTTAAATGAAAATGATAATGGGAATTCAGTACCATGTACTATCCTTAGAGATGGAAAAGTAATTAATGTTACTTTATTATTAGATACAACCACAACAGAATAAAAAAGTAAGTCCTTCATCTTTGTGAAGGACTTTTTTTTAGAAATAAAAAGAAAAGTTACACATAAATTATATTTGTTGATATAATTTACTTGTATTTTAGAAATTTGGAGGTAAAAATATGTTCTTAATAGTTGGACTTGGAAATCCAGGGAAAGAATACGAAAAAACTAGACATAATATTGGATTTGAAATAATTGATTATATATCAGATAAGTATAACATTGAAGTAAATAGGGAAAAATTTAAAGGTCTTTATGGAAGTGGACTAATTAACGGAAATAAAGTAATCTTATTAAAACCCACTACATACATGAATTTAAGTGGTGATAGTATAAGAGAAGTTATGAATTTTTATAATATTACAGAAGAAGAAGTAATAATAATATATGATGACATAAGTCTTGAAATTGGAAAGATAAGAATAAGAGAAAAGGGCAGTGCAGGTGGACATAATGGCATAAAAAGTATAATAAAAAATCTTGGTGGAGATAAATTCCCAAGGGTTAAAGTTGGGGTAGGTGCTCCTCCACATGATTTAGTTTCTCATGTTCTTGGAAAGTTTAATAAGGAAGATTGGGCACATATATTAAAGGTTATGCCAGTGGTAGCAGATGCAACATTAGAAGCAGTAAATAACTCAGTTAAGGAAGCTATGAATAAATTTAATGGAACAACTGTGGAAGCTTAAGGTTTTCTAATTTGATTGGTGGTGTTAAAGAATGAGATTAAATGGATTAATGAATCCATTATTTAATAATGAAGGGTTTAAAAATATAGTTAAAAATTTAGAAGATAAAGAATTTCCAGTAGGTATATACGGGTTAAGTGATTCAGGAAAAAGTTACATGATAAATGGGCTTTTTAAAAGTTCGGATAAATCAGTGGTAGTTGTTACAAATAACGATATAGAGGCAAGAAAAATTTATGAAGATTTAAGTTTTTATAATCTTGATACTTATTATCTTCCCGCTAAGGAAGTTGTTTTTTACAATATAGATGCCATATCAGGTGATTTACGATGGGCAAGACTTAAAGTAATGAAAGAAATTTTAAATGATAAAAAGAAGATAATAGTTACTTCAATTGAGTCATTTATATCATTATATACTCCTATAGAACTTTATAAAAATCATAGCTTTACTCTTTCTGTGAATGAAGAAGTAGAGCTTAAAACTATTGTAAAAACATTAGTGGAGTGTGGTTATGAAAGAATGGAGATTGTAGAAGGAAAGGGAGAATTCTCGGTTAGAGGTGGAATTTTAGATATTTATTCTCCGCATTTTAACAATCCTTTTAGAATTGAATTTTTTGGAGAGGAAATAGAATCTATAAGAAGCTTTAATGTGGAATCACAAAGAAGTATAGAACAGGTTCCTTCTGTTGAGATATTTCCAGCAAAGGAAATAATATTAACAGAAGAAATAATCAATAAAACGGTAGATAGATTAAAGACAGAATTAACTAAATATGAAGATCAAGGAATAAAGGATAAAGAGGTTTTAAGAAAAATAAATAAAGTTATAGATAATAATATAGAAAGACTTAGAGAAACTTGGAGTTTTGAAACTATCGATAGTTATATTAATTTTATTTTTGAAAAGCCAGATACTTTATTTGATTATTTAAAGGATTATCTTTTTGTCGTAGATGAACCTGAAAGATGTAAAGGGAAGATAGAAAGTGCTATTTATGAATTTCAGGAAAATTATAAGTCCTTTTTACAAAGGGGCGACATATTACCGTCACAAAGTAAGCTTATACTTGATAGCAATACCCTTTATACAGACTTAAAGGAAAATGACTTAGTTGTTTTAGAAGGCTTAGAAAAAAGAGAAACCTTTATAAAACCATTTGAAAAATATAATTTTAATGAGATTGTTTATAATAACTATCAAGGAAAATTAGAATTATTAATAAATGAAATTAAAGAGAAGAAAGAAAAAGGTTATAAAACAGTAATACTTGCAGGAACACGTCCAAGGGGGGAGAGATTAGTAGAAACCCTTAGAGAACATGACGTGGAAAGTGTTTATAAAGATATTATTGATGAAATACAAGATGGAGAGGTTGTAGTAACCTTTGGAAATCAGGATAAAGGTTTTGAATTTAATGAGTTTAATCTTTCTGTAATTTCTGATAAAGAAGTATTTGGAGAAAGTAAAAGAAAAAAACAAAGAAGAAGTAAAAAGCAAAAAGGAACAGCTAAAATCAAAAGTTTTGGAGAACTAAAACCTGGAGATTATGTTGTTCATGTAAATAGTGGTATAGGGGTATACAAAGGAATTAAACAAATTAATGTAGGTGGAAACAAAAGAGATTATTTAGATATAGAGTATTTAAAAGGTGATAAACTATATGTTCCTGTAGAACAGTTTGATTTAGTTCAAAAATATATAGGTTCAGAAGGAAAGATGCCTAAGATTAATAAGCTAGGCGGAAATGAATGGCAAAAGGCGAAGGCTAAGGTTAGAAAGTCTATTAATGAGATTGCTGAGGATTTAGTTAAGCTTTATGCAACTAGATCAACTTTAAAAGGGCATAAATTCTCAAAGGATACTCCTTGGCAAGAACAATTTGAAGATGAATTTGCTTATGAAGAAACACCAGATCAACTTACATCCCTTGAAGAAATTAAATTAGATATGGAATCAGAAAAGGTAATGGACAGATTACTTTGTGGAGATGTAGGTTATGGAAAAACTGAGGTAGCTATAAGAGCAGCTTTTAAATCTGTAATGGATGGAAAACAGGTGGCTTTTTTAGTTCCTACTACCATACTAGCAGAACAACATTATAAGAATTTATTAAAGAGATTTTCAGGATTCCCTATAAAGATAGATGTTATTAGTAGATTTAAAACAAAAAAAGAACAGACAAAAACTTTAAAGGAATTAAAAGAAGGCAATATAGATATTCTTATAGGAACTCATAGATTAGTTTCAAAAGATATTGAGTTTAAAGATTTAGGTCTTTTAGTTGTAGATGAGGAGCAAAGATTTGGAGTTACTCAAAAGGAAAAAATAAAGAACTTAAAGAAAAATGTAGACGTATTAACTTTAAGTGCTACGCCTATACCAAGAACACTTCATATGTCTTTAACTGGGGTGAGAGATATTTCTGTTATAGAAACACCACCAGAGGAAAGATATCCTATTCAAACTTATGTAGTAGAACAAAATGATCAACTTATAAGAGATGCTATATTAAGAGAGATTAATAGAGGTGGGCAGGTATTCTTTGTTTATAATAGAGTAGAAACCATTGAAGCTATGGCTAGTTATATTAAGGAATTAGTACCAGAAAGTAAAATTACTATAATTCATGGTCAAATGACAGAGAGACAACTTGAAACACAGTTAATTGAATTTATGAATAGGGAGACAAATGTCCTTGTTTGTACATCTATTATTGAAACAGGGATAGATATGCCAAATGTAAATACTTTAATAGTACATGATTCTGATAAAATGGGATTATCACAACTTTATCAGTTAAGAGGTAGGGTTGGAAGAAGTAATAGGATTGCTTATGCTTATTTTGTATATCAAAAGGATAAGATATTAACAGAAGTTGCTGAAAAAAGACTTAAAGCCTTAAAAGATTTTACAGAACTTGGTTCTGGATTTAAAATAGCTATGAGAGATCTTGAAATAAGAGGTGCAGGAAATATGATGGGATCATCACAGCATGGACATATGTCTAATGTAGGTTATGATTTATATTGTAGAATGCTTGAAGATACAATAAAGCTTATAAAGGGTGAAATAGATATGGAACCTGTAGAGACTGTTGTAGACTTGAAAATTGATGCATTTATTCCTAGCAGTTATATAGAAAATGAAATTCAAAAAATAGAAGTTTATAAAAAAATTGCTGCTATTGAAAATATAGAAGATTATAATTATGTTAAAGAGGAACTTGAAGATAGATATTCAAATATTCCAAAGAGCGTTTATAATTTAATGGATATAGCCTATATAAAAAGTAAAGCTAAATCTATAAATATTGAAGAGATAAAAGAAAAAGGCAATGAAATAATTTTTGAATTCCAAAGTAGAGAAAGAACTAATAAAGAAATTTTCTTAAAAGTTTTAAAGGAACACAAAGAAAATATCTTAATAAAATTAGGAGAGAAACCATCTTTTAGCTATAAATTTAAGGAAGAAAGAAAAGAAGATTTACTAAAAATCTTCAAAGAACTTTTAGATGATGTAACAGAATAAAAAAAGTAAATTGAAAAATTTTCAAGAAATTGTTATACTATTTTTAAATTATGTTAAGAAATATAAAGTGAGGTAGAATAATGAAAAATTCAAAAAAGATCATTGGAGGTATTATAGCTATCGTTGTAATTGTGGCAATAGTCATAGCAATAGCTATAAGTTCGGGCATGATTGAAAAAACCCCTGCTGCTGTTAAAAACACTGTAGTGGGAGAAGTTTATGGTCAAAAAATAACCGTAGAACAAATTGAACAAAATCCACAAATGGAATCTACTTACCAAATGCTTGCACAACAAATTCAAGGGAATTTAATGCAAAATGCTCAATCAAAACAATACATTATTAAAACAAGAGAAGAAATAGTTCAAAACTTAGAACTTCAAGCAATTGTAGATAAAAAAGTTCAAGAGTTAAAATTGATTCCAACTCAAGCAGATATGGATAAATTAATGGCAGAACAAAAAACAACTTTCTTTGATAATATTGAAAAGCAACAAGGAATTCCATTAAATGAAACTCAATATCTTCAAATGACAGGAATGACTCAAGATGCATTTAATAATATGATAGAGCAACAAGTTAAGGCTCAAGCAGTATCAAATTACATTACTAAAGATGTAACTGCAACTGAAGCAGAAGCTCAAACTTATTATAATGAAAATAAAGCTACTCAATTTACAAATCCAGCAACTGCTAATGTTTACCAAATAGTTGTTAAAACTCAAGCAGAAGCTGAAAAATTAAAAGCTCAATATGAAAGTGAAATAAACGGTAAAAACTTAACTGTAGCTCAAAAACTTGCTATATTCCAAAAAATAGCTAGTGCAAATAATATTGACAGTACAAAAGAAACTGGTGGATTATTAGAAAAGAATTTACCATATAACTATACTGATTTTAATTCAAACTTCATGAAAGCTTTAAATGCTTTAAATCAAAATGGTGAAGTTTCAACTATAGTTGATTCAAGTAATAGTAGTACAACAGCTTATAATATAATCTTCATTGATAATTATAAAGCTCCACAGGAAGAAACTTTTGATCAAGCAAAAGATAAAGCAATGCAATATGTAAAACAACAAAAAGATCAACAACAAATATCAACAACATTAGCATCTTGGGAAAAAGAAGCTAACGTTAAGACTTATACAAATAGATTAGATTATCCAATCTTAGATAGTACTTCATCAAGTAGCAGTGATTCTTCTTCACAAAGTGGAACAGAAGGAACTACTGGTCAAAGTGGTACTTCAACAACAGAGGGAGCATCTACTACAAATTAATTTTAAAAAAAGATGACTAAATTTTTTAGTCATCTTTTTATTTTGTAGAGAAATCTTCTATCAATGGGCGAAATAAAACAACTAGACAAAAAAATAACCAATGTGTATAAAATTTCAAATATGAAAAATACTAAGGGTGTAAATAAAAAATAAAAAAAACAAAAGTTTAACCTTGAGGAGGTAATATACTTATGAAAGCAACAGGAATAGTTAGACGTATTGATGACCTAGGGAGAGTAGTTATACCAAAGGAAATAAGAAGAACTTTAAGAATAAGAGAAGGAGATCCTTTAGAAATTTTTACAGATAGAGAAGGTGGAGTAATATTAAAAAAATATTCACCAATAGGAGAGTTAACAGATTTCTCAAAAGAATATGCTGATTCTTTACATCAAGCAGCATCACATATTGTTTTAATCAGTGATAACGATATGTTTATTTCTGTAAGTGGTGCTACTAAAAAAGATTTTATGGAAAGAAAAATAAGTGATGAATTAGAAGAAGTTATGGAAGGTAGAAAAGTGGTTTTATTAGGTGGAGACCATGGAAAAATAATTCCTTTATATTCTGATGAAAACATAGAAGATAAATATAAAGCTCAAGCTATAGCACCTATTATATCAGAGGGTGATGCTATTGGAACTGTGATAATGGTATCAAAAGAAAACGATTCCTTTGGGGAAGTAGAAAAAAAATTAGTAGAAACAGCAGCAGCATTTTTAGGAAAACAAATGGAACAATAGAACTAATTTTTTCTTTATACTGGTATAGATAAATAAAATAAGTAATAATACTTTCAAAACTTAAATAATAATAAAGTGGAACATAATTTAGTCTAGGTTAAGAACTGTTTGGTTTTAATTATTATTAAGTTTTGGAGGTGTTATATGAATAAGCAATCCCTTATAAAAGGGAGTTTAATTTTAGGTGTGGCAGGGATTATAGCAAAATTTTTAGGACTATTTTTTAGATGGCCAATAATTATGTTAATTGGTGATGAAGGTCTTGGGTATTATCAATTGGTTTATCCACTTTATGGTTTTTTTATTGCTATAGCAACTGGTATACCTATAGCATTATCAAAAATAATTTCTGAAAATAATGTATTAGGAAGAGAAAAAGAAAATTTTACTGTGATGAATGTAGCAATGAAGCTTATGTTTGTATTATCAATTAGTACAAGCTTTCTTATGATTTTTTTTGGTAAGGATATAATAAGATTGTTTAACTGGCCGGAGGAAGCTTATTACTCAATGCTTGGAATTTCCCTTGCACCAATGTTTATAGCAATTATAAATCCTGTTAGAGGTTTTTTTCAAGGCTATCAAAATATGACTCCATCAGCAATTTCACAGTTAATAGAACAGCTAGGAAGAGTTGCTGTAGGTGTTGGAATGGCATTTTTATTAATACCTTATGGAATAGATGCAGCAGCTGGAGGTGCTTCTTTTGGAGCAGCAGCAGGAGCATTTTTAGCTAGTTTATATCTTTTTTATAAATATAGAAAAGAAAGAGTAAAACATAAGTTTGTTAAAATAAAGTCTAAAGCAAATTTGAAAAAGTTATTAGCAATGGCAATTCCTATATCAATAGGAGCAGCGGTAGTTAGTGTAATGGGAATGATTGATGCTATTTTAGTGCCTAAAAAACTTTTAGAGGCAGGATTTACAGCGCAGGAAGCAACTATATTGTTTTCTCAATTTACAGGAAAAGCAGCAGCACTTGTTCATATTCCATTGACTTTATCAGTGGCTCTTTGTGCTTCTATAATACCAATAATAGCAGAGAAATATTTAATCCATAATAAAGAGGAATTAAATCAAAAGATTTCAATGGCTATGAAGATGTCCTTTGTAATAGCAATTCCCTGTTGTTTAGGACTGTTCTTTTTAGCAGAACCTATAATGTTAACTATTTTTCCAGGTAAAGAAGGGGGAGCTAATATACTTAGGTATTTATCTTTAAGTATACCTTTTATGACTTTAACTCAAATAAGTACATCAATACTGCAAGCTGTAGGATCTTATATTAAACCTATAGTGAATATGTTTATTGCAGTGATAATAAAAATAGTTCTTACAGTAGTATTAGTGCCTATAGAAAGTCTTAATGTTCAAGGGGCTGTTATAGCAACTATTGCTTCTTATGTTGTAGTAAGTATTTTAAATATAGTTGCTATGAAATTAAAGTTAAGATATAAAACTGATTTAAAAGAAGTTCTATGGAAACCTATATTAGCGGCAATTATAATGATGATAGGAACTTTAACTTTATTCTTATTCTTATTAGAAAGAATGGAGAGTATAGTTTTAAATTGTGTTATTTCCATATCAATTGGTGGAGTGATTTATATAATTTTAGTTTTAGTTTTGGGAATATTTGATTATCAATACTTTAAAGGAAAAGTTGAAAATAAAATAAAGAAATAAATTATTGAAAGCTATATCGAATTAAAGATGTAATTACTACTTGTTATATTATAAAATGGGGAGTAAAATATTTTTAATCTTTTGATATAGCTTTTTATATTATAAAAAATATAAGTTATATAATTAAAATATAAATATTCTAAGGAGGAAATTACATGTTTAGATTGATTGGTATTGGTACAGACTTTAATGAAAAAAGTTTAAATATAATAATAGAAAAACAATTAGAATTAGTTGATGAAATATATTTAATGGATGGTCTTTTAGATTTTGTGGAAAAAAATGATAAAATAATCAGTTTAAATTTAATAAAAAATAAAGATGATTTATTAAATTTAAAAGATAAAGAGATAACTATCATAACTATAGGTGATTTTTTAAAGGATTATAGCAACGGGAAGAAATTCTTAAAGGCTATAAAAAAACAAAATATTGGATATGAACTTATAAAAGGAGAATCTTTAAGGACAGCATTAGAAGAATCAATAGAGATTGTTGATGAATTTAAAAGCTTTGAAGCCTTTGAGGATTATAGAGTAGATAGAAGCAAGGGGCTATTTATTTATGAAATAAAAAATAAAAAAACTATGGAAAAAATAGTTTCAGATTTACAAATTATATATGGGAAAGATAAAGAAATATTTTATTTAACTAATTTAGAGGATAATCAGTATCATAAAAAGATTTTATTGAAATTATCAGAAGTAATAAATTGCTACGAAGAAAATATTTTATCTAGTATTTATATAGAAAAAGATAGGAGAAGTTTTGATGATTTAGTAGAAATAATAGAAACTTTAAGAGCACCAAATGGATGTCCTTGGGATAGGGAACAAAATCATCAAAGTATAAAAAGAGAATTAGTTGAAGAATGTTATGAAGTTTTAGATGCTATAGATAAAAATAATTTTAAAGATATGGAAGAGGAAATAGGTGATGTATTACTTCATGTAGTTTTTCATGGATTAATAGCTAGAGAAAATGAAGAATTTGATATCTATGATATTACAGAGGGAATTTGCTCTAAAATGATTTTTAGACATCCACATATTTTTGGAGATGAAATAGCGAATAACTCAGAGGAAGTTTTAGTGAATTGGGAAGAGATTAAAAAAGAAGAAAAAGGATTTGAAAGTTTAGAGGATGAGATTAATGGAATAGCTAAGGGGTTACCGGCATTAATAAGAGCAAAAAAGGTTCAAAAGAAGGCTGCTAAAGTTGGTTTTGATTTTAAAGATTTTGAAGAGGCTACAGAAGTTTTAGAATCTGAAATAAAAGAATTTAAAGATGTATATAAAAGTAAAAATATGACAAGAATAGAAGATGAACTAGGGGATGTTCTATTTTCAGTAGTAAATGTAGGTAGATTATTTGGTTTTGATTTAGAAGAACTTTTAGAAAAATCCACAGAAAAATTTATCCGTAGATTTGTTGCAATAGAAAAAAAAGCTTTAAGTTTAGGTCTTGATTTGAAAAATATGACAATAGATGAGATGAATGAACTTTGGATTTTGGTAAAAGTAGAGCAAAAAAGCTAATAAAAAATTAAATATAATTAGAAAAATCGAAAATTTTACGAAAAAAAAAGTAAAAAAAACTTTAAATACTGTAAAATAGCACTTTAGTACTATACAAATGGCTAAATATATAATATTATAATATATATTATAGTTTTTACTAAATTATAAAAATACTTATAGTAAATTACTAAATTTCAAGGAGGATGTAAAAGTGAATAAAGCAGAATTAATCGCAAGCATGGCTGAAAAAAGTAATTTAACAAAGAAAGATGCTGAAATGGCATTAAAAGCTTTCATGGAAAGTGTTCAAGAAGCTTTAGAAGGCGGAGATAAAGTTCAATTAGTTGGATTTGGTACTTTCGAAACTAGAGAAAGAGCAGCTAGAGAAGGAAGAAACCCAAGAACTAAAGAAGTTATCCAAATACCTGCTTCAAAAGCACCAGTTTTCAAAGCTGGAAAAGAATTCAAAGAAAGAGTAAATAAGTAATTTATTTTTAACTTTGTAATAAAGCCCGAGTTTGCTCGGGTTTTTTTGTATATTAAATTAAGAAATGTTGATTTATAAATTAAAAATAGGGCTTTATTAAAGTTTTAAAATATTTTCATGCTAGGAGAAACCCTTAGTAATAAAATGTTTTAGCTTAGTATAGCCCATTTTTAATAAGAAAAATTAAAGATAAGGAGAAATTATGAGATTAGATAAATATTTAAAAGTTTCAAGAATAATAAAAAGAAGAACTGTAGCAAAAGAAGCTTGCGAAAGTGGAAGAGTTAGTATAAACGATAAAGTTGCTAAATCATCAACTACTATAAAAGAAGGGGATGTAATAGAAATAATTTTTGGAAACAAAACATTAAAAGCTAAAATCACTAATATTGCTGAGCATGTAAAAAAAGAAGACGCAAAAGCTATGTATGAAATATTAGAAGGTGAAGAAGATAAAGAATAAGATTTAAAGGCATATCTCAATGATTCTTGTAATATACTTTACTAAGAATTTTTGGGAGGAAAGTCTATGGAAAATAATCAAGAAGGCAAAAGTCAAATCTTATTAGAAAATAGAAAAATATTAAATATAACAGGAGTTGTTGAAGTAATGAACTTCAATGATGAGGTTATAAACTTAAATACAAATTTAGGATTGCTTCAAATACTAGGAACAACTTTAAAAATAAATAAAATAGATGTCAAAAATGGCGATGTTGCTATATCAGGTAAGGTAAAATCAATGATTTATAAGTCCCAAGAGAAAAAAAAGAGAAGGAAAATAAACTTTATAAAAAGGGCATTTAAGAAGCAGTAAATGTTATTACCATTAAAAACACAGTTTTTAATAATACTCTTTTCTTTTTTAGCGGGTGCCTTAGCAGGAATAATTTTTGATGGATATAGATTAATAAGAGGTTTTAAAGTTCCTAAATTTGTTATAATAATAGAAGATATATTATTTTGGATTTTATGTTCAATGACTGTATTTGTTTTTTTATTAGAATTCAATCAAGCTTTTTTGAATTTATATGTATATTTATTCATAATTTTAGGATTAATTTTTTATTTAACATTTTTTTCTAAATATATAGTTAAGATAGAAAATTACCTATCCATTGCAATTTTTAAGATCATAAGGATTGTTTTTAAAAACATGAGATATTTATTTAAAAATATATTTATAAAATAAATAGAGAATTTGCTTGAATAACTTCCCTAGAGTGTTTACAATGAATATATATACCTTAATTAATAAGGGTGGGGAGTAAATGAAAAAAGATGTTTTAGTGAAAAGGTTAGGTACAGTAATTGTATTGTCAATTTTTGCTTTTAGCTTTGTAAAACAACAAATGGTAATAAAAAGAATTGATGATGAGAAGAAAAATATAGAAGAAGAACTAAATAGATTAAATAATGAAAATTCTGAGTTAACATTAGATATAGAAGAATCAGAAACTGATGCTTATATAGAACATATGGCAAGGGAAAGACTTGGAATGATTAAAAAAGGTGAAAAAGTGATAATTAATTCTGAAGGGAATTAATTAGATATTGTGATGATATTATTATAAAAAAATATAAAATATAATAGTATATATGATTTATTTTTAAGGAGGAATCTTTTTAAAATGACCTTAGAGGCAGGAAACATATTAGAAGGAAAAGTAACAAACATAACTAACTTCGGAGCTTTCGTTGAAGTGGAAGGAGAAACTGGTTTAGTACACATCTCAGAAGTAGCTGATTCTTTTGTTAAAGACATAAGAGAGCATTTAAAAGAAAATGACGTTGTAAAGGTAAAAGTTTTATCTGTTGATGACAGAGGAAAGATAAGCTTATCAATTAAGCAAGCTATGCCACCAAAAAGAAAGTCAGTAAGACCAGCAGAAGTGGATTGGAGTAATAATAACAATAATAATAATAACAACAACAATTACAATAAAAGAAAACCACAGGCTGCAAATAATTTTGAAGATATAATGTCAAAGTTCTTAAAAGATAGTGAAGAAAGAATGCAAGATGTTAAAAAGAATCAAGAACCAAGATCAAAAAATAGAAGATCTTTAGGTTAAATTTATTATAGAATAATAAATTTTATTTGCTGTAAAGCATAGAAATGAAGCTACTTATAGTAGCTTCGTTTTTTATTAAAAAAAAGTGTTGACACTAAAGTTATTCTTATGTATAATAAATCTTGTCGTTAAGAGCGACATTAAAACAAGCCGAAGTGGCGGAACTGGCAGACGCACAGGACTTAAAATCCTGCGATGCTAATACATCGTACCGGTTCGATTCCGGTCTTCGGCACCATAATATCGCGGGGTGGAGCAGTTGGCAGCTCGTTGGGCTCATAACCCAAAGGTCACAGGTTCGAGTCCTGTCCCCGCAACCATTTAAATTTAATATGCCGAAGTGGCGGAACTGGCAGACGCACAGGACTTAAAATCCTGCGATGCTAATACATCGTACCGGTTCGATTCCGGTCTTCGGCACCACAATATCGCGGGGTGGAGCAGTTGGCAGCTCGTTGGGCTCATAACCCAAAGGTCACAGGTTCGAGTCCTGTCCCCGCAACCATTTGGCGGGATAGCTCAGTTGGCTAGAGCATTCGGTTCATACCCGAAGGGTCGCAGGTTCAAATCCTGTTCCCGCTACCATTTAAACTTAATATGCCGAAGTGGCGGAACTGGCAGACGCACAGGACTTAAAATCCTGCGATGCTAATACATCGTACCGGTTCGATTCCGGTCTTCGGCACCAAAAAAGTAATCTTTATAGATTACTTTTTTTTGTTTGCAAATATTTTTTTGCTTAAATATTGATATTATAAGACAATAAAAGACAGTTTTTATTGTCTTATTTTTGTATAAAAAAAATTAAATGATAAAAAAATAATAATAATGTAAAATAGATAAATTTAAAACAAATTTTTGTCTTAAAAAAATAGGAATATAAAAACAGTTATTGACATATATTTACAGTTTGCTATTGTATAATATTTTTCAGAGAGAGGGATTAGGGGGAGAATTATGCAATATGGAGCTAATGTGAAAAATTACGTAAGAATTAAAAATAAACAAGGAATAACTTATAATGAAAAGACAAAAGAAAACTATGGGCTTTTATTTTTTATTTTAGCTATTGGGATTTTGCTTAGTAGAATTGTAATTCCTGCGGAATTTACTATTTTAAAAGTAATTTCGCCTTTTGGAGTTGCATATTTACTATCTTTTAATAGCAGAACAAATAAAGAATATATAATAGCTTTAACAGGAGTTGTAATTGGGTATACAACTATGATGAAAAGAATTGAGGAAATTCCGATTTATATATTTTCTGCTTTTTTAGTGGTAGCAATAAATTATTTTCAAGAAAAAATAAAGAAAAAGTTATTAGTAAGTTTTAAATTTTTAATAGTTGGAATTTTTATTCTTTCTTATAATATGATTGTAGGTGGTAAAGATTTTTTATCTGCAGTGGTTATTGCAATGATGTTAATAATTTTTATAATTCCTAGTTATTTTTTGTTGAATTATTCTATTGAATCTATTACTCAAATAAAAAGTAATCATTATTTTTCTAGTGAAGAAATTTTTAGCATAGAGATATTGTTAGCCTTATTAATTGTGGGTATTGGAAATATAACTATTTTTAATATTTCCTTGAAAACTTCTATTGCTATTTTATTAGCAGTACTTTCGGTTTATATAATAAAAAGTTCAGTATCGGTAGCGGCAGGGCTTATTATAGGATTGTTTTTAGGGATAACAAGTTCAGATTTTACTTTAATGGTAGCAGTTTATGGATTAAGTGTTTTGGTAGCTACAATATTTAAAGAAGGTGGTAAGTTTTTAATAGGACTATCCTTTACTTTCACATATTTACTTATTAATTTTTATTCTAATGGATTAAATAAGTTTGTAATATATGATCTTTCTTTAGCTATTATAATATTTTTATTTATTCCAAAAAACTTTTTAAGTAAATTTCAAGTAGAGCTAGATGGAGAATCAAAACAAAGTGAAAATAATGATGTTTATTTTAATAAAATGAAAAAAGAATTAAGTAATAGATTAGGAAGTTTTAATGATGTTTTAAAAACTATGAGTGTAACTCTTAATAATATAGTGGAAAATGAAAAGCTTGTTAATAAAAATAAAGGAGAAGCATTAATTAATAATTTAGCAGATAGAGTTTGTTTGGATTGTGATTTTAAAAAGGTTTGTTGGAAAAGAGAGATGCATGAAACCTATAGTGCTTTTTTAGAAGTTATTGAAAATTGTGAAGAAGGAAAAATTTCTTTTCCGCATGTATTAGAGAAAAAATGTTTAAAGAAAGCAACTTTAATTAAGGTTACTAGTGAACTTGTAAATAATCATGTTCTTCAAGAAACTGTGAAGGAAAGGTTAGGAGAAGGAAGAAAACTTTTATCTAGTCATTTAAACAATATGTCTGATACTGTGGAGGAGATAATTAAAGATTTTAATAGATCAATAATTATTGAGAGAGATATAGAGAAAGTTTTAAGAAAAGAATTTCTTAGAAATAATGTTCCTTTTAGAGAACTATTTTGCTATAGCGATAAGAATGGAAGACTTAACATAAAGTTAGAAATGGAAAGTTGTGATAGTACTAATTATTGTAGAAAAGATTTACTTCCTTTAATAAATAAAAATTTAGGGAAAGCAATGTTTATTACTAACCAATGTAAGATAAATCCTAAAACAAATAGTTGTGAAATTAATATTTCAGAGGCAGAAAAATTTCATGTAACTTCAGATGTATTTTTACTTTCAAAGGATGGTGAAAAATATACAGGAGATTCTTATAGTGTTATGGAGGGGATAGAAGGAAGTCATATAGCTCTTTTATGTGATGGAATGGGCTCGGGAGCTAGGGCTGGTGCAGAGAGTAAGGTAACTGTTGAACTTATGGAGAAATTTTCAGAGGTAGGATTTAATGAGATAACAGCAATAAATACTATAAATTCAATAATGAATATAAAATTTACTGAGGAAGAAAAATTTTCAACTTTAGATATGCAAAAAATAGATTTATATACAGGAGAAATGAGATTTATAAAAGTAGGTGCGGTGGAAAGTTTTATTAAGAGGGGAAATAATATTGAGATTATAGAATCAAAAACATTGCCATTTGGTGTTTTAGATGAACCAGATATAGATATTATTGAAAGTGAATTACAGGGAGGAGAATTTATAATAACAATTAGTGATGGAGTTTTAGATGTTCATGCTGATGGAAATTTAGATAACAAATGGATTGTTAATTTATTAAGAAATACTAAAGCTAAAACTGCTAAAGCATTAGCTAATGAGATTTTATTAGAAGCTAAAGTTAAAGGTCATAATAAAATAAAAGATGATATGACTGTACTTGTATCAAAGGTTTATAAAATAAGTTAAAATTAGTAATAATAAGGTTATGTAAAAATGTTTTTAATATTTTTATATAACCTTATTGTTTTGGAATAAAATATTATAAAAAGGAATATATTGAATTATTTTTTTTGTTTATTTTAATCCGTACAATAAATTATCAATTTATGTTATAATAGTTAGTGAATTTAGTGGATGGAGTGAGGTATTTATGCAAGAAAAAGTTCTACAATATATCAAAAAGAACTCCATGATAGAAGAGAATGATAAAGTGCTAGTTGCTTTGTCTGGAGGTCCTGATTCTATATGTCTTTTACATATACTGAAAGGCTTAGAGAATAAACTAAACATAAAAATTTTAGCCGCTCATATAAATCATTGTTTAAGAGGAAATGAAGCCGATAAAGATGAGGAATATGCAAGAAAATTTTGTGAAAATTTAGGTATAGATTTTTATGTTAAAAGAATAGAAATAGATAAGGTCGCAAAAGAGAAAAAAATCTCTACAGAGATGGCAGGAAGAGAAGAAAGATATAAATTTTTTGATGAATTAAAGAAAAAATTTAATATTCAAAAAATAGCCATTGCCCATAATGCAAATGATCAAGCAGAAACATTAATAATGAGGATAGCTAGAGGAACTGGGATTGAAGGATTGGTTGGAATAAGACCAGTAAGAGATAATCTTTTTATAAGACCTATTTTATGTTTAACTAGAGAGGAAATAGAGAGTTATTGTGAGGATAATAATTTAAATCCTAGAATAGATAAAACTAATTTAGAAGAAGTTTATTCAAGAAATAAAATAAGATTAAAAGCAATTCCTTTTTTAAAAGAAAATTTTAATGAGGATGTTATAGATGCATTTAATAGATTAGCTTATAGTGTTAGTAAAGACGTAGAATTCATTAATGAATTTGTTGAAGAAAAATATAATACTTTAATTGAAAATACCAAAGATGGCTTAATTATTAAAAGGGAAGCTTTTGATGAAAAGGAAGCGGTACTAAACAGATTGATAAGAAAAGCTTTAATGGAAGTGTCAGGTGCATTTAATAATTTTGAGATGAAACATATAAATGATGTTATTAATCTTCAAAATGGAAATGCAGGAAAAAAAATAAATTTAACTAATAGGGTTATAGTTATTAATGAGTATGGAAAAATAAAAATAGTTAGAGATATTAAAAGAGCTGAATTTAAAGATGAAATTACTTTTGATATTGAAGAATTATATAATATGAAAGAGAAAATTATAACTAATAATTTAGGAACTTTCACTTTTAAAGTTGTAGAAAACAATGGAAATATTAAAACAACAAAAAATAACGAAAAGTATTTTAGTTTTGATAATGTTTCAAAGATAACCATCAGAACTAGAAAAGATGGAGATACAATAGTTCCTTTTGGAATGGAAGGAAGAAAAAAATTAAAAGATATATTTATAAATAATAAAATTCCCAAAGAAGAAAGAAATTTTATACCACTATTGTTATTAGATGATGAAGTGGCTTGGATTATTGGAGTTAGAAATAGTAATTTATATAAATTTAAAAAAGAAAATAAAAGACTACTTAAGGTAACTTGTGAAAGAAGGGAATATTAGTATGAACAATATTAAAAATGATATCAAAGAAATATTATATTCAGAGGAAGCTATTATTAATAGAGTAAAAGAATTAGGCACAGAAATAAGTAGAGATTATGAAGGTAAAGATTTACTAGTAGTAGGTGTGCTTAAAGGTTCAGTTGTGTTTACTTCAGATTTAATTAAAAGTATAACAATTCCTTGCGAAATAGATTTTATGGCTGTTTCAAGTTATGGTAAGTCTTCTGAAAGTTCAGGTATAGTTAGAATTTTAAAAGACTTAGATAATGATATTGAAGGAAAGCATATATTAATAGTGGAGGATATCGTTGATACTGGTACAACATTAAGTTATTTATTAAAATATTTAAAGGCTAGAAAAGCTGCTGATATTCAAATAATAGCTTTATTAAATAAAGATGCTAGAAGAACATCAGATGTAAAAGTAAAATATAGCGGATTTGATGTACCGGATGAGTTCATAGTAGGTTATGGAATAGATTATGCTGAAAAGTATAGAAATTTACCTTTCATAGGTAGCTTAAAAAGAGAAATTTATGAGAAATAATAAAATTATTATTATTGTAAAATAAAAAATCATATGTTAAAATTTTATATTATTATCCGAGAGAGGGGGGCCCTAAATGAAGAAAAGTGCAGTAACTTGGATTTTATTATTTGCAGTTATAATATGTGGATCTTACTTCTTCTATTCAACAAACACCACGGGAAGTGCCATATCATACACTACATTTAAACAAATGTGGGCAAATAATGAAATTCAAAGCATGGATATTAGAGATGGTATTGTGCAAATCAAAGGCAAAGATAACAAGCAATTTGAAACTTATGTACCTCAAACAACTTTCAATAGCTTAATGCAAGAAAATAAAAATGAAGGTACAGTAATTACATTTAAACCACCAAGTAATAGTTCAAATTGGTTCCAATTAATAATCACTGGATTGATTATGGTAGTTGGTGTTTCAGTATTCTTTATGCTGATTCAACAATCACAGGGTGGAAATAAAGGAGCTATGAATTTTGGCCAAAGTAGAGCTAAAATGGCATCTCCAGACAGGAAAAAAGTTACATTTAAAGATGTAGCAGGAGCAAAAGAAGAAAAAGAAGAGCTTGAAGAAATAGTGGATTTCTTGAAAGAGCCGAAACGGTACATCGATATGGGGGCTAGAATCCCTAAGGGTGTGTTACTTGTGGGGCCACCAGGAACAGGTAAAACATTATTAGCAAAAGCAGTAGCAGGAGAAGCGGGAGTTCCTTTCTTTACAATCTCAGGTTCAGACTTCGTTGAAATGTTTGTTGGGGTTGGTGCTTCAAGAGTTAGAAGCTTATTTGAGCAAGCTAAGAAAAATGCACCATGTATAGTATTTATTGATGAAATAGATGCTGTTGGTAGACAAAGAGGTGCTGGTGTCGGTGGAGGTCATGATGAGAGAGAACAAACTTTAAATCAACTTCTTGTAGAGATGGATGGTTTTGGAGTTAATGAAGGAATTATCATGATTGCAGCAACAAATAGACCTGATATTTTAGACTCAGCATTACTTAGACCAGGTAGATTTGATAGACAAATTCTTGTGGCAGCACCAGATGTTGCTGGAAGAGAAGAAGTATTAAAGGTGCATGTAAGAAACAAAGTATTATCTCCTGAAATAGATTTAGCTGTACTTGCAAAGAGAACGCCAGGATTTACTGGAGCAGATTTAGAGAATTTAACTAATGAAGCAGCTCTTTTAGCAGTTAGAAATAACAGAAAGCAAATCGAAATGGAAGATATGGAAGAGGCTATTACAAGAGTTATTGCAGGACCAGAAAAGAAAAGTAAGGTTATCAGTGAACATGATAAAAAACTTACAGCTTATCACGAAGCAGGGCATGCTGTTGTAATGAGATTATTACCTAATGCAGATAAAGTACATGAAATAAGTATTATCCCAAGAGGTATGGCTGGTGGATACACTATGAACTTACCTAGTGAAGATAGAAGTTATACTTCAAAAGCTAAGCTTAAAGACGATATGGTTGGATTACTTGGCGGAAGAATAGCTGAAAAGTTAATTATGGGTGATATAAGTACTGGTGCTAAAAATGATATTGATAGAGTAAGTAGTATAGCTAGAGCTATGGTTATGGAATATGGTATGAGTGAGAAAATAGGAACTATATCATTTGGAGATAACGGTGGTGAAGTATTCTTAGGTAGAGAGATAAGCAAAGGCAGAAATATAAGTGAAGAAACTAGTGCTGAAATTGATAAAGAAGTTAAAGCATTAGCAACTGAAGCTTATAATAGATGTGAAACTCTTCTTAAAGAGAATATGAGTAAGCTAGATGCTGTTGCTCAAGTTTTAATAGAAAAAGAAAAAATAGATGGTACAGAATTCGAAGGAATTTTTGTAGAATCATAAAAAGGGGCTGTGTTAACAGTCTCCTTTTTTCTTTTGAAAAGAAAAAAACACGAAAGATTAAAGAAAAAAATAGAAAAAATATTCGACATACTATTTTAAAAATTAAGATTTATTAGTATAATAAATTATATAAGAGGTACAGGAAGGGGTTAATAGAATGAAAAGTGATATTCAAATAGCACAAGAGGCTAAAATGGAGCCTATAATTAACATTGCGGAGAAATTAGGATTAAAAGATGATGATATCGAGCTTTATGGAAAATATAAATGTAAGATAGCTTTAGATGTTTATAAAAATAATATAGATAAAAAAGATGGTAAATTAATCTTAGTAACTGCAATAAATCCAACTCCAGCTGGTGAAGGAAAATCAACTGTTACAGTTGGACTTGGGCAAGCTTTAAATAAAATAGGAAAAAATGCAGTGATTGCTTTAAGAGAACCTTCTTTAGGACCTGTTTTTGGAATTAAAGGTGGAGCAGCAGGTGGCGGATATGCACAGGTTGTACCAATGGAAGATATTAATTTACATTTTACAGGAGATATGCATGCAATAACTTCTGCAAATAATCTTTTAGCGGCAGCTATAGATAATCATATTCATCAGGGAAATGTTTTAAGAATAGATTCAAGAAGAATTATTTTTAAAAGAGTTCTAGATATGAATGATAGAGCATTAAGAGAAGTTGTAGTAGGAATGGGTGGTAAAATAAATGGCTTTTTAAGAGAAGATGGTTTTATGATAACTGTTGCTTCAGAAATAATGGCTATTTTATGTATGGCAGATAGTCTTACAGATTTAAAAGAAAGAATGGGAAAAATATTAATTGGATATAATTTAGATGGTAAACCTGTTTTTGCAAAAGATTTAGAAATAGATGGAGCTATGGCATTGTTAATGAAAGATGCTATAAAACCTAATCTAGTTCAGACTTTAGAAAATACTCCAGCTATAATTCATGGTGGCCCATTTGCTAATATTGCTCATGGTTGTAACTCAATAATGGCTACAAAAATGGCTTTAAAACTTGCTGATATAACAGTAACGGAGGCTGGATTTGGTGCGGATTTAGGAGCAGAGAAGTTCTTAGATATAAAATGTAGATATGGTAATTTAAAGCCTGATGCAGTAGTTTTAGTTGCTACAATAAGAGCTTTAAAACATCATGGTGGAGTTTCAAAGGATAAATTAAATGAGGAAAATTTAGAGGCTTTAAAACTTGGAGTTAAAAATTTAGAAAAACAAATAGAAAATATAGAAAGCTATGGCGTTCCTGTAATAGTCGCTATTAATAAATTTATAACTGATACAAAAGCAGAAGTTCATTTAATAGAAAATTTCTGTGAAGAAAAAGATGTTTTAGTTAGTGAAACAGAGGTATGGGAAAAAGGTGGAGAAGGTGGAGTGGATCTAGCAACTAAGGTTGTTAAACTTATGGAAGAAAAACCTTCAAACTTTAAGCCGATTTATGAAGTTACTGAAACTATAAAAAATAAAATAAGTAAAATAGCAACAACAATTTATGGTGCTGATTCAGTAAACTATACTAATGTTGCTTTAAAGCAAATTGAGGAGATTGAAAAGTTCGAAATGGATAAACTTCCAATATGTATAGCGAAAACTCAATATTCTTTATCAGACAACCCAACTCTTTTAGGAAGACCAAAAGACTTTGATATTACTGTTAAAGAAGTAAGGGTATCTAATGGGGCTGGATTTATAGTTGCCTTAACAGGAGATATTATGACTATGCCTGGATTACCAAAGGTTCCGGCTGCTAATAAGATGGATATAGAGGAAGATGGAAAAATAATAGGTCTTTTTTAAAGAGAAAATTAAATAAATTAAAGAAGGGTGGGGCTTTTTCCCTACCTTTTTTTGTTAAAAAAATTCTATATATAGGTACTAGAACTGTTGTAATTGCTTGACAAATGTACATATGTTGTTACAATTATTATTGTATATTTAAAGGACATTGAAATTATATAGCAGCTTTTTATAGCTGCTTTTAATTATATTAAGGTGGGTGAAATAGATGATTTTGTTGATTGATGCCGGGAATACTAATATTGTGCTTGGCGTTCATAAAAACGAGGATTATATAGCTAGTTGGAGGATTTCCACTGATGCAAATAAAACATCAGATGAGTATGCAATACAAGTTATGCAATTATTCCAACAAAGCAATTTAAATCCTAATGAAGTGGTTGGAATAATAATATCCTCAGTTGTTCCTAACATAATGCATTCTATAGAAAATATGATTAGGAAATGCTTTAAGCAAGAACCAATAATAGTTGGTCCTGGTATTAAGACTGGTATGAATATAAAGTATGATAACCCAAAGGAAGTAGGGGCAGATAGAATAGTTAATTCAGTGGCAGCCTATGAAATTTACAAAAGACCACTTATAATAATAGATTTTGGTACAGCAACAACTTACTGTGCTATTACTGAAAATGGTGATTATTTAGGTGGAAACATATGTCCAGGTATAAAAATTGCTTCTGAAGCACTTTTTGAGAGAGCGGCAAAGCTTCCAAGAGTAGAGCTTGAAAAGCCAAAAAGCTTAATTTGTAGAAATACAGTAACTAGTATGCAAGCTGGAATAATATATGGATATATTGGTCAAGTTGAGTATATAGTTAGAAAGATGAAAGAGGAAATGGTATCTTTAGGTGAAAGAGAACCACTAGTAATAGCTACTGGAGGTCTTGCAAAGCTTATATATGAAGGTACTAATGCAATAGATAAAATAGAACCAAGATTAACCCTTGAAGGGCTTAAGATACTTTACGATAAAAATAAGGAGTCATAAAATGAAAATAGGAAATATCACAACTGATTTGGATGTTTTCTTAGCGCCTATGGCGGGAGTTACAGATGTAGCTTTTAGAGGGCTTTGCAATGAAATGGGCTGTGGTATGGTTTATACAGAGATGGTCAGTGCAAAGGCACTTTACTACGGAAATGAGAAAACAGAAGATTTAATGGTGGTTGCTGAAGAAGAAGCACCAGTAGCATGTCAAATGTTTGGAAGTGATCCCGCTATAATGGCTGAAGTGACAGAGAAATATTTTAATACTAATGATGATATTTGCATCATTGATATTAATATGGGATGTCCTGCTAATAAAATAGTGAAAAATGGAGATGGATCAGCACTTCTTAAAACACCAGAATTAGCAGCAGAGATAGTTACTAGTATAAAAAAAGTAGCAAGCAAACCTGTAACTGTTAAGATAAGAAAAGGTTATAGCGATGATTGTATAAATGCTGTTGAGGTAGGAAAAATGTTAGAGGCAGCTGGAGCTGATGCTTTAACTATACATGGTAGAACAAAAGAACAAATGTATAATGGGGAAGCTGATTGGGATATAATAAGACAATTGAAGGAAGCGGTTTCTATTCCTGTAATAGGAAACGGTGATGTCTTTACTCCAGAGGATGCTCTAAGAATGAAAGAACTTACTAATTGTGATGGGATAATGATAGCAAGAGGTGCTATGGGGAACCCATGGATATTTAAGCAGATAGATCAAAAGCTAAAGGGTGAGGAAGTATACATACCTACAGCAGAGGATAAAATTAATATGTGCATAAGACACCATGAACTTGCAGTGAAATATCATGGAGAACGTAAAGCAGTTAGAGAGATGAGAAAACATACAGCTTGGTATATAAAGGGTCTTCCAAATTGTGCTGAAATGAAAAATATAATTAACACTGAGGATGACGCAAAAAAAGTTATAGAACTATTAAATATATATAAAAATTCATTAAAAGATAGATAAATAAATTATTATGAATAAATGCTTATAATTAATCATAGTATTTGTATAACTGTTTTTTAGACTATTTATTAATAAAAATATAATAAATAAAAAAAGAATATAAAATTTGCTAGTTGTTGACATATTAATATGTAGACATTATAATTATGGCATTTATAAAAAAAAGTTATTATTACTTCTAATAATAGCTAAATTTAAATGATAAAAATATATAAATATGTTATTATAAAATTACATTTAAAGGGGAGAAAAGTATGAGCGAAAAAAAACACTTAATGACTTATGAAGGATTAAAGAAATTAGAGCAAGAATTAGAATTTTTAAAAACTGTTAAAAGAAAAGAAATAACAGAGAAAATAAAAGTAGCTTTAGGATATGGAGATTTAAGTGAAAACTCAGAGTATGATGAAGCTAAAAATGAGCAAGCTTTTACTGAAGGTAGAATTCTTCAATTAGAAAATATGCTTAAAAATGCAGAAGTTGTAGATGAAAGTGATATATCTACTGAAATAGTTTCTGTAGGATCTATAGTAAAAGTTAAAGATTATACTTTTGACGAAGAAATAGAATATTTAATAGTTGGTTCAGCAGAAGCAGATCCAATGAATAATAAAATTTCAAATGAATCACCAGTTGGCGAAGCTTTAATGGGAAAAAGAGTTGGAACTTCTGTAGAAGTTAATACACCAGGTGGTGTTGATAAATTTGAAATATTAGGAATAAGAAGATAAGTTTTAAAAAATAAATTATAGAAAAAGGGAGGTGAATCCGTTAAAGGTTTTATAAAAACTTTTAACGGGAATTCTATGGCAAATGAGGAAAACAACGTTCACGATTTAGAAGAAGATTTTAGCGAACAGGAAGCTCTAAGAAGAGAGAAACTTGCTGACTTACAATCTAGAGGAAAAGATCCATTTGACGTTTATAAAGTTAACAAAACAAATTCATCAGCAGATGTAATCAATAACTTCGAGGAATTAGAAGGTAAAGTTGTAACTGTAGCTGGTAGAATCATGTCAAAAAGAGGTCAAGGAAAAGTAATATTCTCAGATATACATGATAGAGAAGGAAAATTACAATTATTTATTAAAATAGATGTAGTTGGAGAAGAAACTTTAAAAGAATATAAAACTTATGACCTTGGAGATTGGGTTTCAGCAACTGGTGAAGTTTTTAAAACTCAAAAAGGTGAAATTTCAATTAAACCAACAGAAATTACTTTAATCTGTAAATCTCTTAAACCATTACCAGAAAAATGGCATGGATTAAAAGATCCAGACTTAAGATACAGACAAAGAGAAGTAGATATAATAACTAATCCAGAAGTTAAATCTACTTTCTTAAAAAGAGCACAAATAATAAAAGGTATAAGAAGTTTCTTAGACAATAGAGGATTTATTGAAGTTGAAACTCCAATTTTAGGAGCTATAGCTGGTGGAGCTGCTGCTAGACCATTCGTAACTCACCACAATACTTTAGATATAGATATGTTCTTAAGAATAGCTACAGAATTATACTTAAAAAGATGTATAGTTGCTGGATTTGAAAAAGTTTATGAAATCGGAAGAAACTTTAGAAATGAAGGAATGTCAATAAGACATAACCCAGAGTTTACTGTTATAGAATTATATGAAGCTTATTCAGATTATAAGGATATGATGGAAATCACTGAAAATATGATTGAAGAAGTTTGTATAGCAGTTAATGGTACAACAAAAGTTATGTACGAAGAAACTGAAATAGACTTCAAAGCACCATGGAGAAGATTAACTATGGTTGATGCTGTTAAAGAATATGCTGGAATAGACTTTAACTTAATAAAATCAAATGAAGAAGCTCAAGCAATAGCAAAAGAGCAAAACTTAGAATTCCCTAAAGATTTAAAACATGTAAGTAAAGGTGAAGTTCTAATAGCTTTATTTGAAGAGCATGCAGAATCAAAATTAATCCAACCAACATTTATATTAGATTATCCATTTGAAAATTCTCCATTAACTAAGAAAAAAAGAGGAAATGAAGAATTTACAGAGAGATTTGAAGGATTTATTTATGGAAGAGAAATCTGTAATGCTTACTCAGAGTTAAATGATCCTGTAGTTCAAAGAGAAAGATTCGAACATCAAGCTAAACAAAGAGATTTAGGTGATGATGAAGCTTACATGATAGATGAAGAATTCATGAGTGCTTTAGAAACAGGAATGCCTCCAACAGGTGGTCTTGGAATAGGAATTGATAGATTAGTTATGTTCTTAACTAATTCATCATCAATTAAAGATGTTATCTTATTCCCAACTATGAAGCCTCAAAATAACTAATTTAGTTTAGTTAATAATTTAGGGACTATATCAAAGTATTTTTGATTTTGATATAGTCCTATTTTTTTATAAAAAAATAGAAAAAGGGGTTGCATTTTGAAAAAAAGTTGATATAATAATTAATGTAAACAATATTCCGGAATAGCTCAGCGGTGGAGCAGTCGACTGTTAATCGAAAGGTCGTGGGTTCAAATCCCACTTCTGGAGCCAATTGATTATTACACTGATTTAGGTCAGTGTTTTTTTTATTTATATATATAAGTTGTAATATTGAATTTAGATTTTATTTAGATTCTATATTACAACTTATATATTTTTATTTTTGAGAGAAAATATAATAAGATAAGTAAAGATAAATTATTTTAAATTAAATTGTGGATAATTTTTAGAAATAAAAGCTGTGGATAATTTTTTGAAAAGTTATCCACAGTTTAAAAACTAAAATTTTATCCACAACTTTTTTTCTTTTAAAATATCCAAAGGGAAAATTAAGGTTTTTTAATTTTACAATATTTATTGAAAGAGATATAATTTAATTTGAATAAATTATAGTAAGAAAAGATTGATTAAATAGAAAATTTAAGCCTTAAAGGCAATAAGTTATAAATATAGCATGATTTTCACTTATAATCAACTTGAATTTTAAACAAACTAAAGATAAAACTAGGAGGAATAATTAATGGAAAAATTAATGGTAAAATCAATAAAATCTTCATCAAATTCTAATGGAAGAGATATGACTGTACATCCAGTTATAATATCAGATGGTAAAACATCAATATTAATAGATTCAGCTTATCCAGGACAATTTGAAGTTTTAAGAGCTGAAATTGAAAAGGCTATAGACATAAAAACTTTAAAAGCTCTAGTAATAACTCACCATGATATAGATCATGTTGGAAATGCAAAAGCTTTAAAAGAATATTTAGGTGATGATTTTAAAATTTACTCAACTGATGTAGAAGCAAAATACATATCAGGAGAAATAACTCCTTTAAAGATACAAAGATTAGAAGCTGATATAGAAAACTTAGATGAAGGAAGTAAAGGATTCTTAGCATTCTTAAAAACAGGTTTTGCTGCATCATTCGTTCCTGTAGATGTAACATTTAAAGCAGGAGAAACTTTACCTTTCTTTGAAGGAATAGAAACAATTGATATGCCAGGACATACTTTAGGTCATATATGTGTTTATCTTAGAGATCAAAAAACATTAATAACTGGTGATGCAATAGCTCTTGAAGATGGAAAATTAAATAGAGTTAATGATTTCTATAACTATGATGTAGAACAAACTAAAGAATCATTAGAAAAGTTAAGAAACTACGATATAGAAAGAGTTCTTTGCTACCACGGTGGAGAATATATTGGAAAAATTAACGTAGAGGAACTACAAAAATAATTTTTAAATATTAAAAGGAATAGCCGAGAATTATCAAATATATTCAGTAATCGGCTATTTTTTTACCTTTATTACCTAACTTGAGAAAGAAATTAAAGATTCAATTGCGAAACATTTCTCTATCATTGCAAGGCAAAGTTCTTGCCAATTAATCAAAAAGAAAAGCTTTTTCAAATAATTAAAAAAACAAAGTTTTTTAGTTTAATTGCGAAGCCATCCAAATTCCTCTTGACATATGGAGCAGTTTTGATAAAATGAGTATATATTATATAAAATAGAATAACACGATGAGAAAGAATAGTATCTTTAATAAACATTTTAGAGAAACAACGGTTGGTGAAAGTTGTTATGTTATTAATGAGAATGGAGCTTTTGAGTGTATTGTTTTAAAGTTGAGCTTTTGCTAAGAAGGGTGGAACCGCGGAAATAAAATTTCGTCCCTTTGAAGAAGAAGGCTTTTTTTATTTTCTAAAATATTAAACTACCAAATTTGGTTAATTATAAATAATTGGAGGTATGAATTATGTCAGTAGAAAAGACTATGGAAAAAATAGTTTCTTTATGTAAGAGCAGAGGATTTATATTCCCTGGATCAGATATTTATGGAGGTCTTGCAAACTCATGGGATTACGGCCCACTTGGAGTTGAATTCAAAAATAACGTAAAAAAAGCTTGGTGGAGAAAATTCGTTCAAGAAAGTAAATATAACGTTGGATTAGATTCAGCTATCTTAATGAACAGAGAAGTTTGGGTTGCTTCAGGTCACGTTGGTGGATTCTCAGATCCATTAATGGATTGTAAAGAATGTAAAGCTAGATTTAGAGCAGATAAATTAGTTGAAGATCATATGACTGCAAATGGTGCTGAAGTTGCAACAGCTGATGGATGGACTAATGAAGAGTTAATGGATTATATCACTAAAAACAATATAGTTTGTCCAAAGTGTGGAAAAATGAACTATACAGAAATCAGAAAGTTCAACTTAATGTTTAAAACACATCAAGGAATTACTGAAGATAGTAAAAATGAAGTATACTTAAGACCAGAAACAGCTCAAGGTATTTTCGTAAACTTCAAAAATGTTCAAAGAACATCAAGAAAGAAAGTTCCATTTGGTATAGCTCAAATAGGTAAATCTTTCAGAAATGAAATAACTCCAGGTAACTTTACTTTCAGAACAAGAGAGTTCGAACAAATGGAACTTGAATTCTTCTGTAAGCCAGGAACTGATATGGAATGGTTCAACTACTGGAAAGATAATTGTTGGAAGTTCTTATTAAACTTAGGAATGAACAAAGATAACATCAGAATGAGAGATCATGGTGAAGAAGAATTAAGTTTCTATTCAAATGCTACATCTGATATAGAATACTTATTCCCATTTGGATGGGGAGAGCTTTGGGGAATAGCTGATAGAACAGACTATGATCTAGGTAAACATGCAGAACATTCAGGTCAAGACCTAACTTACTTAGACCCAACAACTAATGAAAAATATTTACCATATGTTATAGAACCATCATTAGGAGCTGATAGAGTTGCTTTAGCATTCTTAGTTGAAGCTTATGATGAAGAAGTGTTAGAAAGTAATGGAAAAGAAGATGTAAGAACAGTAATGCACTTACACCCAGCTTTAGCTCCATATAAAGCAGCAGTACTTCCACTTTCTAAAAAGCTTTCAGAAAAAGCTGATGAAGTTTACGGAGAACTTGCTAAACACTTCAACATTGAATTTGATGAAACTGGTAGCATAGGTAAGAGATATAGAAGACAAGATGAAATAGGAACACCATTCTGTATAACAGTTGATTTTGATACTGAAGTAGATGGATGTGTAACTATAAGACATAGAGATTCTATGGAACAAGAAAGAGTTAAAATAGAAGAAGTTAAAGATATAATAGCTAAGAGCTTAGAATTCTAATATTTTGATTTAACTATGAAGCTAGTGTTTGTATAAAAGCACTAGCTTCGTTTTATATAAAAATTGTTAAAAAATAAACAAAGAAAAGGCTGAATAATTATTAAAATTAATTATAATTATTGTTAGAAAAAATAAATGTGAAATTTTTACAAAAAGTTATTGACCAAAATCTTTTAAATGAATATAATAATCATAAAGATATTATCTTTTTGATAATATCTAAATATTAATAACTATGGAGGTGATAACTTGGCCTTAGATTCAATAGAAAAAAATAATAAAGAAAAAGAATTTTTACAAAGTTATGATAAAACAATCTATGAAAAACCTTCTGTAACGGTAGATATGGTTCTTTTTTCAGTAGATGATAAGGAAATTGATAGTTCTAAGAGAAGAAATTTAGAAAAAGAATTGAAAGTTCTTTTAGTGAAAAGAGAAAATTATCCCTTTAAAGGATATTTAGCTATCCCTGGTGGATTTATTGATATAAATAAAAGTCTTGAGGAAAGTGTTTATAAGAAATTAAAAGAAGAAACTAATATTGAGGATGCTTATTTTGAACAATTATATACCTGGGGAGATGTTAATAGAGACCCGAGAATGCGAGTAATATCAGCTTCATATATGGCTTTAGTAAATAAAAATAATTTAAAAGAATTAAAGGATAATAAGGCTGAAGATATAGGCTGGTTTACAGTGAAGAAAAAATTAATGGAGACTAAGAAGTTATTTCCAGATAAAATAGAAAATAAATTTAAATTATTTTTTATAAATGAAGAGAAAAATATAGTTATGGAATATTTGATTAGAGAAGTTAAAGTTATAAAAGGATTTATTGTAGATGAAAATTATAAAGTTGAAAAAATAAGTAGTACTAAAGAGGAAATAGCCTTTGACCATGTTAAAATTATTAATTATGCCTTAGAAAGAATGCAAAACAAAGTACAATATAGTACCATAGCTTTTAGTCTTTTACCTGAACTTTTTACATTAACTGAACTTCAAAAAGTTTATGAATTAATTTTAGGTAGGGAGCTTATAAAATCAAATTTTAGAAGATGGATAAATCCATTAGTAGAGGAAACAGATAAATGTAAAAGAGAGGCTGCTCATAGACCATCTAGATTATTTAGACTGAGAAAAGAAGCAATTGTAGATGGCATTCTAAATATATAAAAATTTTGAGGTGATTTGATGATTAAATTTTTAGACAAATTAAAAAATCAGTTTGGTTCATTAGAAAACTTAGATATAAAGATGTTAGAAGAAAAAGGAGAAATCACTAAAGAAAATACAGCTATAATAATAGTTGATATGGTTAAGGGCTTTTATAATGAAGGTCCATTGCAGAATAAAATGGTAGAAGAAATAATAGATCCAATGGTTTCTTTATTAAATAAATTAAAAGATTATAAAAAATTATTTTTTGTTGATAGCCATGATGAAAATTCAGTGGAGTTTAATTCTTATCCAAAGCATTGTGTTAAAGAAACTTCAGAATCAGAAATTATTAATGAACTTAAAGAGTTCTTAGTCTATGATAATTCAGAAGTTGTATATAAAAATAGTATAAATGGATTTCATGCTAAAGGATTTAAAAAATGGTTAAATGAAAATAATGAGATTGAAAATTTTATTATCCTTGGAGTTTGTACAGATATTTGTGTTAAAAACTTAGCAATATCATTAAAAACTTACTTTAATGAGGTAAATGAAGATAAAAAAATAATTGTTGTTAAAAGTTTAGTAGAAACTTTTGATGCAGATTTTCATAATAGAGAATTTATGAATTTAGTTTCTTTTTATGAGATGTCAAGTAACGGTATCGAAGTAGTAGAAGAAATAATATAAGCTTTATTAATTTAGTAGAGTTCTAGGAGGGAAAAATTATGAATTTTAATGTAAGAGAAGAAAGAAGTTTAGGTATGCTTATGGACTTTTATGAGTTAACTATGAGTAATGCTTATTTAAATGAAGGATTTAAAGAAAAGATAGTTTATTTTGATATGTTCTTTAGAAAAATTCCTGAAAATGGTGGTTTTGCTATTATGGCAGGAGTAGAGCAAATTATTGATTATATAGAAGCTTTAAGTTTTACTGACTCAGATATTCAGTATTTAAGAACTTTAAATTTATTTAGTGAAGAATTTTTAAAATATTTAAGAGATTTTAAATTTTCAGGATCTATCTATGCAATTCCAGAGGGTACTCCAATATTTCCTAATGAACCAATTTTAACTGTAAAAGCACCTATTATAGAGGCTCAACTTATAGAAACTATGATTCTTTTAACTATTAATCATCAAAGTTTAATTGCTACTAAGGCTAATAGAATAGTTAGAGCAGCAGAAGGAAAATCAGTATTAGAGTTTGGTGCAAGAAGAGCACAGGGTTATGATGGAGCTATTTTTGGAGCAAGAGCTGCTTATATTGGTGGAGTTTCAGGAACTGCAACAACTATAGCAGGAGAAAGATTTGATATACCTGTTTCAGGAACTATGGCTCACAGTTGGGTACAACTTTTTGATAGTGAGTTTGAAGCCTTTAAAACCTATGCAGAAAATTATCCAGATGGTTGTGTATTATTAGTGGATACTTACTCTGTTATAGAAAGTGGTGTTCCAAATGCTATTAAGGTTGCTAAAGAAATTTTAGAACCTATGGGAAAAAGATTAAAAGGGATAAGACTTGATAGTGGAGATATGGCTTATCTTTCAAGAAAATCTAGAAAACTTTTAGATGCAGAGGGGCTTACAGATTGTCAAATAATAGCTTCGAACTCTCTTGATGAATATACAATTGGTAGTTTATTAAGACAAAAAGCAAGTATAGATTGTTTTGGAGTAGGTGAAAGACTTATAACTTCAAAGGCTGAACCAGTTTTTGGTGGGGTTTATAAACTTGTAGCTGTAGAGAATGAAGGAATTATTAAGCCAAGAATAAAACTTTCAGAGAATCCAGAAAAAGTTTCAAATCCAGGATTTAAAAAAGTTTATAGGTTATTTGATAAAGAAACAGATAAAGCTATAGCAGATGTTTTAACTATGGCAGATGAGATTATAGATGAAAGTAAACCTTATAAAATATTTGATCCAGTTCACACTTGGAAAAAGAAAACTCTTAGAAATTATTATGTAGTAGAATTACAAAAGCCTATTTTTGAAGAGGGAAAATTAGTTTATGAAAAACCAACTTTAAAAGAGATAAAAGAGTATAGTCAAAGAGAAGTAGAAAAACTTTGGGAAGAGGTTGTTAGATTTGAGAACCCACATACCTATTATGTAGATTTATCAAAAAGTTTATGGTTAACAAAAGATAATTTAATTTCAAGGTATAAGAATAATGAATAAAAGATTTATAGCAGTTTATGGAGGTAGTTTTAATCCTCCTACTGTAGCTCATAAGAATATAGCTAAGGATATTTTATCTTTAGAGGCTGTGGATAAGTTTATATATATACCAGTTGGGGATAAATATGAAAAACCAGAACTTATAAATTCTTCTTATAGATTAGATATGGTTAAGATAATGATTGAAAAGCTTAAAACAGAAGGTATAGATAATGTTGCAGTTAGTGATTTAGAAATTACTTCAAAGAATTTATTATATACTATTGATAGCTTAAGAGCCATGAAAAAAATTTACAATGACAAAGAGATTGCTTTTGTAATGGGTACAGATAATTTAATTGATTTTGAAAACTGGGAAAAACCTTTTGAACTTTTAGAGGAATTTTATTTTATTGTAATAGAGAGAAAAGGTCAAAAAGTTGAGGATATATTAGAGTATTTTCAGTTCTTAAAAAAATATGCAAATAAATTTATAATAGTTAAGAAAACTTCTTATGAAACTGTAAGTTCAACATTTATAAGGGAAAATATAAACAATTTATCTATGATTGAGAATTACATGGATAAAGAAGTGTTAGAATATATAGATAAAAACAATTTATATGGAGGTATTAAAAATGAATAAAGACTTTTTACTAACTGAGGAAAATGCAAAAAGATATAGTGAAGAAATAATAGAATTCATCAAAGAAAGAGTAGCTTTAGCTAATGCAAATGGTGTTATTGTAGGAATGAGTGGAGGAATTGACTGCTCATTAGTATCAGCTCTTTGTTCAAAAGCAGGAGTTAAAACTCTTTTAGTTATGATGCCTTACGGAGATAGTATGAATAGAACTAAAGATAGAGATGATGCTTTAGAATTAATAGAAAAATTCAATTTAGATTATACAACAGTTAATATAACAAATACTGTAGATGCTTTAGAAAATTCATTAAGAGAATCTTTAAAAACTGATAAGGCTATGGAAATTCAGTTATCTGATTTAGCTTTAAGTAATGTTAGACCAAGGGTTAGAATGACAACTCTTTATACTTTAGGTCAAAGTTTAGGTTATTTAGTTGGAGGAACAGGAAATTTATCAGAGAGAACTGTAGGTTATTCAACTAAATGGGGAGATGGTGCTCATGACTTTAATCCTATTGGGATGTTAACTAAAACAGAGGTTAGAACTTTAGCGAGATATTTAGGAGTTCCAAATTCTATAATAGATAAAGCACCTTCAGCAGGTCTTTGGGCAGGTCAAACAGATGAAGATGAAATGGGTATTAAATATAGTGAGATAGATGATTATATTTTAACAGGTGGAAAGAATATATCAGAAGCAAGTAAAAAAGAAATAGCTAGAAGAGAAAAAATAAATGCTCATAAGGGTTCAATGCCTCCAGTATGGAATGAAAAATAAAATACTTTTAAATCTTTTAAGGTGTTATAATTAATAAAAAGATGGTTAGTATGTATTAATGAAATATCTTTTTAAATTTAGTTTGAAACAATTTGTGATTTTATCTAGATAATTTTAATAAGATATAACATTGATAGGCTTTTGGAGGATATTTTAAAATGAAAAAGGATTTTAATGAGTTTAAGGAATTTATAAAAGGTAAAAAGGTAGCGGTTGTAGGTATTGGAGTAAGTAATATTCCTCTAATAAATTTCTTAGTAGAATTACAGGCTAAAGTAACTGCTTTTGATAAAAAAACAGAGAAGGAACTTGGTGAGGTGGCAGTTGATTTTAAAAAGAAAAATGTCACTTTAGAACTTGGAGAAAATTATTTAGATGGATTAACTAACTTTGAGGTAGTTTTTAAAACTCCATCTATGAGAATAGATTGTGATGCTCTTCAAAAAGTAAAAAAAGAAGGAGCATATATAACTTCAGAGATAGAAGAGTTTGTTAGATATTGTAGTGGAAAAGTTTTTGCTGTAACAGGAAGTGATGGTAAAACTACAACTACAACTATTATTTCAGAACTTTTAAAAGAAGAAGGTTATAAAACTTGGGTTGGAGGAAACATAGGAACTCCATTATTTGCAAATATAGAAGAAATTAAAGAGGATCATAAGGTTGTATTAGAGTTATCAAGTTTTCAATTGATGACAATGAATCTTCCTGTAGAGGTAGCTATAGTAACTAATATAACTCCAAATCATTTAGATATGCATAAAGATATGGAAGAGTATGTAGAGTCTAAGAAAAATGTATTTAAATATCAAGATGAAAATGGTCTTTTAATAATAAATGATGAGAATGATATAACAAAAGTTTTAGACAAAGAAGCTAATGGGAAAGTAGAAAGATTTAGCTCAAAGAAAACAAAGGGTGAAGATGCTTACTATGAAGCAGGGTTTTTATATATTCATGGAAAGAAAGTTTGTGCTAAAGATGATATCATAATTAAAGGGATGCATAATGTAGAAAATTTCTTAGCAGCATTTTTAGCAGTAGAAAAAGATGTAAAAATAGAAACTATGAAAACAGTAGCAGAAACTTTTGGTGGTGTAGAGCATAGATGTGAATTTGTAAGAGAGATAGATTCAGTTAAATATTATAATGATTCTATTGCATCAAGTCCAACAAGAACAGTGGCAGGTCTTAGAGCTTTTGAAGAGCCAGTTATATTACTTGCTGGTGGATATGATAAGAAAATACCTTTTGAGCCTTTAGCTGAAGAGGGATATAAATATATAAAAGCTTTAATACTATTTGGTTTAACAAAAGAAAAAATAGAAGAGGCTTTTAAAAAAGTAGAAGCAGAAAAAGGAATTGAAATTCCAACTTATATAGTTCAAAGTTTAGATGAAGCAGTATCAAAAGCTAGAGAAATAGCTAAAGAAGGAGATAAAGTTACTTTATCACCAGCCTGTGCAAGTTTTGATATGTTCCCTAACTTTGCTATAAGAGGGAAAGCATTTAAAGAAATAGTTAATAATTTAAAATAAAAAAAGGCTTTATCAACAGTTAAAAATTAAAAGCAATTCTAGAATTGCTTTAATAATACTGTTTGATAAAGCTATTTTTATTTAATATCCTTTAAATTTTTTATTATATAACTCTCTTCTTTATTAGAGTAGGTAAGAAAAATTTTATCATCGGTTAAAAAGTATTCTGTAGGAGAACCTAAATTCAAGCTTTCTAAAGATAAAACTTCTTTAGAAAGCTTTATTTTTGTTAATTCATTATAATTAGAATTATTTTGGAACAATAAATTATCTTCTATTGTAATTAAATTAGTAGCAGAAACATCAAATAGCTTTTTTGTTTCAAAGGTACTTAAATCAATTTTATAAATATGATTATTATCAGAAGGATTAGTAACATAGGCAATATTATTAGATATAGCAAAACTTTCAATAGAAAAATCAGTTAATTGAATTCTAGCCTTAGTTTCTAAATTAAGAGCATAAAGTTTAAACTTATCAGAAGCATTCTCATAAAAAATCCAAGAGCCATGAGGACTATATTGACTACAAGAATCTTGAGTAATGGCTACATCTGAAAAATCTTCACTATTGATTCTATAGAGTTTGTTTTGATCACTTTGATTTATATAGTAAACTCCCTCAGCAGTATTTATGAAATTATTGGAATTTGAATTGTTTATTTTTTTTATTGGAACATCGTAATTATTAAAATCAGAAATTTTAAAACTATAGAGACTACCACCATCATTACCGTTAGAAAATAAAATACTATCACCTAAAGGAGCAAGTGAGTTAGCTATTAAAGGAGATGCAGTCATTGTTTTAAAATTATAGTTATTAGTTAGTTGGTCTTTTGGAATTTTATAAAGTTTATTATTGTAAAATTTATTAGCTAAAATATAATAGTTTTCTATATTTATAACTAGAGAACTAGTTAAGCTATTGGAATCAGTTAGTAAATTATTTACTGAATTAACATCACTAGATTTTGAATTTATTTCAAGTTCTTTTTTTGAGGAAGATTCATTATTATTAGTTTGTAAATCAGTTTTAGTACAACTATATAAAGAAGTAGATAAAAGTAAAGTTAAAAAAATTATAGTTTTTTTCATATAAATACCTCTATTTTATTTAATATATCAATTAAATATATCGTAAAAAAGTTAAAAAAGTTTAATGTAGATGTAAAATTAAAGAAAACACTACCTGGAGTATCAAATAATGATAAATTTTGAAAAAAAGAGAAAAATAAAGATAAATAAAAATAATTTAAAAATATGAATAAAATTCTAAGGCGAAGGTAAAGATAAAAGTGTTAAGATAAAACACGTCGCAAGGACAACAAGTCAACAAAACAAAAAAATAAATTGTTGACAAAATATCTACTAAATGGTAAGATATAAAAGTCGATTGAGACACGGTCTTTGAAAATTAAACAGAGTAATTTATTTTATATAAACCAGCAATTCTTTTATTTTAATAAAAGCGAAAGCTTGAGATTAAACTTTTATTTGAGAGTTTGATCCTGGCTCAGGATGAACGCTGGCGGCGTGCCTAACACATGCAAGTCGAGCGATGAAGCTTCTTCGGAAGTGGATTAGCGGCGGACGGGTG
>JBOGCG010000028.1:0-76489 GCA_051656625.1 Sarcina sp. | reverse complement strand
GTTAGTATCTAACACATAGGTTTTTTTCAAATAAATCACCCCTTTAGAAAAACTTATTCTTGTAGCTTTTCCTTATATTACTATTATATGCAAAAGTTTTGAATTAATTTATTTTTAGCTATTATTTTACTTAAAATTTGCTATAATTATTTAATAGTAAAAAAGATATTTTTTCGAAATTCTACAAAATCTCTAAAAGGAGTTTTCTAATGAACATAAATTTACTAAAGGATAAAATTTTATTTAACAATCTAAAGGATTCCATAGTTTTTTTTGAGGAAATAGATTCTACTAATAACTACTGTAAAGAAAACTATGAGAGTTTAAATGATAACACTGTAATCATAGCTAAAAGACAAAGCAATGGTAGAGGGAAAAGTAACAGACCTTGGCATTCTCCAACTGGAGGATTATATTTTTCTATTTTATTAAAAGAAAAGGATTTATCCTTAGAATATAGTAGCTTACTACCACTTTTAACTTCTGTAGCTATATTTAATAGTTTAAAAGAGTTAAATATTGATGCTTCAATTAAATGGCCTAATGATGTTCTCCTAGACCATAAAAAGCTTTCTGGTATTTTAGTTGAAAGTAAATTAAATTCTAAGGGCTTTAAATATATAATTGTTGGAGTTGGAATAAACGTAAACTCTCTAAATGATTCTGAAAATCCAAATTTAGATGTTTTTACTTCATTAAAAGAAAAATACAATTTAGATTTTTCCCTTGAATTGCTTTTAGCTTCAATTTTAAATAATTTTCAAATTCTATATTCTAAATTATCCACTGAAGGCTTTGAAGATATCTTAGCTATCTATAAAGAGAATTGTCCTCTTATTGGCAAAACCCTAAGACTTTTTAATAATAATGAGGAAAGAATGGTAAAAGTTTTAGATATCAGTTCTGATGGAGCTTTAGAGGTTCTTTATAATGATAAGGTAGAATTAATTCATTCTGGAGAATTCTCCATTGATAAAAACTACATATAAAATAAAAAAGCCGAATACTCGGCTTTTTTTATTCTTTGTCTTCAGTTTTATTATCTTCCATTTTCTTATTTTCAGTTGCTGGTTTAGTTTCTTTTATTTGATCTTTTTTTATATCACAATCTTTTTTATGTTCTTTCTTTTCTTCTTTTTTCATATCGCAGTCTTTTTTATGTTCTTTCTTTTCTTCCTTTTTCATATCGCAGTCTTTTTTATGTTCTTTCTTCTCTTCTTTTTTCATATCACAATCATTTTTAGGATCTTTTTGTTCATCTTTCTTTATATTATTCTCTTTTTTTGTATCATTATCTTTCTTTATCTCGTTAGTTTTCATTTTATCTTTTTGATCTTTATTTTTATCTGGATTTTCTTTTATATCCTTAGTATTTTTTTGTTCTACTTTGGATTTCTCAGTGACCTTTACTACTTTAGTTTCTTCTAAAACTACTTTCTTAGCACTTATTTCTTTTAAAACACCTTGAAGTACTAATTCATCACCTTTATTTACATTCTCTACTTTTTTACAGTGATCCTTAGCTATTTTAAATTCACCTTTTTTTAACATTCCATCCTTTGCAGTTACAAGATGACAGTCTCCTGTTTTTTGAACTTTACTAACTATAATTTTTACAGAAATCTCTTTTCCTTTTATTTGATTGCATCTTTCTTGATTCTTTGACATTTCTAGTATCTCTGCTAAAGATAGTTCCCTTGCCTCTTCTTCAGAACTCATTGTTTTTTGTTCCATTTTCTTGTCATCTTTTTTCTCTGGTTCTACCCAAATAGTTCTATACTCTTCTGAAGTTTTCTCAGCGGTCTTTGCCATACATACAGACCCCATTGGCATTAATGTTATTACTAATGTTGCGCAAATCATCTTTAGTTTGTTGCTCATTTTGATTCCTCCTATTTTCTTAATGCTAAAAATAATATTCCACAATAAATAAATATTTATTCATAAGCTTTTTTATTTTCTACAATATCCGTTGTTTATCTATTATTTTTGTATTATCATATAGCTATAAGAAGATTTTTTTGGAGGATTTTAAATGAAATTATTATTTTTTGATACTGAAACAACTAGTATAAAACCAGGAAGTATTTGTCAACTTAGTTACATAACTGTAGATACTAGTGCAAAGCCTCAAGTTACTGAAGGACATAATTTCTTCTTCACCGTTGAAGATATGGATCCTAATGCGGAGGCTGTTCATGGTTTTTCCCTTGAAAAACTTTATGAATTAAGTAATGGTCAGTATTTTGATGATTTAGTAGAAGAGTTTTTAAATGACTTTTTAGAAGCAGATTTCGTTATAGGTCATAATGTTCAATTTGATGTTAAATTTTTAAAGCATGAATTATCAGCATTGTATATGGAGGAAGAATATGCTCCTAAAAATGTTTTTTGTACAATGCAATACTATAGACCAGTATGTAAAATATTAAGACCTTCAGGTGATTTTAAAAATCCTAAACTTGAAGAAGTTATTAAATTTTTAAATATCACTGATGAAGAGATAGCAAATACAGCTAATAAATTATTTAGCGGAAGTGGTAATTACCATGATGCAAGATTTGATACAGCTGCTACCTATCTAGCAGTTATTAACGGAATAAAAAAAGGATTAATTCCTAGAAATCACTTTACTACTTTACTTAATAAGTAAAAGAACTCTTTACTATATTGTTTTTATAGTAAAGAGTTCTTTTTACATAAGCGGTGCAAATACTCTAAGTATTGACCTTACAATTCTATTTGACCATTTTACTTTTTTACAGTCTTCTAAAGTGAATTCTATACACTTTTCAAGATTCTCTAAAAATTCTTCTTTTATTTCTGAAACTGACTTTGTATTATATAGGAATACTCCACATTCAAAGTGAAGATAAAGACTTCTATAATCCATATTTATAGTTCCCACTGTTGCTATTTTATCATCTGAAACAAAGGTTTTAGAATGAATAAATCCTGGCTTATATTCATAAATTTTAACACCATACTCTATTAAATGACTATAATATGCCCTTGTTACAATATGAGCATACCATTTATCCTCCACATGAGGTGTAACTATCCTTACATCAACACCACCCTTTGCTGCCAGTGTTAATGCTGTTACAAGCTCATTATCTATAATAAGATAGGGTGTATTTATATAGACATAATCTAAAGATTTATTAATTATATTTAAATAAACATTCTCTCCCACGGTTTCTCCATCTAGTGGGCTATCTCCATAGGGTTGAACAAAACCATCACAGTTAAACTCTTCATCAGTATGATAATCAGGTTTAAAACTGTCATAATTCTCCTTTTCATCCTTTTCAAAGTTCCAAGCCTGTAAGAACATCACAGTTAAACTCCATACTGCATCCCCCTTAAGCATTAAAGAGGCATCCTTCCAGTGACCAAATTTAACTATTTTATTTATATATTCATCAGCTAAATTTATTCCTCCAGTAAAGGCAGTATGGCCATCTATTACTGTTATTTTTCTATGGTCTCTATTATTCATTTTTAAAGATAATAGTGGTACAAAAGGATTAAACACTTCGCATTTTATACCTTTTTTCTCTAAAATCTCATTGTATTTATAAGGTAATGTTTGAAGGCATCCCATATCATCATATATTACCCTTACCTCTACACCGGCTTTTACCTTATCTTCTAGTACTTTTAAAATAGAATCCCACATATAGCCCTCTTCTATTATAAAATACTCCATGAAAATATAATGTTTAGCTTTTTTCAATTCCTCTAATAGGCAATCAAAAAAATCCTCTCCAGGTGTTAGATATTTTGTTGTTGTATTTTTATATATTGGATATCCTGCAAAATCTTTTATATAGTTTACTTGACTTAAAACACTTTTATCCCTATCTTTTATTTCCTCAATTATTTTTTCTTCCTGCTTCATTAAGGGTTTAAATTCCTCATAGGACTGTTCCATCTTTTTTCTAAACTTTTTACTGGTTTTATTTCCACCAAAAATTAAATAAAATAACCCACCAAAAACAGGTACTAATAAAACTGGAATGGTCCATGCTAATTTATAGGAAGGATTATCATTTTTACTTACTATATATATTACTACAACTATACTTATAGCTATAAAAAGTACATATAAGTAAACAAAGGATTCACTTAAGTCCCATATTGCGTAAAATAAAACACAGAGTTGTAAAAGTATAAGCATTCCAACTATAGCCATTCTGCTAAATAAGAATTTAAGTAACTTTTTCATATACGCTCCTTTATAACATAACTAAATACTTTAAAACTATTTTAATGCTGCTAACATTTCAAAGGTTCTAAGCTTTTTAATTGGATGAAGTTTATTACTAGCTATTTCATCTAAAGGCTTTAAAACAAACTCTCTAAGTTCCATTCTTGGATGGGGAATTATTATTTCTTCATCCTCTGATATTAAATCATCATAGTATAAAACGTCTAAATCTAAGGTTCTAGGACCCCATTTTATTACTCTCTCTCTTTTTAGTTTCCCTTCTATCTCTAGTAGGAATCTAATAAGTTCCTTTGGAGTTAATAGAGTTTTTATTTCACAGGCACCATTTAAAAAATTATCCTGCTCCTCATAGCCCCAAGGCTCTGTTTCTATTATAGATGAAACTTTTACAACTTTATTTTCCTTTGAACTATCAATGTAGTTTAAAGCATCTTCAATATTTTTATTTCTATCACCTAAATTAGAACCAAAGGATAAATAAGCACTATGCCATCCTCTTTCTATCTCAACATAAACTGTATCCAAAGTTCTATGTATTGGTGCCCAAGGTTTCTTAACCCTCACCTTTACAGAATTTACCATATCATATTCTAATAATATAAATTCAGCTATATTTTCTGCCACTGTCTCTATTAAATCATAGCTTTTTTCTTGCATTAATTTTTCAATCTTATGGGCAAGTTCTCCGTAATGAACTGATTTTGTTAAATCTCCTGTTTTAGCTGCCTCTCTTGTAGATAAGGAAAGTTCCATATCTAAAACAAATTTTTGTCCTAAAGTTTTTTCCTCTTGAAAAACTCCATGGTTTGCAAAAACCTCGAAATCCTTTATAACTATTTTATCCATTTAAACATCCTTCCTTCTTACTATAGCATCTACCATTTTAGCAGCTCTTATATTTTCCTTTACGTCATGAACTCTTATAAAATCACAGCCCTTTAAAACTCCCACCGCAGTAGTAGCTACTGTTCCCTCTACTCTTTCTTCCACTGGTAAATCTAAAGCAAGACCTATCATTGATTTTCTTGATGTACCAAGAAGTATTGGGTAACCTAGACTCTTTAATTCTTTTAATCTGTCCATAACCTCTAGGTTTTCATCATAACTTTTTACAAAACCTATACCTGGATCTAAAATTATGTTTTCTTTTTTCACATTGGCTTCTAATGCTAGATTAATACTTTCTTCAAAATCTTTTTTCATTTCTTTTATAATATCATCATTATATTTTTTTTCAAATCTATTATGCATTAAACAGCAGGGTACATTGTACTTTCCTGCAACCTCTTTCATATAAGGGTCTTTTTTAAATCCCCAAACATCATTTATAAGATCTGCTCCTGCCTCTATTGCTGCCTCTGCCACTTTTCCCTTATATGTATCTATTGATATTGGAATATCATAGTGTCTTTTTATTAATTTTATTATAGGTACAACCCTTTTAATTTCTTCTTCCTCTGAAATAACAGTATGATTAGGTCTTGTAGACTCTCCACCTACATCAATAATATCCGCACCTTCATTTATAAGCTTCTCAACCTGTTTTAAAGCCTCTTCCTCTGAATTAAACTTTCCTCCATCTGAAAAAGAATCAGGAGTTATATTAAGTATTGCCATTATAAAAGTTCTCTCACCTATTTTAAATTCTCTATTTCCTATTTTCATTTTACTATCCCTCCCTTAATATTTAATAATAAAATTCTTTTTATCTTCTTTCCAATTACAGCTATCCTTAGCTAAACATTCAACACAATTTCTTGAAAGTTTATCTGCTTTATAAAAAATATCATTAATTGAATCCTCATTTAAAGCTCTATGATTTAAAATACCATCTAAAATAAAATTAATTTCTTCCTCTTCAAATTTTGAATCTATTAATATTTCCCTACTTAGCATAGCAGAAGCTTTATGATGGTCAATGCCCTCTTCATATTGCATCCATCTTCCTATATCATGTAAAAGTCCTATTGCATAAATAGTTTCCTTATTTATCTTTAAATTTTTTTCTAAAATCATTATATAAGCAATTCTACTCATATTCAAAAAATGTTCTAGGTCATGTCTACAATAGATTCTATTTTCCTCATGTTTCTTTATCTTTTCTAAGTATAGCTTATATCTTTTATCATTTAATATATGATTTACTCTTTCCATAGTACCCCTTTATAAACTTATCATTCTATAAACTTCATTTTTTAAACTTTCATTCTCTCTAAATTCACCTCTATAGGTAGAAGTTACAGTTTTTGTTCCTGGTTTCTTAACCCCTCTCATAGTCATACACATATGCTCACCCTCTATAATAACCATTACTCCTTTAGCATCTAAATACTCCATTAAAGCATCTGCTACCTCTTTAGTTAACTGCTCTTGAAGTTGTGGTTTCTTAGCATAGACCTCAACTGTTCTTGCAAGCTTTGAAAGTCCTGCAACCTTCCCATTTGGTATATAGGCAATATGTGCTTTACCATAAAAAGGTACTAAATGATGCTCACAGACAGAATAAAAAACTATATCCTTTTCTAGTACTAAATCATTGGAATCCACTGTGAAAGTTTTACTTAAATGCTCCTTAGCATCCTTTCCTATTCCTTCAAATATTTCTTCATACATTCTAGCTATTCTATCAGGGGTTTCTATTAAGCCCTCTCTATTTATATCCTCTCCTATTCCCTCTAATATAAGCCTAACCCCTTCTTTTATTTTTTCTTTATCCATTTAAAAATCCTCCAAAACCATCCTATATTTTTCCTCTATCTCTTTTAACTTCTCATTTTCTTTAAATTCCACATTATTTATTTTAGAAACTCTCATTATACCCATCAAGGAATTGGTTATAAAAACAGCATCACTATTAAGTAATTCCTCTAATCTATAAAAGCCCTCTTCTACAGGGAAATTTTTCACAACCCATTTTCTAATGGTACCATCTAATAATCCTGCCTCTAGCTTTGCAGTTTTTATTTTATTATCCTTTATAAAATAAAGATTACTTATAGCACCCTCTGTTATAAAATTATTTTCATTTAAAAATATTACTTCATTATAACCTCCTTCTATAGCTTTCTCTCTTTCTAAAATATTTTCAATATATGCTGTAGATTTTAAATAAGTTAATATAGAAGTACTATTTCTTTTAACTTCACTTATTGTTAATTTAAATCCCTTTTCATAATCACTTTTTTCATAATTTAATTTGCCAAGCTTTAAAATTATATTCTTATCTGATACTAATACTTTTAAACTAGCATTTTTTATTTTTTCTCTTTTTAAAAATTCCAATAAAAGCTTCTCATCTAATCTATTATTAATTTTAAGCTTTTCTAAAGAACTATTTATTCTTTCTAGATGTTCTTTAAGAAAAACAGCCCTTTCCTTTATTAAAATAGTTTCAAATAATGCTTTTGCAAAATAGACTGAATCATCTATAAAAAATTCTTCTTTTTTCCCATAATTTAAATAAATCATCTAAGCACCTCAATTAAAGCCTTTGCTTTATCTAAAGTCTCCTCATATTCCATTTCTTCTATAGATTCAATGGTTATTCCCCCACCTACTCCAAAATAAGCTTTATTATCTTTTTTCACTATAGTTCTTATTACAATATTAAAATCACTGTTCCCTCTAAAATCAAAATATCCTATGGCACCTGTATAAAGACCTCTTTTTAAAGCTTCAAGTTCTTCAATAACTTCCATAGCTCTAATTTTAGGAGTTCCTGTTATAGAACCACCTGGGAAACATTCTCTAATACAATCTATTGCAGTATTTTCCTCTTCTAGCTCTCCTATTATTGTAGAAACTAAATGAAATACTGTAGAATAGCTTTCTAATTTAAAAAGTTCAGTAACTTTTATTGATCCGGGTTTACAAACCTTACTTAAATCATTTCTTTCTAAGTCAACAATCATTAATAGTTCTGATTTATCCTTTTCACTATTTAAAAGTTCTAATTTATTTTTTTCATCCTCTTCCTTTGTTTTCCCTCTAGGTCTTGTCCCTTTTATCGGTCTTGTTTCAACTTTATTATTATTTATCTTTAAAAACCTTTCAGGAGAAGAACTTAAAACTTCCATATGCTCTAGATTTAAATAGGCAGAAAAAGGAGCCTTATTTATCTCTCTTAAATTTTTATAAACCTTATAACCATTCTTATGACAATCACAGAAAAATCTTTGTGTCATATTAGCTATATAAATGTGTCCCTCTAAAATGTAATCTTTCATTTTTGCCACTGCATCTATATAACTTTCTCTAGTAAAATTAGAATTGAAAATCACTTCTTTCTCTGACTTTAATTCTATTATATCACTAGCTTTACTAAAGTTTTCTATTTTTGATTTTATAATTTCAATACTATTTATAGCTTCTATTTTATTTTTATAGAAAGCACTAATATAAACTTTATTTTTCTTTAAGTCAAATATAATTAAATTATTAAAAAATAAAAAATAGCTATCAAAAACTTCATAATCACTTTTTGAAAGCTCCTCTATTTTTTCTAAATTTCTTCCCATATCATAGGAGATATATCCTATGGCTCCTGCTATAAAAGGAATTTCTTTCTCTAGTGACTTTTCTAGCTTAAATTCTTTCATAAAATTATTTAAAAGCTTAAAAACATCAGCCTTTATCGGCTTTTCATCATTTATATGTACTAAATCCCCTTTGGATTTAATTTTCAAGAATTCATTTATCCCAATAAAAGAATAATTAGAATAAATACTATCTTCCTTTGAGCTATCTAATAAAATAGTATCTTTTTCATCCTTCCAGATTTCATAAAGTTCATCCGCTCTATATTTTGTTTCTATTTCATTTATTATAAATTCCACTTAGATTTCACCTCTACAAATTTTAACAAAATTTTTTAATATCAAATGTCCATTTTCAGTAAGTTCTGCCTCTGGGTGAAACTGTACTGAATGTATTTTATAACCCATAACCTCAAGTGCCATTATCACTCCATCTTCACTTCTAGCTGTGATTTTCAAAGGCTCTTTAACAGTTTTTTCATCTACAATTAGTGAATGATATCTTGTTACATTAAAAGGTTCCTCTATACCATAAAACAAGCCCTTTGAATAATGATTAATTTTAGATAACTTTCCATGAACAGGAGTTTTCCCTTTTACTATAGCTCCATTAAAATAATGAGCTATACACTGATGTCCTAAACAAACTCCAAGAATAGGGATTTCCCCTTTAAATCTATCTATGATATTTAAACATTCTGTTGTCTCTCTTGGTGATTTAGGTCCTGGTGAAATAATTATCCCCTCTGGATTAAGTTTTTCAATCTCCTCTAAGCTTATATCATCTCTTCTTTTTATTATTATTTCTTCATCTATTTCCTTAAAATATCTTACTAAGTTATATACAAATGAATCATAATTATCTATCATTAAAAACAATTATATATGTCCTCCTTCAAATATGTTAAAATAATTATATCAAAAAAGTAGTAATAAAACTAAATTAAAATCATTTTAATTTATGTGATAATTAAAAGCTATTAAATACAATTTACAAAATATTATAAAAGACTAATAAAAATATAAGAAAGGGGAAGTTGCCACTTTGTAAAATCACTAAATTTACGGCAACAAATATTTATGTATCTAAATGCAGAATTTCATTGTCATTCTACAGCATCTGATGGGACATCCTCTCCTTCAGAAATTATAAAAATGGCAAAAAAAAATAATTTATCATTGATAGCTCTTACAGACCATGATACAACTATGGGACTAGAGGAAGCTGAAAAAGCAGCTAAGGAGCTTTCTGTAAACTTTATTCCTGGAATTGAATTAAGCTGTGAACATAAAGGTTCTACTATTCATATTTTAGGATTTTTCAAAGGAGACTATTATAAAGATTTAGAGTTTCAAAACTTTTTACTTTCCCTAAAAGAAAGTAGAATTAATAGAGCTAAGGAAATTGTAAAAAATTTAAAAAAATATTTTGATATAACTATTGACTACAAAGCTGTTCTTAAAAAAGGAAAAGGTGTAGTGGCTAGACCTCATATAGCTCAATGTATAATTGAAGCTGGCTATGATTATAGTCAAGATTATATTTTTGATAATTTCATTGGCAATAATAGTCCTGCCTATGTTCCTAACAAAAAAATAACTGTTGGTGAGGGAATAAAACTATTAAAGAAATATAATGCTCTAGTATTCCTAGCTCATCCAAAACTTATAAAGAAAGTATCCTTTGAAGAAGTTGCTTCCTTTGATTTTGATGGAATAGAATCTATCTATTATCAAAATTCAAAAGTAGAAAATGATTTTTACATTTCTTATTGTAGAAAAAATAACTTATTATTTACCTGTGGTTCTGATTTTCATGGTTTTTCAGAAGGTGATACAAGACATGGTTTTGTAGGTGAAATGTCCATTACAAAAAAAGATTTTGAAAATTTCAAAGAAAAATATAATTCACTTAAGCCCTAGATATTTCTAGGGTTTTTCTGTTTTTCTCTAATTTGTTTTTATAAAAAATAGAATCCTTATTATTCCAGTCTCTTTACTTATATTTTTTTTATAGTATAATATACTTATAACATATCGATAACGATTGTTATTTAATTAACTAAATTACTAGATAATAGTTTTAATCAACATTGAGGATGGTGAATTTATAATGAAACATTTAGAAATTAAAAAGGATATTTATTGGGTTGGAGCTTTAGATCCTAATTTAAGGGTTTTTGATATAATCATGTATACTCCTTATGGAACAACTTATAACTCTTACGTTGTTAAAGGAAGTGAAAAAACAGCTGTTTTTGAAACTGTTAAAGTTCAATTCTTTGATCAATATCTAGAAAGATTAGAAAGCTTAGGAATTAAACCTAGCGAAATTGATTATATAGTTGTTGATCATACAGAACCAGACCACTCAGGGTCTGTATCAAAATTACTTAAATTAGCACCTAATGCTAAAATAGTAGGTAGCAAAATAGCAATCGACTTCTTAAAAGATATTGCTAATGAAGAGTTTGATTATATTGTAGTTAATCATAAAGATACTTTATCTCTTGGAAATAAAACTCTTGAATTTATATCAGCGCCATTTTTACATTGGCCGGATTCAATGTACACTTATATTCCTGAAGATAAAATATTGATCACTTGTGATTCCTTTGGAAGTCACTACTCCTGTGAAGAAATATTCAACGATTTACTTCCAAATAAAGAACAATATATGGAAGCACTTAGATACTATTACGATTGCATTTTCGGACCATATAAACCTTATGTACTAAAAGGTATAGAAAAAATTAAAGATTTAGACATAGATATAATTTGTCCTGGACATGGTCCTATTTTAAGAGACAACCCTCAAGAAATAATAGAAACTTATAAAAAATGGAGTACTCCAGAAGAAAAAGTAACTGAAGGTAAGAAAGTTACTATCTGTTATGTTTCAGCTTATGGATATAGTAAAGAACTTGCTGAAAATATCGCTTTAGGAATAAAAGAAAATCATAATGTTGAAGTTAAACTTTATGATGTTATTCATCATAAAATGGAAGATATCCTTGCTGATATAGCTGATTCCGATGGTATTCTATTTGGTTCTCCTACTATTGTTGGAGATTTACTACCTCCTATTAGAGATATCTTAACTAACTTAAATCCAATTGTTCATGGTGGAAAATTTGCTGCTGCCTTTGGTTCTTATGGCTGGAGTGGAGAAGCTGTTCCTAACGTTGAAAATAGATTAGAAGAATTAAGAATGAAAATCTATGGTCCTGGAATGAGAATAAAATTCAAACCATCAGATGCTGAAATAGAAGAAGCTAAAGAATTTGGTGATGGTTTCTCAAGCTTTATGTTTGGTGAAAAAACAGTTAAATATTCACCACATAAAAAAGCTATGGTTGAAGAATTAGAAGGTCCATCAGACGGTTCAATGAAACATTGGAAATGTTTAGTTTGTGGAGAAATTTTCGAATCACCAACTGTACCAGAAGTTTGTCCTGTTTGTGGTGCAGGATCAGATCAATTTATTGAAGTTGAAAATGAATCATTAGAAGAAATTCATACTGACGAAAGATTTGTTATTATTGGTAATGGAGCTAGTGGATTCTATGCTGCTAAAACTTTAAGAGAAATCAATAAAACTGCTTCTATAGTTATGATTTCTGCTGAAAAAGTTTCAAGTTACTCAAGACCTCAACTTTCTGACTTAATAAGTGATGATTCTTTAGAAACTACAATTTACCTTGAATCACAAAAATGGTATACAGAAAATAATATCACTCAAATATTAAGTAAAAATGTTCTTTCTATTGATAAAGATGAAAAATCAATTTTATTTGATGATAATAGTCAAGTAAGTTACGATAAATTAATATTAGCTAATGGAAGTCATAACTTTGTACCACCTGCTAATGTTAAAGCTTTAGATAATAGCACTGAATTAACTCAAATTAATACTAATAACTATAAAGATATTAAAGGAATTTATAGCATAAAAGATATTGAAGATGTCTTAAATGTTAAAGAGGATTTAAAATCTGTAAAAAATGTTGTTGTCATTGGTGGTGGTGCTTTAGGACTTGAAGCTGCTAGTGAAATTAAATCACTTGGTGTTAATGTAAAAGTTCTAGAATTTATGCCATACCTTATGAACAACCAATTAGATGTAGAAGCCGCTGAATTCTTTAATGGTTTAATGGTTAAAAGTGGCTTAGACTTTAAAACTTCTGAGTCTATAAAAGAAATATTAGTTAAAGATAATAAAGTTATCTCTCTTGATTTAAATAGTGGTAACAATATAGATTGTGATATGCTTATATTCTCAACAGGAATAAGAAGTAATATAGAACTTGCTAAAACTGCTGATATCGAAGTTAACAGAGGTGTTTTAGTAAACAATAAAATGCTTACAAATGTTAAAGATATTTATGCTTGTGGTGATGTAGCTGAATTCAATGGTATTGTTTATGGAAACTGGCCTGCTGCTATAGAAATGGGTAAAACTGCTGCTGTTAATGCTGCTGGTTTAACTAAAGAATTCAAAAACTTTACTCCATCAATAATTTTAAGTGCCTTTGATGAAGAGATGATTTCAATTGGACTTGTTAACTTTAAAGATGAAACTTTAGAAAGATTAACAATTAAAGATGAAGTTAAAGGTAACTTAACTAAATTATTCTTCAAAAAAGATATTTTAGTTGGTGCTATAGTTATCGGTGATTTATCAGCTTCAGCTAAATTAATAGTTGCTACTGATAATCAATATTCAAAAAGAGATGCTTTAATAGCTTTAGCTTAAAATAAAGGAAGGGCCTTTTAGCCCTTCTTTTTTTAATGTTTTTTCTCTATATTTTCAATTTTCTTCTCATAATTTTCTGTGGCATTTTTTTTATCATCTTTAACTTTATTACTCTCTTCTATAGCTACAGTAACTTCACTGATTATTTCTTTCACTTTATTTAAATTATTTTTTTTATCATTATTTAAATTCTCTAAAGTTTTTTTAGCTAAAAGTTCTCTTTCTGAAGTTTTCTTAACTGCTTCAAGAGCTTTATATTGTAATTCTTTTCTCTTTAAAATTATTATTTGTGCTAAAGATTGTTTTAAAATAGGTAATGTTATAAAAAATGAACCCTGTAATTTTTCAATTAAGTATCCATTAGACCTTTTAATTTCTCTTATTATCATAACTGATTCCATTGATAATATTTCTGATATTCTAAAATCTTCTATTTTCTTACTTATTAAGTCTAAAATCAATTCTTTATTAGAAAATGGACCATTATCATTATATTGATTTAAAGCTAGAGAAACCTCTTCTATGGCTATTAAATGCTTTTCTAAACTTTCTAAGTAATTCATATTAGAATTTAGCATTATTCCTAACTTTTTATCAAAATCTAACATTTCCTTTTCATAACCCTTTAAAGAACGATAAAAACTTTCTATATCATTTGATATTGTTCCATATTTTTTAGTTAAATCCTCTATAGAATTTTTCTTTTTAAAGAACTTTTCAAAAAAACCTGATTGTTCCTCTTCAAAATCCTTCTCATCCATTTTATCCATTATTTTTGTTAATTTGTCTAAAATATTTTTATCATCATAACTATTTCCTATTTTCAAATATTTTAATAGTTCTCCTGAAATATTAGAAATAGCTATTAAAGCTTCCTTTCCAAATTCCATAATACTTTCAAAATTATTAAAATCTATTTGATTTTTTAAAATAGTTATCTCATCACTTTTTCTTAATTCTACAATTAAATTTTCTTTATATATTTCTAAACTATTATTTTCATAATTAAAATTCATTATCCTATTTCCTTATCTATTTTTTAAAGAATTTAGACAAAAATCCTTTTTTCTTATAACTTTTCATAGCTGACTCTAAATCAAAATTATATTCTATATTTTCTAATCTATGATAGGTTATATAATTTCTATTTATCCATTTTTCTATTCCATAGGTAGCAAAACTACTATAAATAATTATATCTATTCCCATTGAGTTTAAAAAGGTTAATACATAAAGTTCTCTTATTGATAAACTTTGATCATTATCTCTATAGAATGTAATTTTAGGGATTTTATCTGTAAAATCAAAGGAATCTAGCAATTGGAAAAACTCCTCTGGCATAGTCATTATAGTTGCTAAGTACTCCACTTTATCTCTTTCACTGAAAGTACAGTTCATCATATAAGAACTATTTAAAATTTCATTTATTTTATAAACAAAAAGCTTCTTTAAACTTTCTCTATAATTTTTAAAACGATTTCCAGAAATATGATAATTTATTTTTTCTACAGTGACTTTTCCAAAGTTATCAAAGCATTTTTTATAATCCATAGCTTCATCGTAACCTATTGGATAATTATAAATAGCTATATTATTTAAAACTAAAACATTTTCTTTATCAAATATCTCTCTTAAAAATTCTCCAAAGCTTTCCTTATCATTAGTTATTCCTGTTACTAAGGAAAAGAAATTAGGGATGTTTACAGTATTATTTTTCACTTCAAAACCAGGCCTTACAATAGCTTTTTCATTATAATAAATAGATATTTCTTCAAAGGTCGAATTTAATAGTACAGAATTCATTTTATAGTTTTCAAACTGCCAAGGTCTATAAAAACCAGTATCCTCATTGAACATTTGCTCTTCAAGTTCTTCTCTAGCTTCAACCCCTATTGTTTTAACCTCTGTAACAACTTTACCTCTACTAACTCTCTCATAGAAAGAAATCCCTTCATAGGATTCAATTCCTTCTATTTTAAAAGCATAGTTATCTATTTCTTTTATGAAAATATTTAAATCATTTCTTTCTGGTGATAAATATAAAATATCTACTCCAATAAATTTTAAGAAAAGCATTAAATAAGCTTCTTTTTCCCCTGAATTCCCATAAAAAATCACTTTAGGGTTATCTATATCACTCCAATTAGAATTTTTTAAAATTTCATTTGAAGCTACTACTATAAAGCTTAATATTTCTATCTTTTTATTTTCATAAAAATTATTATTGTTTAAAATTTCATTTATTAAATCTATAGCTTTATAGCTTCTTAAATTTAAAGAATTATCTAAAAAGAAATTTATATATTTATAAAAATTTTCTCTATAGATTTCTATTTTTTCCCTTATTTCATTTTCTAAGCTACTATTATTTAATTTAATTGGTAACTCTAAAATTTTACATTCTTCTTTTTTACTATTTAAAAAAGCTATATTATTATTATATTTCTCTTTATCAACTAGTCCTAAATATCTACAAAAATAAGAGTTATATTCTCCTGGTACTAAACTTCTATCTACTTGTTTAGTAAATAAATCTTGAAAGATATTATTAGACTTTAAATTATTAAAAGATAAATTTATAAACATTTTTCCTCCTTATTTACAAACATATGTAATGATTATATATTTATATTTTATAGCAAAAATTACTTATTTACAAAATAAAAAAAGCCTTATTGCTATAAAATATAAAAGCAAGAAGACTTAAAACTATTTTTAATTATGTTCTTTATAACTTTCTAAAGCTTTTGCTAGTTGATCTGGGCAAGATGTTCCTTTGCCTTTGCAATCTATTCCTTTAAGCTTTTCAATGATATCATCAATATTCATTCCTTTTACTAATGTAGAAATCCCCTGTAAATTTCCATCACAACCATTAGCAAAGTTTATTTCTTTTAATATTCCTTCTTCTACTTCAAAGGAAATCTCCCTTGAACAAACACCTTTTGTTTTATAATTCATCATTTTTCCTCCTAAAATTATATAAATAGAAACTGTTAAACTATAAAAAATAGCTTTTCCTAAATAATCTTAAAAATATATAAACTACTAGGAACTCACTATATTTAAAATTTAACAGCTCACTTTTTTATTATAAAATTGCTATAGCTTCTATTTCAATTTTAACATCCTTTGGTAATCTTGCAACTTCAACAGCTGCTCTTGCTGGTAATCCCTCACCAGTAAAATAACTACCATAAACTTCATTCATTGAAGTAAAGTCATTTAGGTCTTTTAAAAATACTGTTGTTTTTACAACAGAATTGAAATCTAATTTAGCTTCTTTTAATATAGCCTTAATATTTTCAAGTGATTGTTTTGTTTGTTCTTCTATTGTTTCAGGGATTGTTCCCTCCACTGGATTAACAGGTATTTGTCCTGATATAAATAGAAGGTTTCCTGCTTTAATACCTTGAGAATATGGTCCTATTGCTGCTGGTGCGTTTATAGTGCTAATAACTTCTTTTTTCATTGATATTCTCCTCTAACTTTAAAGACTTTTAACACTATAAATTTTAATATAAGCTATATAGTTTTTCAATATTATTTCTTATTATTATCAGTTATTTCATTTTCTGCTTCTTCCATAGGATCATCTAAAAATCCTTTAGTTGCTGTAGTTGGGTTATTTAGTATGCCTGCCATTACTAAAATGGATAAAATAGCCATAATTATTTGTTCATAATTAGAAGGGAGTATATTAATATTAAAACCCTTTAAGATCATTGGAATTAATGCAGCTATTGAAAGCCATAAACCATAATTTTTAAGCCTATCTTTTATATTAATTTTATTCATATAAAATTCTCCTTTTTAGGATATTCTACTATTAATATATTCCTCTTCATAATTAGTTGTTCTTAGATAAAAGAAAAAAGAGGCTATATAAATATAACCTCTAATAAAAATTAATTAAGCTCTTTCAAAGAACACTTTATAACATTTTTTAGTTTCATAGATATCTATTTTTGATGCAACTTCCCATGGAGCGTGCATGTTATGAAGTGCAACACCACAATCTATAACTTCCATATTGTACTGTGCTAAGATATAAGCGATTGTACCACCGCCTCCTTGGTCAACCTTACCAAGTTCAGCTGTTTGCCAGTAAACACCTGCTTCATCCATCATATTTCTTAAATAAGCCATATATTCAGCATTGGCATCATTACAACCTGATTTTCCTCTAGCACCTGTGTATTTACTAAATACAACTCCTTGTCCGAAGAAAGCACAGTTATTCTTTTCAACTACTGCTGGGTAATTAGGATCATAAGCAACAGTTACATCTGCTGATAACATTTTTGAATTTTGTAAAGCTCTTCTTAATTTTAATTCAGAATAATCTCCTAATCTATCCATAATTTCAGTGATTGCATTTTCAAAGAATTTAGAGTGCATTCCAGTTGCTCCTACACTTCCAATCTCTTCTTTATCTACAAATAATCCTGCAATTGTTTTATCTGGATTTTCTACATCAAGAGCTGCTTCAAATGAAGTATATGCACATATTCTATCATCATGTCCATAACCCATTACCATACTTCTATCTAATCCAAAATCTCTTGCTTGTCCTGCTGGAACTATTTCAAGTTCTGCTGAAACAAAATCATCTTCTATTATTCCATATTTTTCATTTAAAATTTCTAATATGTTTAATTTAACTTTTTCTTTTGCTTCTTTATCAGTTAATGAAGGGAAACTTCCTGCTAATACGTTTAAATCTTCTCCTTCAATAACTTTTCCACCAGCTTTAGTTAATTGATCAGCTGATAGATGTATTAAAAGATCTGAGATTCCAAGTACAGGGTCCTTATCATCTTCTCCAATTGCTATGTTTACCTTAGTACCATCTCTTTTTATAACTACACCGTGTAGAGCTAGTGGTAAAGTAACCCATTGATATTTTTTAACTCCACCATAGTAGTGAGTATCAAATAATACTAATCCATTATCTTCATAAACAGGATTTTGTTTTAAATCTATTCTTGGTGCATCAACATGTGAACCAATGATTCTTAATCCCTCTTCTAAAGCCTTTGTTCCTATATTAAATATAGCTAAACTTTTTCCTTTGTTGTTTATATAAACTTTATCTCCAGCTTTTAAAGCTTCAGCATTCTTAACTATTACTTCTAAATCTCTATAGCCATTCTTTTCTGCTTCTTTTACTAATTCATCAATACTTTCTCTTTCAGTTTTTGCTACAGATAAAAATTTTCTATATCTTTCTCCAAGTTCAAAAACTTCTTTTCTTTGTGAATCTGAATATTCTTCCCAGATGTTTACTTTTTCTCTTGTTAATTTTGTCATTATAAACTCTCCTCCATGATAATCTTATTTAATTTTAACATAGTTCTAAAGATTATTCTTCTCTAGACTCAATCATTCTTTTTTCAATAATATCTACTGGATTAGTATTAGACATTATTCCATATCTATAATTAGCTGCTGCTGCCTCTATTATCACAGCTATATTTCTTCCTGGTCTTATAGGTACTCTAAGTTTTTTTACTTTAACACCTAAAATTTCTTCATAATCATTATTAAGACCTAGACGGTCATAATCTCCATCATCTTTCCAATGCTCAAAATGAATCATTATTTTGATATCTTTAGATGGCAGAATTGAACTTAATCCATATAATGCTGATACATCTATAATTCCCATTCCCCTTACTTCTAGCATACCAAAAGTTACATAGGGTGATGTTCCTATTAATTCTCCATCAATTTCTTTTATATCTACAGCATCATCTGTAACTAATCTATGTCCTCTTTTTATAAGCTCTAAAGCAGTTTCACTTTTCCCTATACCACTTTCTCCTGTTATAAGCATACCTATACCATATACATCTACTAAAACACCGTGTAATCTTGTTTCTGGTGCCATCTTATCTGATAAGTATAATGTTAACTTACTTATGAATTTAGTTGTTATCATTTCTGTTCTTAATATCCAAATATTAGTTTTCTTAGCTACTTCTAGAACATCATCATGTAGCTCTAAATCTCTTGTAATTATTAAACAGGAAATATCAAAGGAAAAAAACTTATTTATTCTTTTCCTTCTTAAGTCTGGAGCCATATCATTTATAAAGCTCCATTCTGCTTTTCCTATAACCTGAATTCTTTCTGGTGCAAAATAATTATAGAACCCTGCTAATTGAAGTCCCGGTCTATTAATATCTTGAACATCTATTGGAATATTAGAATCACCCTGTTGCACTATTTCTAAGTTAAAGTCTTTTATAAGCCTTTCTACTGTCACACCCATTATACATCACCCTTTAATTCTATTTTTTTGTTGTGTTTGGTTTTATACCTTCTAATTGACTTTTTAAATTGCTTTTAAATCTATTTATATATTCTTTTCTTAATTCCTGTTGTTCTTTTGTCTCTTCTTCTGTAAGCCCTGATTCCTTACTTTTCTTTGAAAGTTCATTTATTCTTGCTATTAATTTATTTTCATCCATTATTTTTTTCTCCTTTAGTTTACATTTAATATTTATTTATATATATTATTTTACATTACTTTATAGTTTTTTATCAACAAAAAAACTTATTGATATTTTTCAACAATAAATTCTCTATATCTCCCTATTGCTCCCGTTTTCGGAAGTTTCCTTCCCCTCTTTTCTTTTTTATCTTACATATTTTTTTTAATTTTTCTTATTTTTTGTCTCTATTTGCCTTTAAATGGTTTATTTTGATAAACTAAATTATTTTACATACCCCCTTTAAAAATGTATAATATTCCCATATTCGATAGATTATTTTTTTATATTTTTGTCTAATTTTTGTTATTTAGGAGGTATTTCAATGACTAGAAAAGAATTGAAACGAAAAATTACAAGACGAAAAAGGACTCTTAACTTCCTTTTACTGTTTTTTAAAAGAACAAATCCTTTAATTGTATCTTTAAGTCAAAACTTGGATTATTATATCGTTAAAGAACAGGAAATTTTATGTAAAAGAGCTAAAACTAAAGCTTCTAAAAATTATAAAAATTCATTAGGTAAAGTGGCTTAATTTAATATAGAAATAGGAGACTACAAAAATGTAGTCTCCTAAAAGCTATTTTTCTTCTTTCTTAAAGAATAAACTATTAAAATTACAGAACCTATAATAATAAAAATACTTATAGTTTGAGCCATTCTTAGTCCTAGGAAATATAAGCTATCTGTTCTAAGTCCCTCTATAAAAAATCTTCCAACAGAATAAAGAATTCCATAAGAACCAAGTACTATTCCCTTATAATTTTTTCCAAATCTATAAAGAATGAATATTAAAATAGCAAAAACTAAAAGATTCCATATTGACTCATAGAGAAAAGTAGGATGGTAATAGCTTCCTCTTATAAACATTCCTTCCTCTATAAACTTAGGAAATTTACTTATAAATTCATAGCTAACTTCACCACCATGAGCTTCCCCATTAAAAAAGTTTCCCCATCGTCCTATTGCCTGGGCAAATATTATTGAAGGCATTGCTATATCTGCATAGGTTAAGAAATTTATTTTCTTTATTTTACAATATATAAAAGCAGATAAAATAGCTCCTATCAATGCTCCATGGATAGCAATCCCACCATTTCTTAAATTAAATATAGAAAGTAAGTCTCCTCTATAGTTCTCAAATTCAAAAGCCACATAATAAAGTCTAGCCCCTATAATAGCAAACGGAAAGGCTACAAGAAATATATTTAATATATTTTCATAATCTATTTTTAACTTTTTACAATTGATATATGCAATAGTTAATGCTACTAAAATAGCTATGGCTATTATAATCCCATACCATCTTATATCAACACCAAAAACACTAAAAGCTACTGGATTCATACTTTTCCCCCTTCAAGTTAATTAACTTAATTATAGCAATTTAATATATACTTTAAATTAACTTAAAGTTAATTTAACTTTAATTTTAAAGGAAAAAAAAGCTTTAGTTGAATTTAGAATATCTAAATTTAACTAAAACTTTTACTAAGTAATTTAATATTTAATTTCTCCAGCTTTATACATTTCAATAACTTTATCTATAAATTTCACTTTTTCTTCATCAACTAAACCTCTAATGGATAACAACATTTCTACATTTCCATCTAATGATTGTTCTTTATCTTTATTTACTTGATTTTTATTATTGGTATTACCTGTAGAATGATTTGAGTTTGTGGCAGCATTAAAATGATTTGAATTCATAGGTCTATTAATATTATTTTTATTATTCATATTACCATTCATATTATTATTTCTATTACCCATATTACCATTCATATTATTATTGTTCATATTACTTAGCATGTTAATCATAGCTGCCATATTACCTGGTCCTCCACCCATAGCTCCTTGCATATTAGGCATTAAAGTACTCATTAAGGCTCCCATAGGATTTCCCATCATATTCATAGGATTCATACCTGACATACCTGCCATTGCATTCATAGGGTTCATCCCAGCCATTCCTGCCATTGCACTCATTGGATTCATTCCAGACATTCCATTCATATTATTCCCATTCATATTATTCCCATTCATATTATTTCCATTTGTATTATTGTTATTACTTTTATTTCCCATGTTATTTGAATTGTTATTCATTCCATTTCCCTGTTGCATACCATTTAACATTTGTCCTAACATATTTATATCAAAGCCTTCTTTATTCATAGAAGACATAAGCATTGACATTTTATCCATATCCATATTATTAAGTCCTAACATTTCTAGCATTTGTGGATTTACTCCACCTAAAGACCCTCTATTATTCATTGAATTATTATTATCATTTTCTCTATTTCTATGTCTTTTTTTTGACATCAATATACCTCCTTTCTAAATTTTTATGTACGTATTTATTTCTCCTATATATAAATTTTGGAGGGCAGAGCCCTCCATCTTAACCTTACATTAAAAACAATTTACTTTTCTTCAATCTAAATAATGAGGTTATAAATAAAACTTATCATCAAAACCTAATCTAAAATTCATTTTTGTTTTTTTACTAGCAGCAGCCTCTTCCTCCGCCAAATCCGTTTCCGCATCCGCCACAAAGTAATAAGATTATTATAAGCCACCAGCCGTTACCATCGCCAAATCCTGATCCGCCATTTCCTTCACAGCAGCAACAGTCACAACAACAATCTCTTTTCTTTGATTTTTTGCAGCAACAGCAGCATTGTTTTCTTCCACAACCAGAGTTATTTCCAAAACCATTTCCGCCACAAGCTAATAAGATTATTAATAACCACCAGATGTTATTTCCACAACCATTGTTATTTCCACAGCAATTGTTTTGTGGGAAACAAGTATTAGCACATCCACAGCTTTCATTGTTTAAAAGATCATTTAGTTCCATAATTGAAACCCCCTATTTAATTTAATTTTTATTTGTTTTATAGTATATATTATTCTAGTTTTTTACATTTGACACTATTTTTTGTAATATTATAAAAAAATTTTTAATATACTCTAGAGGGGGCTTCTTTGCTCATTTTCAAAAAAAAAGATTTATTTAAAATAGTAAAAACTATAATAAATAAATCTATATTTCTATTCTGTTATTTCTTCTACTTCTACTATATCAGCAAATAACTCATCTATAACTTTATCTTTTTCTTTCTTATTTAAAGATGAAAAGAATGTTAATTTTTCTTCTTTAGGCATTCCTAAAGTTTCTCTTATTAACTTTTCACTTTTTCCAACTTGGTTATTTGATATTTTATCTCTTTTAGTAGCCACTACCTTACAATCATAACCAAAGTGATTAATCCATTGATACATTAAAATATCATCCTCTGTTGGTTTATGTCTACAGTCAACTAATAATACAACTCTCTTTAATGGTTCTCTATCATTTAAGTAAGTTTCTATAACTTTTCCCCAGCTTTCTTTTTCTTTCTTAGAAACTTTAGCATATCCATAACCAGGTAAATCAACTAAATAGAATTCACTATTTAATAAGAAAAAGTTTATTAATCTTGTCTTTCCTGGAGTTTGACTTACTTTTGCTAAATGTCTTCTATTAGTTAAAGCATTTATTATTGAAGATTTTCCTACATTTGATCTTCCAACAAAGGCTACTTCCTTTAATCCTGTCTCTGGGTATTGGTTCTTTCTTACTGCTGATATAATAAATTCTGAAGTATTTATTTTCATTTTTTTCTCTCCTATACTTTTATATTAAAGCATTATCAATAACTTCTTTTACATTATTAACTAAAATAACTTTAATATTCTCTCTTATTTTTTTAGGAATTTTTTTAAGATCTTTCTCATTCTTTTTAGGTATGATAATTGTATCTATTCCTACTCTTTTTGCCGCTAATATTTTTTCTTTTAAACCACCAATAGGTAAAACTTTTCCTGTTAAAGTAACTTCACCAGTCATGGCTACCTTTTGTTTTACAGCCCTCTTAGTTAAAACTGATACTATAGCTGTTACCATAGTTATTCCAGCAGAAGGCCCGTCCTTTGGTACTGCTCCCTCTGGAACATGTATATGAATATCTTTATTTTTATAAAAATCTTTTTCTTTAATAGAAAACTCATCTAAATTAGCTCTTACATAGGAATAAGCTGCCTTAACAGACTCTTGCATTACCTCTCCAAGCTTTCCTGTTAATTGAAGTTTTCCTGTACCATCCATCATTAAAGCCTCTATAGATAAAGTATCTCCACCATAGGCTGTCCACGCCATTCCATTAACCACACCTATAGAATCCTCTTCTATTAATTTATCAAAACTAAAAATAGGGTCCCCTAAAAACTTTTCTACTAAAGTTACTGTAATATTAATTTTTTCTTTTTTATTTTCAACTAAATATTTTATAGCTTTTTTAATTACTTTATCTATAATTCTACTTAATTCTCTAACTCCTGATTCTCTTGTGTAATCACTAATTAATGAATAAATAGCATTATCAGATATTTTAATTTTATCCTCTTTAACTCCATAGTCCTTTAAAATTTTAGGAATTAAATGATTTTTTGCTATATATTTTTTTTCTTCATAACTATAACCTGATATCTCTATTATAGTCATTCTATCTAGTAAGGCTCTTGGCACATTATTTAAACTATTAGCTGTTGCTATAAATAGCATCTCTGATAAATCAATGTCAACCTCTAGATAGTGATCTCTAAAGTTTTTATTTTGTTCCTTATCTAAAACCTCTAATAGAGCTGAATAGGGATCTCCATTATGTTTAAGACTAACCTTATCTATTTCATCTAATAAAATAACTGAATTCATAGATTTAGATTTTTTAACCGCATCCACAATTCTTCCTGGCATAGCCCCTACATAGGTTTTTCTATGACCTCTAATATCAGATTCTTCATTAATCCCACCTAAAGAAATTCTCTCAAAATTTCTATGAAGGCTTTTTGCTATACTTTTAGCTATTGAAGTTTTTCCAACACCAGGAGGCCCTACTAAACATAAAATAGGTAACTTCACTGATTTATTTAATTCTTTTATGGCTAAATATTCTAAAATCTCTTCTTTTACTTCTTTTAATCCATAATGAGCTTCATTTAAAATAGCTTTACTTTTTTTAACATCTAAAACTTCTTTATTATAAATTCCCCAAGGAATAGAAAAAATCTCATCCAAATAACTTTCAACCACTGCTTTTTCCTGAGAGCCTAAGTTGTCTTTTTCTAATTTGCCTATTTCAATATTAATTTTTTCTTTTATATTTTTAGACATCTTAGCTTTTTTAAGCTTTAACTTTAACTCCTTTATAGTGCTTTCATCATTTTCGCCAAGTTCTTCTTTTATTATGTTTAACTGCTCTTTTAAATAATAATTTTTTTGATTTTTATCTATATTTTTATTTAATTTTAATTTTATTTTTTTCTCTAAATCTACAATTTCTTTTTCTTTTAAAATTAAAGTAATAATAAACTCTAATCTCTCTTTTAAATCAATTATTTCTAAAAGTTTCTTTTTCTCATCATTATCTAAAACAACATAAGAAGTAACTATATCTATTAATTCATTAACCTCTGAAATACTATTTATAGTATCTTCAGTAACTTTTTCATCAAGATTAGCTTTCACTAAAAACTCAGTGAATTCAGTTATTAATTTATCTTTAAGTACTTTTACTTCTAACTTCTCTTCTTTTTCTCCTTCTAAAATTTCAATAGTTCCTTTAATAAAACTATCATCAACTATTAATTCTTTTATTCTAGCTCTATTAAGACCCTCTACTAATACTCTCATAGTTCCACTATTAAAATTTACTATTTGCTTTATTGAACAAAGAGTTCCTATTGAAAGTACATCTTCTCTTTGAATATCTTCTTTTTCATCCTCTTTTTGTGGTAAAAGAAATAATCTACCATCATTATTCATAGCTTCTTTTACAGCATTTATTGATTTTTCTCTTCCAACATCAAAATATGTAACCATATTAGGAAATACTGTCATTCCTCTTAGCGGGATAATTGGAAGTAATTCTTCCAGTTCTTTCATATTTTTCCCTCCAATTTATTTTTTAAGTCTTTTAAAAGTATACACATATTATCTTTTTTTTTCAAGTTATTAGAATAGGAGTTATTATGTCCTTCATAAAATAAGAGAAAAATAATAAAAGCTTAGAAAAAATTCTAAGCTTTTATAAACTAAGCAGTTTCTATAGATTCATCTTTTTTAGTATCTAACTTCTCAGCTAATTCTAACTCTGGAGCTTTCTTTTCTTTTATACACTCTTCAGTTATTTTAACCTTTAAGATATCATCTCTTGAAGGAATTTCAAACATTATATCAGTCATTACTTCTTCTATAATTGCTCTTAATCCTCTAGCCCCTGTGTTTCTCTTAATTGCTTCATCTGCAATTGCATTTAAAGCGCCTTCAGTAAACTCAAGCTTAACATTATCAAGTTCAAATAATTTAGCATATTGTTTTACTAAAGCATTCTTAGGCTCACTTAAGATTTTTATAAGTGCTTCATTATCTAATGATTCTAAAGTTACTATTATTGGTAATCTTCCAACAAACTCTGGAATTAAACCAAATTTTAATAAATCTCCAGGCATTAAATTCTTTAATAAATTACCTATATTTTTATCTTTTTTAGATTGGATTTCAGCTCCGAATCCCATTGAGCTTTTTCTTGTTCTACTTTCTATTATCTTATCAATACCGTCAAATGCTCCTCCACAAATGAATAAAACATTTGCAGTATTAATTTGAATAAGCTCTTGATGAGGATGCTTTCTTCCTCCCTGTGGTGGAACTGATGCTACTGTTCCCTCTAATATCTTTAATAAAGCCTGTTGTACACCTTCACCAGATACATCTCTTGTTATAGATGGGTTTTCTGATTTTCTTGCAACTTTATCTATTTCATCTATATATATAATTCCTTTTTCTGCTCTCTCTACATCATAATCAGCATTTTGGATAAGTTTTAAAAGAATATTTTCAACATCCTCTCCTACATATCCTGCCTCTGTTAATGTTGTTGCATCTGCAATAGCAAATGGAACATTTAAAAGCTTAGCAAGAGTTTGTGCAAGTAAAGTTTTACCTGAACCAGTTGGTCCTAAAAGTAATATATTACTTTTTTGAAGTTCTACATCATCAGAACCTACATTAGCACTAATTCTTTTATAATGATTATAAACAGCTACTGATAATGATTTTTTAGCACTCTCTTGACCAACAACATATTGATCTAAATGTCTTTTTATCTCTGCTGGTTTAGGTAAGTCAGTATTTTCTACTTGAACTTTGCCTTCAAACTCATCTTCGATTATTTCTGAACATAATTCAATACATTCATCACAAATATAAACGCCAGGTCCTGCTATAAGCCTTTTAACTTGTTCTTGATTTTTGCCACAAAAAGAACATTTAAGTTGTTTCTTTTCTTCATATTTTGCCATATTTCCACCTCGACCTTCAAGTTATATAATTATTCAGTTACTTCATTTCTTTTAATAACTTTATCTACTAATCCATATTCAGCTGCTTCAGCTGCATCCATAAAGTAATCTCTTTCAACGTCATTTTCTATTTGTTTTAAATCTTTACCTGTATTTTCACTTAAAATTTTATTTAAGCTATCTTTGATTTTTAAGATTCTTTTAGCATGAATATCTATATCAGTTGCTTGACCTTGGAATCCACCTAATGGTTGGTGAATCATGATTTCACTATTTGGTAGTGCAAATCTTTTTCCTTTAGCTCCTGATGATAATAAAAATGATCCCATTGAAGCTGCCATACCTATACATATTGTTGATACATCAGGCTTAATATACTGCATTGTATCGTATATTGCCATACCTGCAGTTATTGATCCCCCTGGTGAATTTATGTAAAGATATATATCTTTATCTGGATCTTCACTTTCTAAAAATAATAATTGAGAAACTACTAAATTTGATGTTACATCATTTACTTCTCCACTAAGCATTATTATTCTATCTTTTAAAAGTCTTGAAAATATATCGTAACTTCTTTCACCTCTACTGGTTTGTTCTACAACCATTGGTACTAAATTACTCATAAAAATTCCTCCTTTTGACTATATAATTTAACTTATAACTATAATATTGCCATATCACCATTAATATAATACTTTTTACAATTTAATTATATAAAACTTTTTATTATTTGTTAATTATTTTTATTAAAATAATTGCCAGAAAAGAATTCTGGCAATTATTTAAGTATAAATTTATATTGTTATTTTTATTATTTTTCTATTTTAGCAGCTTTAACAAGCATATCAACTGTTTTGTTTCTTACAACTTCAGCACTTATAGCAGCAGCTTGAGTTGCCATTAACATATCAACTATTTTTTCTGGCTCTGCTCCGTACATTTTAGCAACTTCAGTAGCTCTTTCTTTCATTTCTTCTTCAGTAGCTTCTATTTTTTCTGCTTTTGTTATTTCTGATAATACTAAATCAGTTTTAACTTTTCTTTCAGCATTTTCTTTCATATAAGCTCTTGCTTGCTCTACAGTTTGACCTGTTAATTGATAGTATTGCTCTAAGTTTAATCCTTGGTATGATAATCTTTGCTCAAGATTTTTCATCATGCTATCTATTTCAGTGTCAACCATAACTTCTGGAATTTCAACTGTAGCATTATCTACAACAGCTTTAACTACATTTTCTTTTAAATCCATTTCAGCTCTTTCTTTTGAAACTTCTTCTAATTTCTTAGTTAAGTCAGCTTTTAACTCTTCAATAGTATCGAATTCTGAAACTTCTGTTGCGAATTCATCATCTAAGCTTGGTAATTCTTTTATTTTAACTTCATTTACAACTACTTCGAATTTAGCTTCTTTTCCGTTTAATTCTTCTTTACCGTAGTTTTCTGGGAATGTTACTATAACATCTTTTTTCTCTCCAGCATTTAATCCTACTAATTGATCTTCAAAGTTTCCTATGAAACTTCCTGATCCTATTTCTAATGAGTAGTCACTACCTTCTCCACCTTCAAAAGCTTCATCTCCTATGAATCCTTTGAAATCTATTACTGCTATATCTCCATTTTCAACTGATCCTTCAATTTTACTTTCGATTCTAGCATTTTTTTCTTGCATATCTTTTAATTGCTTTTCGATTTCTTCTAAGTTAACTTCTGAGCTTACTTCTTTAACAGTAACACCTTTGTATTCACCTAGTTTAACTTCTGGCATAACAGTGATTTTAGCTTTATAAACTAAATCTTTACCTTCACCAACTTCAACTATGTCAATCTCAGGTAACGCTACTGGATTAACTTCTTTCTCTTCTAAAGCTTTTGTATAAGTTTCTCTTATACAAATATCTATTGCTTCATTGTATAGTACAGCTTCTCCATATTGCTTTTTGATTAAAGCCATTGGTGCTTTACCTTTTCTAAATCCTTGAATATTGAATCTGTGTGCATTAGCTTTAAAAGCTTTTACTTCAGCATCTTTAAATTGCTTAGCATCCACTTTCACTTCTAATTCCACTACGTTAGTTTCTATTGATTGTAATTTAACTTCCATTATTATATTCCTCCTACAAAAGTTCTTTTAACTTTCATCTTTTATTAAAATTATTTAATAACTTAGTTATTATATCATATTATGCCTTTTTCTTTCAAATATTTATTTATAATTTCCTATTATTATTAACTTTCTATCTATTTTAAAATATAATTACTTTATATATGTTGTAATTGTATTATTAACTTAGGTTAAATAATTATTTGATTATCTACAAATACTATGTTATGATTAGCTTTGTTCAAAAATAAATTGCAATTTAAAATTTATATTTTTTGTTAAAGGCTTCAGTGTTCTAATTAGCCTTTATTTTTTTAGTCTTTATAGGCTAATATTAAATTAAAACTACAATTCTAGTAAATTCCATATTCAAAAAAATTGAATATGCTTAGTTAAATAGGAAAGAGTATTATATTTACTCTTTAATTTCAAAGAAATATAAAAGACAATAAACAATAATTTTAATAGAGAAAGAGGATAAAGAATGAAAAACGTTAAATTCGAAGATTTAGGCTTAAAAGAAAGCTTACTTAGATCAATAAAAGACATGGGATTTGAAGAGGCTTCTCAAATTCAAGCAGAAAGTTTACCTATAACAATTCAAGGATACGATATAATAGGTCAAGCACAAACTGGTACTGGAAAAACAGCAGCTTTCGGTTGTGCAATAATAAACAATATGGTTTTATCAAGTAAAAGAAAGTTCCCAAAGGCTCTTATTTTAGCTCCTACAAGAGAACTTGCTATACAAGTTAATGATGAACTTGTTAAACTTGCAAAACATGACAAATTAACTATATTACCTATATATGGTGGTCAACCAATCGATAGACAAATGAGAGCTCTTAGACAAGGTGTAGATATAGTAGTTGGTACTCCTGGAAGAATTCTTGACCATATAAGAAGAAAAAGTTTAGTTCTTACTGATATTGATTTCTTAGTTCTTGATGAAGCGGACGAAATGCTTAACATGGGATTCATTGATGACTTAGAAGAAATAGTAAAATCATTAAAAGAAGACAGACAAACACTTTTATTCTCAGCTACAATGCCTGATCAAATAAAGAGACTTGCTAAAAGATATATGAAAGAAGATACTAAACATATCGTAATCAAAAAGAACTCTCTTACAGTTTCAAAAATAGCTCAATTCTATTTTGAAATCAAACATAGAGATAGATTCGAAACTCTTTGCAGAGTTATAGACCTTGATGAGCCAAATGCTGCTATCATTTTCTGTAAAACTAAAAAAGGTGTTGATGAAGTTGTTGAATCAATGCAAGCTAGAGGTTATGTAGTTGAAGGAATGCACGGAGACATGACTCAAAAGCATAGATCATTAACTCTTAAGAAATTCAAAGAAGGTAATCTTGATTTCTTAGTTGCTACAGATGTTGCTGCTAGAGGAATAGACGTTGAAGGAGTTACTCACGTAATCAACTACGATTTACCTCAAGATATAGAAAGTTATGTTCATAGAATAGGTAGAACTGGTAGAGCTAACAGAGAAGGTATCGCTTACTCTCTTGTAACACCAAAAGAATACATGTTCTTAAAACAAATTCAAAAACATACAAAAAGCACAATCATTAGAAAAGCAGTTCCAACTGCTGATGAAATATTCGAAACTAAGTTTAAAAATGTAGTTACAGAAGTTAGAGAAACTGTTGAAAAAGAAGATTTCTCAAAATTCATTCCAGTTGCTACTGAACTTGACGAAGAATTCAGCTTAGTTGATGTTGCTGCAGCACTTATGAAAATGTTATTCGATAAAAATGCAGCCTTCGATTATACTAAAAATGAACTTGAAGTTCCTTCAAGAGAAGAAAGTAACATGAGAAGAAAATCAGGAAGATTTGAAGCACCTGATTCAGAAACTAGATTATTCTTCTCAATCGGAAAAAGAGATGGTTTAGCTCCTAAAATGTTAATAGATTTCATAAGAAATACTGCTGACATTAGCCCAAGTAAAATAGGAAATATCGACATAATGGAAAACTTCTGTTTCGTAAATGTTGATAATAAACTTGTTGATAAAATATTAGATACTTGTATCGGTGGTAGAATCAACAAAAGAAAAATCAATATAGAAGTTGCTAAAAAAAGAAGATAATTTAAAGCAAAAAAGTAGATAGCTATTACAGCTATCTACTTTTTTTTATAACTTATTTGCTTTTTACAATTTCTATAGATGAACTTTTAGAACAGCAGCCACTTTTCCCTTTGCTACAGCCACCAGATAAATTCATATATTTTTCCATTAAATTAAGCTCTATTAAATCTTCTTCTGATAAAACTACTACATTTTTATCATAGTCTTCATAATCTGAGCTATCTTTAAGTAAATCTTTCATTTTCTTTCTCCTTTTATATTATAAAATAAAATGTTAACAATTATCTTCTTTAAATAAAGTTTCTAAGATATTATAATATTAACATAAGTGATTTTTAAAATCATCTTAATTTTAACTATCTTAAGGAGGACTTGAAATGAGTATTCATATTGAAGCCAAAAAAGGACAAATAGCAGAAACTGTTATATTACCTGGAGATCCACTTAGAGCTAAATTTATAGCTGATACTTTTCTTGAAAATGTAGAATGTTATAATAATGTTAGAGGAATGCTTGGATTTACAGGAACCTATAAAGGAAAAAGAATTTCAGTTCAAGGTACTGGAATGGGAGTTCCATCTATTTCTATCTATGTTAATGAATTAATATCAGAATATGGTGTTAAAAATTTAATGAGAGTTGGAACAGCTGGTGGTATCCAAGAAAAAGTAAATGTTAGAGATATAGTTCTTGCAATGTCATCTCATACTGACTCTGCTATAAATAAAATTAGATTTGAAGGTCAAGATTTTGCACCTACTGCATCTTTTGATTTATTAAAAACAGCTTATGATATAGCTACTGAAAAAGGTATTAAACCTCATGTTGGTAGTGTTTTAACAGCTGATAGTTTTTATAATGACAATCCTGACTCTTGGAAAAAATGGTCTAAGTTTGGAGCATTGGCTATAGAAATGGAAACTACAGCATTATATACTTTAGCTGCTAAATTTAATGTAAATGCACTTACATTACTTACAATCAGTGACCATTTAATCACTGGTGAATTAACAAGTTCAGCAGAAAGACAATCTACTTTCACAGAAATGATGGAAATAGCTCTTGAAACTGCTTTAAAATTCTAGATATATATAAAAAACAGATGATTTAATCATCTGTTTTTTTATTCTAATAATTTATATATGGCTATTATTTAAACTATTATCTTACATAATTTACTGGATTTTGTGGTACTCCATTTATTCTTACTTCAAAATGTAAATGTGGTCCTGTACTATATCCTGTACTACCTACAAGAGCTATAACTTGCCCTTGGCTAACACTTTGCCCCACTGAAACCTTAAGTTGGCTTGAGTGAGCATATAAAGTACTTTGTCCGCTACCATGATCTATTATAATCATATTACCATAGGCAGTATGATAACCTGCTGTAGTAACTTTTCCTGATTTCGAAGCTATAATATTTGATCCATTAGCTGCACCATAATCCACCCCTGTATGGGTACTATTTTGACCTGTTACTGGATGTCTTCTTGGTCCAAATGGTGATGTAATTGCTCCTCCAGCTGGTTTTATAAAGCCCTGTGAAGAAACTGGTGGTGCTGTTTGATTCCCAGAAGATCCACTTCCTGAGGAATCCCCTCCTGAACTTTCACCAGAACCAGCATTACCGCTATTATTGTTGTTGTTATCATTGCTATTACTTAAATTTTCAAAATAAGCTTTTAAATCCGCATTATCTTGATTATACTGTGCAATTTCATTTTTAATTTTCTTTTCCTCATCATTTAATTGATCAAAAGCCTTTTCTCTTTCAGCTTCTACAGTTTCAAGTTTTGCTGCCTCAGCTGCATATACAGCTTCAAGCTCTTGAACCTTAGACTTTGATTTTTCAACCACTGATTTTTTATCCTCTATTCCTTTAATACTTCCATTTAATTCTGTTTCTTTAGCTTTTAATTGATTTTCTTTATCTAAAAGTTCTGCTTTAACTTTTTCAATTTCTTCTATAAGTTTTTGATCAGTTTTAAGTATAGTTCCAATATTAGAAATATTACTTATAAAATCTCCAAGTCCTTTAGAGTCAATTAATAAATAAATCATTCTGTCCCCTACACTATTCATGTAGCTATATCTTAATCTCTGATCTAAAATTTCCTGTTTTTCTTTTACTTCATTTTCTTTATCAGTTATTTCTGCTTTATTTTTTTCAATGTTTCCTTGTACTTCTTTTACCTTATTATTTAAAACATCTATTTCACCCTGTAATGAAGCTATTTCATTTTCAAAGCCTTTTATCTCTGTTCTTTTTTCTGTTAAAAGTTTATTTTGAGCATTTACTTGCTCTTGAATATCCTCTAATTTATCTTTAGCTTCTGATTTTTCTGAATTCACCTTATTTTTTTCTTTTTCTAGATCCTCTATTTTCTTATTATTTTCTTCTATTTCTTTATTTACTTCCGATTGAGTTTTAGCTACTGCTAAAACATTATTTGCAGCTAAAGATCCTACTAAAGAAATACTTACAATAAGGGTTAAAATTTTGCTTTTTTTCATCTTTCTCTACCCCCTAACAGCTTGTTCTTTTAAAATTATACTAGAATTTTGTATGAAATTGTTTTTATTTTCAAGTTTTTTTCCTTTTTTTAACTCTTAGTTAACATTATTCATTTTAATTTTAATTTTCGCCCTATTATTTATTGTAGATTATACCATATTTTCAAATTTTTAATCAACAAATTCCATAAAAATAAAAGAGTTACTACAAAATTAATAAAATAAATTACTGTTTTCTTCCTCTTTTTAAGGCATTAACTAATAACTTTTTTTAATTTTAGATAACTCTTTTATTATTTTTATATTTATTAAATATTTAATAACCTATATTTTTAACTTTCTAAAGTGAAATTTTCCACATTAGAAATAACCCAAGCTCCATTCTTATAAACCACTTCAATAAAGAAATTTTGTGTAACTGACTTACTCTTTAAAGGTATTCCTAGCATATCTTTTTTTATTAAATAATTCACTGTTGTTACTATATTACCTTTATATTGATTATTTTCAAAAGTTACTTTACTTTTGTTTAAGTCAACTTCTAATGATTCTAGTTTATAAATATTCTTTAATAAAAAATATTTTTCATTTAAAATATCATATATTTTATTTTTAACATCCTCAGTAGTACCTACTATATCTTCTTTATTTCCATTATTTAATGATAAGAAAACACTATTATAGAACTTTTCCATAACAGGCTCTAACTGAGTTTTTAAATTTTCATTTTTAAGTTCTAAATTTAAATGAATCTCTGGATTATTCCCAATTGAAACTTCTTCGCTTTTTATTTCTCCCCAAGGAGTATTATATTTCATTGATATTTTATAGGACCCATCTGTTGGAAAAGGTCCTTTATCAACAAAATCCTTTGCTTTAACAGCAGTATCTTTATCATTAATTAAAATATTGGCATTTTCATAATTACTTTTTACTGAAACTTTTATTCCCTCTAATTTCATTTCTACTTCTTGATTCTCAGTTAAAGTAATTTCTTTTTCATTAATTAAATTTGCATCTTTCCCTTTATAATCAACTTTAATTTTATAAACTCCTGGTGCCATTAAATTAATTTTCTTCTCTTTATTTATTACACCTTCAGTAACTCCATTTATAGATAAAGTTGCATCTTCAAAATCAGTTTTTATAGTTAACTCTTTATAGTTAGTAGTTAATTCATATTTGTTCCCTAAGAATCTATCCTCACTAATTAACTTCATAGAATAAATTTCTTTATCACTATTTAAAGCTGAGGTAAGTTCTGCTATTCTTCCTTTGTTAGAACTATAAAACTCCATAATAGGTTTAATTTGCTCATCTGAAAGCTTTTTACCAGTCCCTTCAATAGTTAATAATTTTCCTAAATCTTTACTATCATTTTTTTCTAAAGCATTATATATTTTTTTAATAGTATAACTTTTACTATTAACTTTTACTGTAATTGAATAACTTAATAAAACTAATAAAGCTAATGAAAAAGCTAATATTATTTTTGTTTTTTTATCAAATTTAATTTTCTTTAAAGTTTCAAAATTAACTTTTTTAAATTTAAAATTTAAAATTTTCTCTTTAAGCCCTATAAAAGTTTTTTTCTCTTTTACATCCCCTAATTTATCCTTTGCTTTTTGGTAACTTTTCGCTATTTTTTCTTTAAACGACACTATTTTACCCCTTTCAAATAAACTTCCCCTAAATTTATTTTACTCTTCTTCTGGTTCTAATATGTTAACTATCCATTTACCACAGTTAACACATTTGTAAACTTGCATTCCAAATGGATATAAGTTCATTTTTGAAAATTTTTTTATGCTTTCTTCAGATGCCTGTATTTCTTCAAGTGAATAAAAATCATCTTCCTCTGTTAAAGCACCCATAAGTTCGCTTATGTAATTTTTAGTTGTTTTTCCACAACAATCATTTTCCCCTGCACATTCTATTTCTTCAATTTTCATATTTTCTGAAAAATCAGTTACAAGTTCTATAATATCTCTAACCTCTTCTATATTGTCTTGAAAGTCCTCTTCATAAAAATCTATATTTCCTATTGTAAATAGTTTTTTCATAGCATCCTCCTGCTTTGTTTAAATTTATAATCTAATTTTACATAGATTATCCTCTGTTGTAAATTGAATTTATTTTTAATATTAATAATATGCTATACTTAATTTATAAAAATTTAATTTTAAATTACTATTTAGGAGGGTAAAAATGTTTTTTGATTGTCATATCCATAGTGATTTTTCCTTTGACTCTAAAATGAAATTAGATGAAATAGCTAAAACTAGAGATAATTTAAATATAGGGGTAATAACCACTGACCATGTAGATTTAAATTTAGACTTTATTCCTAAAATTGATATGAATAACTTTTACAAAAGTTTTAATTCTATAAGAAAGGATAATTTTTTAGTTGGACTTGAAATAGGACTTTATAGAGAAAATCCTTCTGAAATATTGGACTTTATAAATAAAGAAAAAGATAACTTAGATTTTATATTAGGTTCAATTCATACTTTACAGGGAAAAGATTTATATTTTTCTTTAAAAGAAAAAAAAAGAAATAAACTTACTGTTTATAGAGAATATTTAGAGGAAATGCTTTTTTGTATTAATAAATTTAATTTCTTCCATTCTCTTTCTCACATTGATTATATCTGTAGATATGCACCCTATGAAGATTCTGAACTTTATTTAAATGATTTTAAAGATTTATTCAAAGAAATATTTGATAAATTAATAAAAAATAATAAAGTTCTTGAATTAAATACTAATCGTTTAGGAAATGAAAAATCCTTTAATAACTTAGTAGAAATTTATTCTTATTATCAAAGCTTAGGTGGAAAATATATAACTATTGGTTCTGATGCCCATAGTGCTAAAGATATAGGTAGAAACTTTGCTCTACTAGAAAATTTTTTAGAAAAAACTAATTTAAAAGCTATTTATTTTAAAAAAGGACATTTAATAGAAATATCTTAATATAAATATATATAAAAAATAGTTACAGTCTATCCTTAATTAAGAATAGACTGTAACTATAATTTTTATTTTATAACTTTGATTAATTCATTAAATAATTCTTTATTCTCTTTTAATTTATCTTCATTTCCTAAAACACAAATTGCATTTTCTGAAAGAGCACTTTTTACAATTTTACCAAAAGATTTTATAACCTCTTGATTTGCTGAAAGTATTTCTTTTCTTTCTTTCACTCTATCCGCATAAGTTAATCCACTAAAGTATAGTGATGTTGCAAGTTCTCCCTTTACACTATTGCCTATAGGAGTATCAAGTTTTCTAACTGTTCCTATAATGTATTTTTGCATTTCTCTTTCTGAAACGTTGAAATCATCTAAGTATTCTACCATTCCATCAAAGACATCTAGAGTTTCTTTTATATTAGGATCTCTATAGGAAACAAATGAAACTGAACCATCTCTTCTGAAGTTAGACATTACTCCATAAGCTCCACCTTTTACTCTTACGTTGTTCCATAAATAATCAAAACCTAAGATAGTTTCTAATATATTTAAAGCACCATGATAATCAAGATGACCATTACCATAGTTACCACCTTTAGCTACATATTGTACATTACCTTGAACCATTAGGGCTTCATTTTTAACTTCTAAATCAAATTTATAATCATTTAGTTGTACTTTTTCATTATTTAAGGCATTTATAAATCCTTTAGCTGATTTTTCTAAATAACTATAATCTTCATCAGTACCTGAAAAACTTATTATTAAATTATTTTTATTAAATAGTTTCTTACTTAAAGCTTCTAATTTAACTTTTAAATCTTCTATATTAAAGTTTTCATCTAAATCTCTTATGAAGTTATAGTAATCAAGTCCTGTTAATTTTTCATCATATATTCCCTTTTCTGAGATATATGAAAGTATTTTTTTAGAAGCTATTCTATGACCATTATCAAAGATTGAAGCCTCTATTCTTGATCTTTTCTCTGATACAATTTGTTTTATTCTTTTCTCATCAGAAAAATCTGTTGTTAAAAGTACATCTTTTAATATATCAAAAACAACATCTAATTTATCTCTTAAGCATTTTAAAGAAACTTCAAAGTAAGTATTATATCCATTTAATTCTCTTAAATTAGATATACTATATGGGAAGTAAGATATCCCTCCACTGTTTATATTCACTCTATTAGCAAGTTTCTCATAGCTATAATCTTTTACCCCTGCCTTACCTAAAATATCGCTTAAAAGAGTTAATAGAGGTATTTCCTCCTCAGTGGCTACTTTAGAGTTAAAGTATAAATTTAAATAGGATATTTTATTACTATGGAAATTATGATGTAATACTTTAACATCATCTAATTCCTTTTCTTCAAGTGGTAATTTCTCTGGTTTTTCTTCTATATCCTCTAAAGAAAGAACTGGTATTGACTCTAAAGCTTCCTTAGTATCTTCTTTACTTTGTCTTTCTTTTAAAATCTTACATTCTTTTATTATATTATCAAGTTCTTCTTCTGTTAAAGAAGCTTTATAATTTTTCAATTTATCCTCTAAAGCTTTAACATTTTCTTGATTTAATCCTTTTTTAGGATGTAATGAAACTAATGAACTATGACTATTTTTTAAAATATATTTTTCAATTAATTTTTCAAAATAATTTGTAGTTAATGCAGTTTTTATTTTTTCTAAATCTTTTTCATAATCTAAATTAATTAATGGATTTTCTTCATAAAGCCAGCTATCCATTATTTTTAAATAATAAATTAAACCTTTTGGATATGAACCATAATCCTCTTCTCTTAATTCAAACTCTACTCTATTAATAGAAGCTTCAATTAATTCTTTATCAATACCCTCTTTAACCATTTTTTCTAAGCTTTCAAAAACTACTTTTTTGAACTCTTCTTTTTTATTTTCAGCTGCATTTTTAGCTATTATACTGAAATATGGTTGTTTAATTCCATTATCAAAATCTCCTGTTACTGATTTACAGATTTCTTTATCTAATAAAATCTTTTTAAGAGGAGCCGCTGTACTTCTTAATAATAAATGAGTTAAAACTTCAAAAGCTAAATATAATTCACTATTTCCAGCTTTTCCAACTGAAAAGTTTAAACTATAAAAACTTTTATTTTCAACTTCCTCTTCCTCACCTATAGGATAAAAAATTTCTTTTTCTTCCATTTTATCAAAAGGAACTTCCACATTTATTTCTGAATTTACATTATCTTTATTAAAATCTTTTAAATAATTATCATTTATAAAAGCAAGTTCTTCTTCTAAGTTACCATTGCCGTATAAATACATAAATGCATTAGATGGATGATAGTATTTTTTATGGAAGTTTAAGAAATCCTCATAGGTTAAATCTGGAATCTTCTCTGGGTCTCCACCTGAAGATTCAACGTAAGTAGTATTTGGGTATAAGCTACCAGGTATTTTTCTATAAAGCATAGAATCTGGTGAAGAATATGCACCCTTCATCTCATTATAAACTACCCCATTATAAGTTATTTCATCTTCAATATTTTCTAAATTATAATGCCATCCCTCTTGCATAAATATCTCTTTATATTTATAAATATTAGGATATAAAACCGCATCTAAATAAACATCCATTAAATTAAAGAAATCTTTTTTATTTCTTGATGCCACTGGATATATAGTTTTATCTGGATAAGTCATTGCATTTAAAAAAGTATTTAAAGAACCTTTTAAAAGTTCTACAAAAGGTTCTTTCATATCAAATTTTCTTGAACCACAAAGTACTGAATGCTCTAAAATGTGAGCAACACCAGTGCTATCCTTTGGTGGTGTTCTAAAACCTATTGAAAAAACCTTATTATCATCATCTTTAACTATTTTTATAAGTCTTGCCCCTGTTTTTTCATGATTAAAAGTTAAACTTTCACCATCTATTTCTTTTATATATTTTTTATCTATAAGCTTAAAGCCATTATAAACATTTTCTATTTTTAAATTCATTTAATCCTCTCCTTCTTTAAAATATTTAATTTCTCTATTAAAATTATATTATCCTTTTTTAACTTTATTTATAATTTTATCATATCTATTACTATTATACTTTAAAATATAAAGTATTTATTTCTTACAAAACTATAAATGACCATTAAAACAAAAAAAATGCTATATTAAGATAACCTTTCTTAGCTTGGCTAATGACAAAAGTTATTTAATATAGCTATTTAAATTTATCTTATAAATCTAATTAAAGTATACAAAAGTAATGCTACAGCACAAAAAATTGTAATTTTCCCATTGCTTTTATTTTCAGCAATTTTGTACTCAACATAGGCTCTTATAAATAATATGATAATTAATGCAACTGCAATCCATTGATTAACTTCATGCCAATTACTTCCTGTCATTACATAACTATAAAAATATCCAAAAACCAACGGAAATATTATACAGGCTAAAAGACTTCTTATAAAACTAACTTTACCTTTTACTAATTTCATTAAGATTCCCCCCTATGTAGCTGTCTATCTTTATTTTACCAAACTTTCTACTTTAAATCAAAATTTTATAGAAAATTTATTTAATAATACTAAATTTTTCACTATTTGTTCAAAAAATAAATGATTTTTTCTCTTTTTTTAATTTTTATAAAAAAATATTTTTTTAAAATTTATTGATAAATTCTAGTTTAAAATTTATTTTAGTGTTAATATAAATATTGATAATAATAAAAACTTATAAAATTTCACAAATTTTAAATATTTTATAAGAAATTAATTTTTAATTGATTTTAAAAGGAGATTTTATGTTTACTAAATCAGTTGCTTTTTATGTTAAGTTTGTATTTAACATTTTTAGTAAAAAACCATTAACAAGAAGAACTAGAAAAAAAATAGCTGAATTTGATGCTACAGGACAAACTCTTGAAAAATACCAATATGTTCATGAACTAAGCCGTGATTGGGCACAGGGTTTTATAGATTTTTGTGGTGTTAAAATCAATGTAACAGGATTAGAAAATGTTCCAAAGGAAGGTCCTGTTTTATTCGTTAGTAATCATCAAGGAAATTTTGATATTCCTATCTTAATGACCTCTATTGATAAACCAAAAGGATTTATAGCAAAAAAAGAACTTGAAAATATTCCTACAATTAGTGAATGGATGAGATTTATGGGTTGTATCTTTATGGATAGAAGCAATCTTAGAAAATCTGCTGAAGCAATAATTCAAGGAGTTAAAATATTAAAACAAGGTCAATCTCTTGTAATCTTCCCTGAAGGAACAAGAAGTAAGGGTGGTCCTGTAAAAGAATTTAAAGCAGGTAGTTTTAAACTTGCCACTAAGTCAAAAGTGCCTATAATTCCTATTACAATAAATGGTAGCTATAAAATTCTAGAAGGCAAAAAATTCGAAGTACAATCCGCTGATGTAGATGTTTTTGTTCATCCTTTAATAGAAACTAAAGGATTATCTAAAGAAGAAGAATCTAAATTACATACAACTGTGGAAAATATAATAAAAGAAAAATTAGAAGAATTAAAAGCAGTCTCTAAATAAGAGATTGCTTTTTTTATATTCATTATTTTTAGAAAATTCTTAATTTATAAATTACTTCTAAATCAATTGCAATTGCCCTTTAAAGCCTGTAAAATAATAGTTGGTCAGCATTATTTTTTAAGCTGAACCTATTACAAGCAATATATATTTCATTTTATACCGAGTTATATCCTTAAGGAATAAAAACGGAGGAAATATTAAATGAAAAAAGGGAATTTTAGTCAAAAAGAAAAAACGAGAAAAATTGTAACTGTAGGAATGCTTTCTGGTATATGTATCTTTTTAGGACTAACAGGTCTTGGAATCATAACAATCCCACCAGTAAGTGCAACTATTTTACACATCCCTGTTATAATAGGAGCTATCATCGAAGGCCCAGTGGTTGGTGCCTTAGTAGGACTTATTTTTGGTTTATTTTCTATTTATCAAGCTTTTGCTGTACCAACAGTGACTAGCTTTGTTTTTTGGAATCCTATTGTAGCAGTGCTACCTAGAATCTTAATTGGAGTATTTAGTTATTACGCTTATAGAGCTGCTCTTAAAGGTGCTTATAAAAATTTAAAAGCAACCTCTTTACTATTTAGCGTTGTTTTAGCTATATTAGCCTTCCTATTTGCTGAGTCATTCTTAGGGGCAAAGGTTGGACTTATAATAGCTATAATAGCTTTCATTGTAATATTCGCCTTTCTTTTACTTTATAAAAACAAAAAGAAAGAAGATATATTATCTATTGGAATAGGAGCTACTGTAGGTACATTAACTAACACTATCGGTGTATTATTCTTAATCTATGTTTTCTATCTTGATAGATTTGCGGCAGCTATTGGAGTTTCAAAACAATTAGCTACTGGAGCTGTTATCAGTGTAGGTGTTGTCAATGGAATACCTGAAACTATTGCATCTATACTAATTTCTATTCCAGTTGTAATGGCTGTTCAAAAAATAAGAAAAAAATAATATTATAATAATTAAAATTCTTAGATATACTTAAATTTTTGAAATATATATTAAAAAGATAAAAAGAGGTTGTGTTTTTAGCACAACCTCTTTATTTAACTTAATTTTATTTCCTTTGTAGAACTTAATTTTTTTGACGACCTACCCACTTGACAAACATTTGCATTTTTTCCTGAATTAACCGAATAAGCTATAAGCTCTGTTGAATTAACAAATTCCGTAGCTTGTTCTTTATTATCAACGAATATTTTACTAGAACTATTAAAATTTTCACCTTTTACAGTTAAAATTCCGTTATAAAGACTAGCTGAACTTATTTCAATAGGTTCTAATCCCAAGGTTATATTTTCAGCTTTTTTAGCTTTACTTGCTCCTAAATAATTCTCTCCATTTAATTGATCATATTGTAAGTTTTTAAAATCATTTAAATAACTTTCTGCCCCTGAATTATTTTTATGGAAATTTGGCATTATTCCATTTTTTATTCCTGCCAACTGTAAAATATAAGTGGATAACTGATAAGCACTAATATTTTCTTCTTTAGCAGTTAAATTGTCCATATTACTCCAAATAAAATAATTTGCTTCATACTTATACTGTCCATCAAATATTTTAGGGTTATCTACCACTTGAAGCATAGGTAAATGATCACTATAGAACGCTATAACTGTTGGTCTACTTGAAGCTTTAGCAGTATTAACTAACGCTTGTACATATTCATCCACTGCTGATAATCTATCAACATATTCCTGTAGCTGATTTCTTTCCCCCTCTGTTATATCTCCTGACACTGTATATTTACCATCTTTAGGAACATAACTATCTGAGTAAGGTCCATGACTTTCAACTGCCACATTAAATATAAATTGTGGTTTATCTTCATTATCTAATAGTTTCTTTATAGGTTCTATATTACTAATATCCGCTGGATACTCTGATTGTCCATTATAATCGTTATATTTTAAATCATTAATGTACTCCATACTAACAAACTTATCAAAGCCAAAGTTTGAATAGACAGTATCTCTATCATAAAAATTACCTTCATAATTATGAATAGCAGTTACATCATATCCATCATCCTTTAAAATATTAGCCATACTTTCAACTGGTTGTTGCTTTAATATTGTATTATTAGGAATTTCTCCTGCACCAAGATTAGCTACTGAATATCCTGTCAGTACTTCAAATTCTGTTCTTACTGTTCCCCCACCAAAGGTTGGAACTAGCATAAGTCCATGGGGACCATTACTTTCTAAATTTCTAATATTGCTTATTGGATCCTTAGAAAGTTTTATTCCACTTAATCTATAGGGATCTAAGAAAGATTCTAATTGAACTACAATAATATTTGGTTCTAAAGCTTCGCTATTTGTACTAACAGCTTTTTCTGAAGCTAAATTATTTTTTATTCTTTCTATAGTTCCTTTAGTATAGTTATTAGGCTTTGCTGGCTTTAATTCTCTTATAGATTTATAATAGGAAACTAAAAATCCATTTTTAGAATAAGTAGCTGACAAATCCCAATTGTAAGTTTTGATAATTCCAAGACCATTATCTATTTCATATAGAGAAAAAGTTATTATAAAGGTTATTACTACTAAAAGTAAACTCTTCTTAAAGCTATAATTTTTATTACTTTTTTCTTTTCTAAAAATTATCACCAATATAAGAATAAGTATTACTATAGCTATAATTACTATAGGTATAAAGCTTTTACCCATATATTTTTCAGCCATAGATATTCCTTCCTTAAAAGAATATATATCTCCCGCAGTTAATGGTGTGCCTCTAAGTTTCATCATAATTTTACTAGCAGTAGCAAGTATTGTTATTACTGCTGCTATAAAAAAATAAATGCTCTTTGATTTTTTAAATAAAAGTGCTATTGAAGTTACAGATAAAAACATTAAATAATTTAAAATAAATAAATTAAATTTTGATTTTTGCATATAGGCTATTATTCCTGTAAGTATTAAACTTATCACAAGCCAAATCATTATATCTCTATTTATTTTCCCCAAAAAGCCCTTAACTTTTTCTCTATTAAAACTCTTTTTACCTTTAAACATTACCATCCCCCTTCCTTACATAATAAATCAATTATAACATCTTATACATCTTATAGTCATTAATACCATTTATCACTTTTAAATTTTATACAAAAAAGAAAAGAAATATTAATATTTTCTTAATATTTTTTACAAAAAAAGGAACACTTTAATAAAAGTGTTCCTTTTCATTTATATTTATTTACTTTTCAGCCTTTATTTCTAATTTACCATCCTTAGCATCAATTATTACAGCTTCACCTCTGTAAAGTGCTCCTGAAATAATTAATTTTGCAATAGTTGTTTCAATATTATTAGAAATATATCTTTTTAAAGGTCTTGCTCCATAAGCTGGACTATAACCTTCCTCTACAATAAGTTCTTTAGCCTTATCTGTTATTTTAAGTTCTATTTCTCTTTCTTTTAATCTATTTCTTACTCCTTGTAAGAATATATCTACTATTTTCTTAAGTCCTTCACTACTTAAAGGCTTAAACATTATAATTTCATCTACTCTATTTAAAAATTCTGGTTTAAATCTAAATTTCATTTCATTCATAACAGAATCTCTTATAGAATCAGCAATTTCTTCTCCTTTATTTTCAAGAAGATATTCACTTCCTATATTAGAAGTCATTATAATTATAGTATTTTTAAAATCAACTGTTTTTCCTTTATTATCAGTTAATCTTCCATCATCTAAAATTTGAAGAAATACGTTAAATACATCTGGATGTGCTTTTTCTATTTCATCAAATAATACTACTGAATAAGGATTTCTTCTAACAGCCTCTGTTAATTGTCCACCCTCTTCATAACCTACATAGCCTGGAGGAGGTCCTACAAGTCTTGAAACCGCTTGTTTTTCCATATATTCAGACATATCTATTCTTATTATATTTTCTTCACTATCAAATAAATTTCTAGCAAGAGTTTTAGCAAGTTCTGTTTTACCAACTCCTGTAGGTCCTAAGAATATAAATGAACCTATAGGTTTATTTTCATCTTTTAAACCAGCTCTTGCTCTAATTACAGCATTAGATACAGCTAAAGTAGCTTCTTCTTGACCAATAACTCTTTCTTGAAGTTCTTCTTCAAGTCTTAAAAGTTTTTCTCTTTCTGTTTCAGCTAATTTAGTAACTGGAATTCCTGTCCATTTTGAAACTATTTCAGAAATTTCACCCTCTGTAACCTCTTCTTTTAATAGAGCTTTATCGTTATCTCTATCTATAATTTCTTCTTTTTCTTTTATTTGCTTTTCAAGATTTGGTATAACTCCATACTTAATTTCCGCTACTTTATTTAAGTCATAATCTCTTTCTGCTTTTTCTAAATTACCTTTAGCTTCATCAAGTTCTGTTTTTAAATTTCTAACCGCTAGTATATGACTTTTTTCTTTTTCATATTTAGCTGTCATCTCATCATTTTTAGACTTAAGTTCTACAAGTTCGCCCTCTAGGTTTTCAAGTCTTTTTTTAGAAGCTTCATCATCTTCCTTTGATAATGCTTCTTTTTCTGTTTCAAGCATTAAAATTTTTCTTCTTGTAATATCAAGTTCAGTCGGTAATGAATCTATTTCACTTCTTATCATTGATCCTGCTTCATCTATTAAATCTATAGCTTTATCTGGTAAATATCTATCTTGAATATATCTATGTGATAATTTAGCAGCAGCTACTATAGCATTATCATGAATTCTTACTCCATGATGTATTTCAAATTTTTCTTTAAGTCCTCTTAAAATTGAAATTGTATCCTCTACAGTTGGTTCACTAACTATTACTGGTTGGAATCTTCTTTCTAGAGCTTTATCTTTTTCAATGTATTGTCTATATTCATCAAAAGTTGTAGCACCAATACAATGAAGTTCTCCTCTTGCTAAAAGTGGTTTTATTAAGTTTCCAGCATCCATTGCACCATCAGTTTTTCCCGCACCAACTATTGTATGAATTTCATCTATAAATAAAATTATATTTCCATTAGCACTTTGAACTTCTTTTAAAACAGCTTTTAATCTTTCTTCAAATTCTCCTCTATATTTTGCACCAGCAATTAATGCTCCCATATCAAGTGAGAAAATTGTTTTATCTTTTAAAGTTTCAGGAATATCTCCTCTTACTATTCTTTCAGCAAGTCCTTCAACTATAGCTGTTTTACCAACTCCTGGCTCACCTATTAATATAGGATTGTTTTTAGTTCTTCTTGATAAAATCCTTACTGTTCTTCTAATCTCTTCATCTCTACCTATAATTGGATCAAGCTTATTTTTCTTTGCAAGGTCTACAAGATTTGTTCCATATTTTGACAAAGCGTCATAAGTACCTTCTGGGTCTTGACTATCAACTCTTTGGTTTCCTCTTATTCCCTGTAGTACTTCTAAAAATTTCATTTCTGTTATATCATTTTTAGCAAGTATTCTTCCTACTGCTCCATTTTTATCTATATCTATCATTGCAAGCATTACATGCTCTACACTTATATAAGAATCTCCAAATTCCTTTGAGATTTCCTCTGCTTTTATTAAAACTTCATTTATTCTTCTTGTTGCAGTTACTCCTGTTGAACTTGCTGCTGCACCTAAAACTTTAGGTAGCTTTTCTAGTTCTAAATGAATATCATTTTTTATTATTCCTGGGTTTACTCCCATTTTTTCTATAACATTAGATATTAATCCATCTTCTTGATTAACAAGAGCTGAAAATAAATGAAGAATATCTACTTGTTGATGATTATATTTAACCGCTATATTATAAGCATCGTTTAAACTTTCTTGTACTCTTAATGTCATTTTATCTGCATTCATTTGCATCCACCTCTTTTTCATATTTTTTATAATTTAATTAAAGTTTTTTCTTTATATTTATATAATAATACTAAAAAAAGTAAATGTCAAAGGTAAAATATTGTTAATATTAATATTAACTGATATTATACTATATATACTACTTGCTAGAAAGGTGGGGTGAATTTGCAATTAACTGTTTTTGATTTTACTAGTGAAAGTATAAATCTTTTAGAACTTTTAAAAAAAGATTTAAATGAAGCATCTAATATTCTTGATGAATTCTTTTTTAATCTACTTGAAAATAACTGTGAAGGTTTTTTCAATATATCTACAAGAGTAAAATCTTCTCTTAGTTTAAAAGAAAAGATAATAAGAAATAATTATTATCTATCCTATAATAATGCAGAAGAATTATTCAATAATTTATCTGATTTAATAGGAGTTCGTATAGAATGTAGATTTATAGAGGATGAAGAAGCTATTTATAAATTTATAAAATCCAATTTTAATCATTTAAATGAAAATAAATTTAATTATTGTAATAAGAACTCAAAAATTGCTTTAGATTTAAAAATAGAACAACCTCTTAAGCAAAAAAATAGTTTTGAACTGTATAGAATAGATGGTTATATAGAATATAATAACTTTAGATTTAATTTTGAACTTCAAATCAAATCTATGGTTAATTTATTTTGGAGCGAAATTGAGCATAAGGTAATCTATAAAAATTACAACATGGTTTTAGGAGATAAATTTTATAAAAATATTCTTAATTCCATAAAAAACAATTTATCCATGATAGATAATCAGCTTTTAACTATTTATAATCATATTAATAAATTAAATACAGAGGATCAATTCATAAAACGAAAGCAACTTGAAGATTTACTTTCTAAAATGATATTTGATCTTTATGCTGCTAAAGTTAAAGAAGATTTAGGGGTTTCTATTGATTTTAGAAATGCCTGTGATATTATTGTTGATTATATTTTCTTAAAAAACAGTTGTGATAGCGCTCAAAGCTATTATGATACATTTATTAGGACTTCTGTCCGTTTAAATGAAATTTTTGAAAATAATATTTGTTTTAGAACAACCATAGATATTAATAATCAATTGTGTTTACCTTCAGATTTTTCTCTTACTATAGGAAATAAATTACTTAACTTAATGAATAATGATTTTCATTGGAATTTATTTTTTAAAATTCTATTTGAAATTGAACCAGGTAATCACTCAGAGGATTTTGAAAGTTTCCTTAAATATTTAGAAAACATATTTTCTAGTAGGAAAAGTTATTTTAATTTATATTTAAGATTTGATAAAAATCAAGTTGAATTAATTAAATCAAACTTTTTAGCCTCTGTTTGTAATAGCTTTTTATCAGTAAATTCTATTGAATTTATTTATAGAGATAAGCTTTTAGAAATCTATGAAGTTTTAGATGATCATTGTAAATTTGTTTTTGATGAAATTCCTTCCTTTGAACATTATCAACTCTATGGTGAAATTTATTGTGAGTATTTATATCTTAAAATTTTATCAATTTTCAATACAGCTATTAGCGTTCCTATAGCCTTTGATTTTGTTGAAAGTTTAAAAGCTTCTAAAAGTAAACTAAAAATAACTTCTAGGGGTATTAACTATATCACTTCCCTAGATCGTGAAAAAGCTGTAATTAGTACAAAACTTTTAAAATATATTTATATAAGATAAAAATATAAGGTATCCATCAAATTAAAATTTTGCTGGATACCTTATTATTTATTTTAAATTTTCTAGATTTATAGCTTTATATTGATTTAAAAAGTTTTTAATTAGCTTAATCACTTCTTCTATTGTATTTTCTTTTCCAGTTTCTATATTAATGGCTATTAATGGTTCATGTAAAGATAATCTCATTAAAAACCATCCCTTATTATCCTTTGTTAGTACTTTAACGCCCTCATAATTTTCCTTTACTAACTCTAAAGAATTATTCTTTTCTACAAAACTATTTAAATCCTTTAAAATTCGCTCTCCATATTCCTTGAAATCTACTCTATCTATATTTAATCTATAGGATTTACTTTCCTTTGGATAGGCTAAATTAGCTATTAAATCTGTTAAATATTTATTTTCTTTATTCATTTTTGCCATTTTTATTAAAATTTTAGCTATTAAATAAGCTCCGTCATCTAAGAAATAATTCTCTTTTATAGCAGCATGTCCAGAAGTTTCTATAGCTAAATCACTTTCAATGCCCATATTATTAAGTCTTTTTGATTCGTTAATAACATTTTTATAACCTCTTTTAAATCTATGATGGTTTCCTCCTAAGTTTTCAATAAACTCCCTTAATCCATCTGAAGTTATTGAATCAGTTACTATTGTTGATTTTGGATGTTCCTCTAAGATTATAGCTGAAATTAAAGCTATTAATGCATTTTTATTTATTTCTTTTCCCCATTTATCTACAATAGCTGCTCTATCAACATCAGTATCAAATATTATTCCAAGGTCTGCCTTACTATCTAAAACTGCCTTTCTTATAGATTCCATTGCAGTACTATCCTCTGGATTTGGAATATGATTTGGGAAAGTTCCATCTGGATTTAAAAATTGACTCCCCTTTGTATCTGCCCCTAAAGCTATTAAAACCTTTTCAGCAAAGAATCCACCAGAACCATTTCCTGCATCAACTATTATCTTTAATCCATCTAAAGGCTTTTCACTTCCTGTTCTTTCCTTTATTATCTTTACTAAAATCTCGCTATAAGAATTTAATAGATTAGCTTTTATAACCTTTCCTCTTTTCTCTATTTTTTCCCTTCTTTCTGCTTTCTCTATAATTTCTCTGATATCTTCTTTTTCTAGTCCACCTTCTTTAGTAAAAAATTTCATTCCATTGTAGTAATAAGGTAGATGACTAGCAGTTATCATAATTGCACCGTCACAGTTATATTCATCTATAATAGTACTAGTAAACATTGCCGGAGTTGTAGCAAGATTACAATCGAAAACTTCAATATTATTCTCTAATAAAGATTCTATTATTGCAGTTTTCAATTTCTCTCCTGATAATCTTGAATCCATTCCTACAGCAACCTTTATATTTTCAAAACCTCTATCTCTTAAAAAATTTGAGAAGCCATTAGCTATTTTCGAAACAGTTTCTTCAGTTAAATTACTTTTTAAATCTTTATACTCAATAGCTCTTCCTCTTATATCTGTTCCGTTTTGTAAACCTTTTAATAAATCCATAAAAAAAATCTCCTCTGTCTAAAATTATTAATCTGTCTCTTAATTATCATATGTTAAAGTTCTAAAAAGCTTACCATGTAAAATTTTCTAAAAAGAAGGGATAAGTCCAAAATTGAACTTACCCCTTAACTTTAAATATTTTTTATTTTATCTTTAAGTAAACTTTCCATTTTACTTATAACCGATTCTAAATCTTTTTCATAATTTTCTTCTATATAATCTAAGTTATCAATTATTAAAATTTTAGCTTCCTCTAAAACTTTTAAAATAAATTCCTCTGTTACTTTATTTTTATCATAACTTATTGTAGCAATTAAATTATCATAATCTAAAGAAACAGAATTTACTCCATCCAAAATTTTAGGAATTCTTTGTAATAGATAATCATAACCTGAAAGTTCATCCTTTGCCTTAAAAATAGTTTCTATTTTTATTTTCAACAAACCTTCTAAACTTTCTATCACCTTAAATTTAATAGTTTTTTTTGCAACTATAGCTTTTATAGATTTCAAATTAATTCCTCCTATATATTATCTTTATAAATACTATGATTTTTTAAAATAATATATAGCTTAATTATTTCTTTTCTTCATTTATTTTATCTTCATTCTTTAAAAAATCTCTTATTTCAGTTAATAATTGTACATCTGCTGGTATAGGTTTTTCTTTCTTTTCTCTTTGATAGAACTTACCTACAATTTTTATACAAACAAAAATTGATACTGCGATTATTAAGAAGTTAATTATTGCCTGTATAAATAAACCACCACTTAATATTATAGCTGCATGTTTACCTTCTGCTGGCTTTAAAACTATATTCCAAGAGCTATAATTAATACCTCCAGTAATTACACTGAAAATAGGCATAATTATATCTTTAACTAAGGCGTTAACAATTTGACTAAAAGCTCCTCCAACTACTACACCTATAGCTAAATCAACTACGTTTCCCTTCATAGCAAATTCTTTAAATTCTGATATAAATTTTTTCATTTGATTTCTCCTTTTACCAAGATTACATATAAAACACTATTTATTCATTTATGTAAAACAGAAAATTTAGTGTATTGCAAATATTATTCACAATACACTAAATTTTTATTATATTACTTTACTTAGAAGCTACTAAAAGCATTTCTCTTAATACTTTACAAGCAACTGCTGTTGAAGCTCCACTAACATCATACTGTGGTGAAAGTTCATTTACATCAAAAGCTACTATATTTAACTCTTTAAGAGATAATATAGCATTTAAAAGTTCCTTAAACTGAACTCCACCTGGTTCTGGTGTTCCTGTACCAGGAAATACTGAAGGATCTAGTACATCAAGATCTATTGTTACATAAACTGGTTTCCCTTTTAATTTATTTATAATAACATCTAATGTATCTAAATTAAATTTATTTGTGTATACATGATCTTTTCCCCAATTAAATTCTTCTTTATCTCCTGAACGAATTCCAAATTGGAATATTTTATTATCCCCTACTAAATCCCATACTCTATGAAGTACAGTAGCATGTGATAATTTTTGTCCTAAATATTCTTCTCTTAAATCCGCATGAGCATCAAAGTGAACAATGTGTAAGTCAGGATATTTCTTAACTACACTTCTTACAGAACCTAAAGTTACTAAATGTTCTCCACCTATCATAGCTGGAATTTTCCCATCTGTAACTATTTGGTTTGAAAATTCTTCTATTCCTTTTAAAGCTCTTTCAGAACTTCCAAATGGAAGTTCTAAATCTCCACCATCAAAGATTTTATAATCATATAAATCTTTATCTTGGTAAGGGCTATAACTTTCAAGACCAAAAGAATCACTTCTCATAGTTTGACTTGCAAATCTTGTTCCTGGTCTAAATGAAGTTGTTGAATCAAATGGAGCACCAAATACTACTATTTGTGCTTCATCATATTCAGCTTCACAACCAATAAAAGTACTTACATTTCTATTCATTAGCAGCGTCCTCTAACATTTTCTTAACATAGTTTGGAAGTGCAAATGATCCTCTATGAAGTTCTGTATTATAATATTTAGTTTCAAGACCTAATTCATTCCATTTATCTATTGATTCACTATTTATTGGATCATATTTTTTTGAAGCAAATCCAAATAACCAGTGTCCTGATGGATAAGTTGGTATATGAGCTTGGTAAACTCTACATACTGGGAATAATTCTCTTATTCTTTTATGAGCTCTACCCATTGATTTAGCAAATGATTCATAGTATGGACTTTCATGTTGGTTAACTAAAATTCCATCCTCTGTTAAAGCTTTATAACAGTTTCCGTAGAATTCTTTTGTAAATAATCCTTCTCCTGGTCCAAATGGATCAGTTGAATCAACTATTATTAAATCATATTTATTCTCAATTGATCTTACAAACTTTAAACCATCTTCAAAGTATAAAGTTACTCTTTTATCATCTAATTGACTAGCTGTTTGTGGTAAATATTCTCTACAAACCTCAACAACCTTCTCATCAATTTCTACCATATCTATTTTTTCAATATCTTTGTATCTAGTAAGTTCTCTTACTGTACCACCATCTCCAGCACCAATTACTAATACATTTTTGATATTAGGATTAGTTGCCATTGGTATATGAACTATCATGTCATGGTAAATAAATTCATCTTTTTCAGTTACCATCATTAAACCATCAAGTGTAAAGAAAGTTCCAAACTCCTTTGATCTAAAAACATCTATAGTTTGGAAATCACTTTTCCCACTATAAAGTTGCTCATCAACTTTTATTGAAAAACGAACGTTTTCTGTATGTTCCTCTGTGTACCATAATTCCATCTTAAATCAACTCCTTATTTTATTAAAACTTTTATTTTCTTTATTTCCATATCTTCAAGGCCAGTTAATAAACTACCTTTTTCTTTAGAATATTCTATAAATTCAATAGCTTCTTTTGTTATAAGTTCACCTGGTGCAAGTATTGGAATTCCTGGAGGATAGCACATAACTGATTCTCCTGAAATTTTTCCTTCAGCATCTTTAATTAAAATACTTTCTTTCTCTGCATAAAAAGCTTCCTTTGGAGAAACTTTAACTACTGGGCTTATATATTCATGGTCAATAAGTCCTTTTTTATCTCCTGAATGAAGTCTTTTTATTTCATTTAATGCTGCAACAAGTCTTTCTATATTAGCAATTCTATCCCCTACTGATATGATAGCTAATATATTACCAACATCTCCAAGCTCTAATTGAATACCATATTCATCTCTTAAAAGATCATATACCTCTACTCCAGCAAGACCAACATTTAAAGTATTAACTATTAATTTAGTCTTATCAAAAGCAAAAACATCTTTCTTATTTACTATTTCCTCAGAAAATGCATAATATCCATCAATTTGATTAATTTCATCTCTTGCATAATCAGCCATTTTTATAATATCTCTTACTATTTCTTTTCCATGTAAAGCTAGATTTCTTCTAGCTATATCAAGGGAAGATAGTAATAAATATGAAGCACTTGTGCTTTGAGTTAAATTAATAACTGTTCTTATATAATCTGGACTTATTTTATCAGTATTTGATAAAAGCATAGAACTTTGAGTTAATGACCCACCTGTTTTGTGAACACTAACCGCTGACATATCTGCCCCTGCTTCCATAGCTGAAACCGGTAACCCCTCTCCAAAATAGAAATGAGTTCCATGTGCTTCATCCGCTAAAACAAACATATCATGCGCTTTTGCTAGCTTAACGATTTCTCTTAAGTCTGAACAAATTCCATAATATGTTGGATTATTAATAAATATAGCTTTTGCATCTGGATGTTCTTTTATAGCTTTTTTTATATCATCTAATGACATTCCTAAAGAAATCCCTAATTCATTGTGTATTCCTGGATTAATATAAACTGGAATAGCTCCAATTAATACAAGGGAGTTAATAGCAGATTTATGAACGTTTCTTGGCATAATTATCTTATCCCCTTCTTTACAAACGCTCATAATCATACTTTGTACTGCAGATGTAGTTCCATTTACCATAAAAAATGCTCTTTTGCATTTAAAAGCTTTTGCTGCTAATTCTTCTGCATCTTTTATAACTGATACAGGGTGTAATAGATTATCAAGTGGTTTCATTGAATTGACATCTACTGATAAACATTTTTCCCCAAGGAAATCCCTTAATTCCGGGTTACCCCTTCCTTGTTTATGTCCTGGGACATCAAATGGAACTATTCTATTTTTTTTGTATTGATTTAAAGCTTCATATATAGGTGCGCTATTTTGTGAAAGCTCTTTCATAATACAATACACCCCTTCCCTCTTAATACTTCTTAGTAAAGATTTGTTCCTGCATGGATTTCTATCATTTCTTTTGATAGTCTATCTCTTATCTCCATTCTTTTGCTTGGTGATAATTCATATGGATCTGTATTAAAAAGATAATTCCCAAGTTCTATTTCTTTTATCATCATTTTTGTATGATAAATGTTAGCTTGGTATACATTAATATCTGTAGCATCATATTTTCTTAACGTTTCATTATCAATGAAATCTTGGATTGATGTGATATCATGATCTATAAAACATTTTTGTCCATTTACGTCTCTTGTAAATCCTCTTACTCTATAATCTATAGTAATTACATCTGAATCAAAGCTACCAATTAAATAGTCTAAAGCATTTAATGGAGAAATTTGTCCACATGTAGAAACATCTATATCAACTCTGAATGAACTAATATCTTTATTTGGGTGGAACTCAGGATAAGTATGCACTGTAACGTGACTCTTATCTAAGTGACCAACAACTGTTTCTCTTGTTTTTAAATAAGAAAGGTCTCCCTTATTACAAGAAGAATCTATAAGATGCACAGGAAGCGCTTCTTCTGTTATTAATAATGTAACACTAGCGCCCTGTGGCTCGTAATCTTGTTTAGAAATATTTAACACATGAGCTCCTATCATTTCTGTTACATCACAAAGTATTTTTGTTAAACGTTCTGAATTATATTGCTCATCAATATATTTAATATAATCCTGCTTTTCTTTTTCTGTTTTTGCGTAACAGACATCATAAATGTTAAAACTTAGCGTTTTTGTTAGATTATTAAAGCCATATAGACGAATTTTTTCGTTCAACCCTAACCTCACAACCTTTCAATAAATTTGATTTTAATTTTTATTTTTTGCAATTTTTTAAATTTCTATTTGCAATAAATCTATTATAGACTACTAATTTTAATTTGAATATAGTATTTTTTATAAAAAGTTTATAATATTAAATTTTTCCTTACAAAGGTTATAAATTTTTAATATTATTAAAAAAAAATAAAAAAAATAATCTAAATTCATACAAATCAAGATTATTTTTCTTATAAATTTTCTTATTTTTTATTTTTCATCAAAATATTCTTTTAATATTTCTAAATCTTTAGAATCTATTTTTATAGTTTCTAATTCATTTTTACTTATCCATTTTAAATTGACAACGCTGTCATTTGAACTAATTCTTTCCTTAATAGTACCTAAAAATACTATCATCATATTTTCATCTTCTTTTTCTTCTTTTATTTTTTCTAAATCAAAAACTATAGTTTTTAATTCTTCTTTTACGATTCTATGTACTGCTTTTTCCTCTGTCTCTCTTGCTTTCAAAGTTTTTGAAACTATAGTCCAAGTATCTATAATTTCATTTTTCTTCCCCTTTTTTTGAACTACTAAAACATTTTTAAAATCATCTCTAATTAAAATTTTACAGAAATCTCCCTTTGCCATTTGTACCCCTCCATTTTTAAATAAAAATATAAATAAAATAATTACTAATTGAATTATACTATAATTTTAAGTCCACTCTATTAAATTTACTTTAATATATTTAAACATTTTCAAAAACTTTAAGAAAACATATGTTTTTTTTTATTAAACCTCCCTAAAAGACTACATAGGATTTGCAAAATCATTGAAAAAGATTTATTATATATATTGAATATTATTAAATCTGTAAAAAGATAACAAAATGATTAACATAAAGTAAATTATATTTGTGTTTAAGGAGATAATTAATGGATATTTCTAATAAGAAACTAAGAAAAGCCTATAGTCTCTATGAGAGTGGCAATTTAAATGAAGCTTTAGCTTTATGTGAAAAATTTTTACAAAAAGATAGTTGTAACCCTGAAGCTTTAGAACTTGAAGGGAAAATATTAAGAGATCTTGGCAGACTTGAAGAAGCTATAATCACTTGGAAAATAAATTCCGAATATAATGATAATGAAGATGCTAAATACAATCTTGACCAAATAGATGATGATAAAAAGGAACATACTTTAAATTATGAAAATCTTAATATTCTTTTAAGTGAAGCTGGAGAAGAAAATAAAAGTTCTTCCTTTTTACCAGATATAACATTTAAAAAGGACAGCTTTGAAAATGTTAAGATTGAGGAGCCTCAAGAAGAAGTAATAGACTCTGAAGTTAATATTGATAATTCTACTATAAGTACTGAAAGTTCAGAACCTATTACTAATGAACCTGAAGCTATTGAACATGAAGTTGAAGTTCATAATCCTCAATTCGAAGTTAATTTTAATGAAGATAACTTTGCTGAGGAAAAGGAAATTAAAGAACCTGCTAAAGTTGAACCTACAACTGAAAAAGCAGAATTTATTCCTGAAAAAGAAAATAAAAACAGTTCAAAACCAGTAGAAGAATTTGTTCCTGAAAAAATTACATCTAGAACAGAAAGTCATAAACCAAAATCTAAAAAACTTTTATATACAATTGTAGGTTTTGTTATAGCTTTAATTATAGTTATAATCGCAGTTTGTGTTTCAACTTCTAGTAAAAATAAAACAGAAGCAAGTAAACCACAGGTTGAAGCACCTAAAGTACCAACAACTTCACCTGTAACACCAACTCCTGAAGCAACAGCTCCAAAAGTACTTAGTGATAGTGCTGCAGAAGCTCTTATGAATCAACTAACTACACTTGTTGAAGCTAATTCCTATGATGGAGTAAATAAACTTCTTACAGAAAACCCTGTTAATACAATTCCAGAAAAATATGTAGCTGATTATAATAAAGCTGTATCTTTCATGGAAACTCAAGGGGTTAATTACTATTATGAACAGGAAATGAGTGCTTACAATAATAAGGATTATCAAGATGCTATAAATTACTTTAATCAAGCTAAACCTTATTATAAAAACTTTGAAGCAGCGCCTTCAATGTTATTTACAGAAGCTTCTTCCTATGAAGGTTTAAATCAACCTGAAAAAGCTGCTGAAATATATAAAGAGTATTTAACTGATTTCCCAAATTCACAATATTATACTCAAGAATGTTTATATAACTTAGCTATATACTATAGTAAAGCTGGAAATTCAACTGAAGCTAAATCATATGCTAATCAATTAGTTACTAACTATTCTTCATCAATGTATAATAACAGTAATATACAAGATATTTTAAATAAATAAGAAAAAGAGTTATCAAAACACTAAAGTTTTGATAACTCTTTTCTTATTTATATTTCTAAAATTATTTATTTTCAATATTTTTTTTACTTACTAAAGTTAAAATTAAATTTAATAAAACCCCAACTAAAGCTGCTAAACTTAATCCTGATAATGATACCGCCTCTGTTATATTTAATTGAATTCCTGATAATCCAATAACTAAGATTGTTCCCATTATAATTAAGTTTTTCCCATTAAATTTTACAGATTCATTTTTTATAGTTTTAGCACCTACTATAGCTATCATTGAAAATAAAATCAAACTAATTCCACCCATTACTGGTGTTGGTATTGATTTAACTATAGCTCCAAACTTTCCAACAAAGCTAAGAAGGATTGCAAAAACTGCTGTTATTCTAAGAAGTGATGGATCGTAATTTTTTGTTATTGCCAGTACTCCAGTATTTTCTCCATAGGTTGTATTAGCTGGTCCACCTAGAAAAGCTGATGCCATAGTTGCTAGTCCATCTCCAAGTAAGGTTCTATTAAGACCTGGTTCTTCTATAAAATTCTTTCCAACAACTTGTCCATTAGTTGTTATATCCCCTATATGTTCCATAAATACTGCAAGAACTACTGGTACTACAATCATAATTGCCCCTACATCAAATTTAGGTAATGTAAATGTAGGTATTGATAATAAAGTAGCATCTTTTATAGCTCCTAAATCCACTTGACCTAGAATCAAGCTTAAACCATAACCTATAATTACTGCAAGAATTATTGATATTTGAGATAAAAATCCCTTCGAAAACTTTCTTATAGCTATTGCTGCTATAAAGGTTACTGCTGCTAATAAAACTGTTACTCCAGCATTACTCTCTCCTGCTATTAAACTTTTCACCCCTGCCATATCAAGAGCAGTTGGTACAAGATTAAGACCTATTACTATAATCATTGGTCCTACCACCTGAGCCGGTAATATTTTTTTAATTTTACCTATTCCAATTTTCTTTATAAAAAAAGATACTATAACATAAATTATTCCTGCTACAAATATACCACCTTGAGCATATCTTAAATCACCATAAGCTGTTGAAACTGCTAATATAACTGGAATGAATGCAAAGGATGAGCCAAGAAATACTGGTACTTTTCCTTTAGTACAAAAATGAAATATAAGAGTTCCAAGTCCTGCTGTAAAAAGAGCTACAGATATATCTAACCCCGTAAGAATTGGCACAAGTACCGTTGATCCAAACATAGCAATTAAATGTTGAAAAGCTAAAATACCTCTTATAATTTTTTCCTTTAAATCACTTTCCCTTACTAACTCTTTTTCCGAAACTTTAATTTGTTCCATAAAAAAATCCCCCTATTTTTTTAAAAATTTTAAGGAGAATATCCATTCTCCTTTTCGTAGCCTCTCTGGACTACATTAAAAAGGTCAAAATTCTTTAAAATATAGAAGATTTATAAAAAATGTTTATTTAATTTTAAATAATAATTTCTTATAAGTCTCTCTGGACCTATTTAAAGAATAGTTTCTATTTTCTGTTAGAATTATAGCATTTATGGATAGTGCTGTATATATTTTTTTTTATTAATATTTTTTAAATTTATCCATATTTTCTTAATATATGTTTTTAAATAAAATTTGTTATAAAAAGAACTATGAAATTAAAAAATAATTTCATAGTTCTTAAAGTTTATTTTTTTATTCCTAAGCTAGAATCTACTTTAGGAAATAATTGATTATAGAAATTTTCAAAGCCATCATCTTCATATGAAATTTCACTCTTATCATTAACATAGAAATTATTCATAGTTTGAACTATTAAATCAAATTTCTTTATGTTACTTTCTTCTAAAAGAATTTTATAAAGATAAGCTAAATGATTTTGCATATACTTTTGAACTTTTTCAAGTTCTTCATCAGTTAATTTTCCCTGTTCATAGATATCTTTTATAGGTCCATTTCTAAATGTAAAATAGGCTGATGCTTTAGCTATTCTTTCTATATAATCTGGTACATTATTTTTATCCATATACTTCCCCCATTATCTATTAAGCTTTAAAACTTTTAAAGACTTCTAAGAATTTATTAATATCTTCCTCACTATGAACTACAGATAAGAACATTGCTTCAAATTGTGATGGAGGTAGATAAATTCCACCTTCTAACATATGAAGGAAATATTTTTTATGTAGTTCTAAATCACAGGTTTTTACATCATCATAACTATTAACAACTTCTAATTTAGTAAAGAAAGCTGTCATCATTCCACCCACTCTATTTATAACAAGTGGTACATTATTTTCCTTTGCAATTTCAACCATTCCTCTTTCAAGCTTTTCACCTAAAGATTCAATTTTTTCATAGTATTCAGGATGTGAATTTAATTTCTTTAAAGTCTCATAACCTGCTGCCATTACTACAGGATTCCCTGACATTGTTCCTGCTTGGTAAACCCCACCTACTGGAGCTAACCTTTCCATTATTTCTTTTCTTCCTGCATAGGCACCAGCTGGAAGTCCTCCACCCATAATTTTAGCGTAGGTAACTATATCAGCTTTTTCTTCAAATAAACTTTGTGCACCTTTATAAGCTACTCTAAAACCACTCATTACTTCATCAAAAATCAATAGTGAATCATATTTATCACAAAGTTCTCTTAATTTTTTCATAAAGCTAGCATTTGCTTTAATAACTCCCATATTTCCTGCCACTGGCTCTATTATTACTCCTGCAATATCATCACCATATTTATCAAACAATTCAGTTATTTGTTTTTCATCATTATAAATTCCTATTAAAGTATTTTCTATACTTTCTTTAGGTACTCCAAGTGAACCAGGTATTCCACCTGTTAAAACCCCTGAACCAGCTTCAATTAAGAACCCATCAAAATGTCCATGATAACAACCTGCAAACTTAATTATTTTTTTCTTTCCTGTATATCCTCTAGCAAGTTTAATAGCACTCATTGTTGCCTCAGTTCCTGAGTTAACCATTCTCACCATTTCCACATCATCTAAAGTTTTTGACATATATTCTGCCATCACTAATTCAAGTTTTGTAGCAGCACCATAGGCTATTCCTGTATTTATTTGTTTTTCCATAGCCTTAATAACATCTTTATCATTATGACCAAGAATCATTGGTCCCCAAGCTAAAACAAAATCTATATATTCTTTTCCCTCTTCGTCCTTTAATTTAGTTCCTTCTCCAGAACTTATTATTGGTGGGTTAATTCCCATATTGTTAAAAGCTCTAGCTGGACTATTAACTCCACCTGGTATATATTCCTTTGATTTTTCAAAAATTTCTTTATTGTTCATCCTTTAATCCTTATCCTTTCAGTAATTATTTTTCTTCTTTTAACCACTTTGCCGCATCTATGGCATAGTAAGTAATAATTATATTAGCTCCTGCTCTTTTCATTGAAAGAAGCATTTCTAAAGCAATTTTCTTCTCATCCACAAGACCTGCCTTAGCAGCAGCCTTCACCATTGCAAACTCTCCACTAACGCTATAAGCAGCCACTGGTAAATTAATTCTATCTCTTACATCTCTTATTATATCTAAATAAGAAAGTGCTGGTTTAACCATTATTATATCTGCACCTTCACTTATATCTGCTTCCACTTCAACTAATGCTTCCCTTCTATTTGCAGGGTCCATTTGATAGGTTTTTCTATCTCCAAAACTTGGTGTTGAATGAGCTGCCTCTCTAAAAGGACCATAGAAAGCTGATGCATATTTAGCTGAATAACTCATTATTGAAACATTAACAAAGCCTTCTCTATCTAAAGCCTCTCTCATTCTTAAAACTCTACCATCCATCATATCTGAAGGAGCTACCATATCTGCTCCTGCACTGGCATGGGATATAGCTATTTTTTCAAGTTTCTCCAAAGTTTTATCATTATTTACATAATCATGCTCTAAAATACCACAATGACCATGATCAGTATATTGGCACATACAAATATCTGTTACTACCACTAAATCCTTTGAAATTTCTTTAACTTTTCTTATAGCCTTTTGTACTATACCATTATCATTATAGGCTTCAGAACCTAAACAATCTTTATGCTCTGGTATTCCAAATAATATTATTCCTTTAACGCCACTTTCCTCTACTTCTTTTATAACCTCTGGAAGTCTATCTATTGACCAATGATAATTTCCATCAAGAGAACTAATTTCCTCTTTGATATTTTCTCCTTCAACTACAAAAATAGGATATATAAAATCATTAGCTGATAAAGTATTTTCTCTCACCATATCTCTTACAAAATTTGTTGTTCTTAATCTTCTTGTTCTTTTTATCATAACTATTAAATCTTTAAATAAAGATTTCTACCTACCTTTCATCCTTTATTTCATTATATAAACTTTCAACTTCTTTTAAGAAGCCATTTCCATGATGCATTTTACATACCTTTGCATCTACTATTCCATTTTTTATAAGTTCCTCATTAGTTTTTGGTCCCATTGCTACACTTACTTTTTCTTTTAATTTATCAAGACCTATTATTTTTATCATATTTTGAACAGTACTTGGACTAGTGTATAAAACCATATCTACTGGTTCAAATGCATTTACATTCTTACATTCTCCACAAAGGGTATCATAAACATTAACCCTATCCACTAAAAGTCCCATTTCTGAAATTGATTTTTCTAAAAAGTCTCTTCCCATAGAAGAAACAGGTAAAAGAACTTTTTCACCTTCTTTTAGCTTAGATTTTAAATCTTCAAAAAGTCCCTCTGAAACAAAACTTCTAGCTACTAAAAATGGTACTATTCCTCTACTAATTAAAGCTTTATCTGTAGCTTTTCCTATAACTGAAAATTTTGCTTTAATATTTCTTATATCATATTTTTCTTTAATTAAGGCATCAAAGAAATAATTCACCCCATTTACTGATGTAAATATAATATGATCATAATCCTTTAATTTATCTACAAATGGTTTTATATTTTTAGGAGTACCTTCTATTTTAATAGAATTAATCTCTGTAACCTCAGCTCCTAAATCTTTTAATTTAAATTTTAATTCAGTTGCCTGCTCTTTAGTTCTAGTTATACAAATATTAGCTCCAAAAAGAGGTTTCTTTTCATACCAATTTAATTTTTCTCTTAATGTAGCTACTTCTCCAATAACTATAATACAAGGTGACTGAAGTGCTGCTTTTTCAACTTTTTCTTCTATATCCTTAAGCGTTCCAAGTACTGCTTTTTGTTTTGCAGTAGTTCCTCTCATCACTACAGCACAGGCTGTATCCTCTGATTTTCCATTTAAAATAAGTTTCTCTTTTATAAGAGATAGGTTAGAAAGTCCCATCATAAATACTAGAGTACCATTTTCTTTAGCTAAAGCTTCAAAATTAACATTTAAATCCTTTGCTGACTTTCCAGTAACTATATGAAAGCTTTGAGCTATTCCTCTATGAGTTATTGGAATTCCTGCATAACTAAGTACTGCAATTGGAGAAGTTACAGCTGGAATAACTTCAAATTCATGATTATTTTCCACTGCTTTTAAAACCTCTTCTCCTCCTCTACCAAAAACATAAGGATCTCCACCTTTTATTCTACCAACAGTATGCCCCTCATCTAAAAGTTTTACCATTAAATCGTTAATTTCTTCTTGAGTTTTAGAATGAGCTCCTGGTTCTTTTCCACAATAATAAACAATACAATCATCTTTTAAGTAATTTAATACATTACTAGAAACTAATCTATCATAAAGTACTGCTGTACAGTTTTCTAATGCTCTTACTGCCTTTAAAGTTAATAATTCTTCATCTCCTGGACCTGTGCCTATAATATATGCTTTTGACATATTATCTCCTCCTAAATTTCAGTAATTATTTTTCTTCCTAATGCTTTTCCAAGTTCTATATTGGAATCTAAATCACCTAAAATATCTTTTTTAATGATTTTTCCATTAACCTCATAGGTTCCTATTAAATAAATTTCATTACCCTTGATTTCACTATAGACACCAATTAAACTATGGCAACCACCATTTAATTCCTTCATAAAGCTTCTTTCAGCCTCTACTGCCATTCTTACTAATTGGTTATCTAAGGATTTAAAATAATGATTATTTTTCCCATCCTTTAAACACTCAATACCAAGGGCACCTTGACCCACTGCAGGTAAAAATTCTTTAGGATCAAAATAATCAGTGATTATATCCTCAAGTTCTAATCTTTTAAGCCCTGCTGCCGCAAGTATTATTCCATCTAGATTTTCACTTTCAATTTTAGAAATTCTAGTTTGAACATTTCCTCTAATAGGTACTATCTCTAAATCATCTCTTAATAATTTAAGTTGTGCTGCTCTTCTTATACTACTAGTTCCTATTCTTGCACCTTTTCTTAACTCTTTAAAATGAATAGAGTTTTTTGATACAAAGGCATCTCTTATATCATTTCTTTCAGGGATTGCCACTAAAGAAAAATCTTCTCCTAAATCATAGGGAACATCCTTCATACTATGAACCGCTGCATCTGAGGTTTTATTTAATAAAGAAAGTTCTATTTCCTTTACAAACAAACCTTTTCCTCCTATTTTATCTAAAGTAACATCTAGTCTTTTATCACCTTCAGTTACCACTAAAAGTTTCTCAAAATTTTCACTACTATATTTTTCTTTTAAAAGTTCTATAACTCTATCTGCTTGCCACTGAGCTAATTTACTTTTTCTTGTTCCTATAATTAAAGACATCTTATACACTCCATTCTACTGACTAGGTGATTTTATTATTTATAATATTTGCAAAAAATAATTTTAAGATTAAATTACTTTTTTTCTTATCATAAAAAAATTTAAAATCCTCTGTGCAAATAAAATTAATTATTTCTTTTTTTTCTTTATCATTTAATCTTTTTGCCCCTTCTCTTATCTTTCCTACTTCTAAAGTAAAATCATCATAATCTTTTAAAATTTCTTCTATTTTACCTAAATATAATTTACTAAGCTTTGGGGCTTTAACCTTTGTATTCACTGAATAAGAAATATTCTTAAGAGTTCTTTGACTTTGCATTATAGCAAGTCCCTTTTCTCCTTCAGTGCTATCTATGTATAACTTAAAAAGTTTTTCACAATCTCTTTTTATTTCCATTCTTATTAAATCATCATTTATAGCAATTATTATTAAATGATATTTTTCTAACAATCTATCATTGTAAGGTTCCCTTATAAGTTTTACTTCCTTTAAGGCTTTTATTTCTTCAATAAATTCCTTTGCCACTACTGTAATATCCATAGATTTTTTTATTAAAGATTTTATTTTTATATAGGCAGCCTTACCTCCTCCTATAACAAGTATCCTACTATTATTAGAAATAGCAATTGAAAGATAATCTATATCTCTAGAAATACTTTCTTTATTAGCTTTAAACATTCTTCTTCACTTCCCTTTAAAGTTTCTTCCTTTAAAAGTTCTATTGCTCTATTAGTATAGCTATTAACTATGCTTTTCAATAATTTTTCTGCAAGAAGTTCATCCTCTTGGCAATGACTTTTATTTTTAAAACTTTCAAGTCTCTCCATCCAAACTTCATTACCCTTTATTTTCATCTCTTTTATTAATGAACTAATATCCCTAAGTTGTTCCCACTTTATGTACTCTTCAATAGTTTCTTCTAATAAAAATCTATTTTCCATCATTCTTTCAACCCTCAATCTCTTATTTTCACTATCTAAAAGACTTATTTCATCTATATCGTAAAGCTTCACCCCTTCAACTTCCTTAACATTTTCTTCAATATCTCTTGGAAGGGCTAAATCAAAAATAAGAGTAGGTTTTATTATATTTTCCCTTCTTACAATTGTATGAGGGGCAGATGTAGCTCCTATTATACAATCTACTTCTTTTATATATTCATCTTTCTCACCAAAATTAAGAGCAATAACCCTTTCATCTTCTATAATATCTAAAAGAACTTCTTTATTTCTTACAACAACATAAAGAATTTTACAATCTTTATTTGCTAAAATATTTGTACAAACCGCTCTTCCTATTTCACCATAGCCCATTACCATGAATTTTCTTTTTTCTTCATCAAAGGCCATATTAGTAACTATAGAAGCTGCTGAAACTGGAATCTCATACATTTTACATTCTGTTCTAAATTTCTTTCCACAACTAATAGAACTCTCAAAAAGTCTTTGTAAAATCCCACAGATTGTTTCTTCCTCTTTAGCTATTCCATAGGCATTTTTTATTTGCCCAAGTATTTGGTCTTCTCCAACAATTCTAGATTTAAATCCACAAACTACTTCCATTAAATGTCCTATAGCTTCCTCTCCTTCTTTATATAAAATATATTCCTTTAAAGATATATCCCAATTTAACTGTTCAAAAACCTTTCTTAATACTTCCTCTGAAGATTTAGAACTATTAAAATAAATTTCTGTTCTATTACAAGTACTTAAAATAACTACGCCTCTTGCAAATTCTTTAAATTTATTTAAATAAAGTCTTTGTTCACTTCCCTTTAAGGCTAATTTTTCTCTTATTTTTAATGGTGTATTTTCTTTTATGCCTACTAATTGAATCATAACTAACCTGACCTCTTTCAACTAATTTTAAAGTCGTTTTTCTCTCTATATTTAATTTTATTATATATCCTATACTTTGTCTATTTTATAGAATGCTATCTTTACTGATTATTAGTATTTTAAATAATTTAACTTTAAAAGGACTCTACCAATCTAAAAAATTCATTTTTCTTCTCTATTTTATTTTATAACTTTAAAAACTAAAGAGAAAGAGGCTATACCTCTACAGATATACCTCTTATTATTCTATCCTTTTATTTTAAAACTTCTTCAATGTCCTCAAAAAGTTTATTTCTATTTCCTTTTAAATATTTAAATAAGAATGGAAATAATACTACTGGTCCCATACTTCCTGTAATTATATCTTTCATTGTATCAAATAAACTTCCACCTTGAGAATTTAAACCAAATAGTCTATCTCCTGCAAATTCCCACATTTCCCAAATAGCAGTCATTGCTATAGCACATAGGACACAATAGGTTACTACTAGTACTGGTTTTACATTTTTACTTTGCCTGTCATTTTGAATAAGAAATACAACATAGGCTACTAGAAAAATTATAAAGCCAGATATGACATGTAAAAAAGTATCCCAGTGAGGAACCTTTCCATAAAATCCATTTAATCTTCCTAAAAACATTGAAACAAAAATAAAAAACTGAACTAAAAAATTTATAAAGTTAGTAGTTTTAAATTTAAATATTTTCATTATAGCCCTTGGTGCAAGTATAATAGCTAGAGTTAAAACTCCATTTCCACAATAATCAAATTTTTTAGAAATCCCCCCGTAAATTATAAATCCTATAGTTAAAACTAGCATAACTATTTCAAGAATTACATCGTAGCTAAATTTTTTTTTCATAAACATTCCCCTTAAAAACATTATTTCTTATTTATTAATTTTTCCTTTTCTTTTCTTGTCATTTTCTTTATTGCATATTCTCTTTTAAGCGCCTCTGACTTACTTTCAAACTCTTCATAGTAAAGTAGCTTTACTGGTGTTCTTCCCCTTGTATATTTCGCTCCTAGTCCACTATTATGAACCTTTATTCTATTTTCTAAATTATTTGTATATCCTGTATAGAAAGTTTTGTCTGCACACTCTAATATATATGTATAATTCATTTTTATTAACCTATTCCTTAAAGTTGTCCCTTTATTATAACATAGCAAAAATATTAATTTTAATTTTAAAAAAACCTTAAAAAAAGATTAATATATAATAGCCTATTAAACCGTACTTATTTTAATAGGCTATTTTTATCTTATTTAGTTGAAACCTTATTCCCTATTTTTTCTTTAGCTATAAAATATAGTGGTAAAGCAAAAAATACTGTTCCACCAATAAAGTTTCCAAGAGAAACCCAAAGGAGATTATGCCCTGCCCCCAATATCGATATAGCATAACTACTATGTTCCATTAAAAGAGACATTGAAAATAAAGTCATATTTGCTATACTATGTTCAAATCCTGCAGTTATAAAAGTATATAAACACCAGAAAATCATTATTAATTTTCCTGATTCACTTTTTAATTTATAAGAAAACCAAGCTGCTAAGCAAACAAGTATGTTACATAAAATCCCTTTAAAAAACAAATCAGTAGCTGGAGTGTTCATTTTAAGTTCTGCTGATTTTAATATATATTCAGCTACATAAGAGGTAGCTGCATTAGCTTTTACATATAAAAATGCTCCTATAAAAGACCCCATAAGATTTCCTAGATAACTTGCTGCTAATATTTTAATCATATCAAAGGCAGTAACCTTTTTATAAACTGCTCCAATAGTCATTATAAGAGAATTACTTGTAAATAAATCTACCCCTACCATAATTACTAAACTAAGAGCTACCCCAAAGGATATTCCCATTACAATTTTAGTTCCAGCAAAATTTCCATGATCTAAAATTCCACCTACAGTGTATAAAAGCATTACCCCAAGTCCAACAAACATTCCACCAAGTGCAGCAACAACTAAATATTTAATTTTGCTTTCATTAAATATAGCTATTTTCTTCTTAGCTGAATGACATAAAGCATCCATTTCTTCAATAAACATATTTTTCCCCCTAAAATATAAAATCCTTATTTATTATACTACTTCCTCTTTAGTTTTTACAATATTTTACTTAAGTTTTACTTTTTATCTATAGGTTTTTCATATTTACAGAAAAAAAAAGGGCCTAAGCCCTTTCTATATGTCTTCACTTTTATCTAAACTCATTGCTAAAGTTAGATATTTTAATGTTTCTCTTGTTTCTCCTATTACATGGTACATTTCTGCCATCTCCATGTATCTTTCTTTTTTCTCTTCAATGGATGCAAATCTAATAAGCATATCAGTTGCTAAATTCATATTCATTTCCCATTGAATAAGACTCTTTTGAAGTCTATGTATTTTAGCTTTATATAGATAACTTCTTTCTATATAAAAATGACTATCTAATCTTATTGATAATTCTAAAGCTTCCTCGCAGTATTCTCTAGCTTTATCAATATTGTCACTTTTAATAAGTCTACCTATTATTGCTAATAAAATTTGAACATACTCGAATTCTTCTGAATCTTTTATATTTTCTCTTGTTTTCTCAAGAATTACTATAGCTTCATTTATTTTTTCTACTTCAAAATAATTATCAAAAATAGTTAAAGCTATTGCACTATGATAAACTGATCCTTTAATATCAAAAGAATTAAATACTTTTACTTCTTTCTCATAGTCTTCTTTCAACTTCATATTATTTGCTACTAATAATCCATTAACCATTGCTATATATTTATCCTCTACTTTTAAATTTAAGGATAATAAAGAAGTAAGTATATCTCTTGAAGTTTCATAATTTTTCATATTGTAATGCGAAAAAGCGAACCAAATTGTATTATTAATATAATCAGTTATATTCTCTTCCATTCCTTTTTTAACTATTTCATTAATAGCCATATTAAAATATGTTAAACTATCTGAATAGTTTCTTCTTGATAGGAAGTAAAATCCTAAATCTTCAAAATAAATTTGTTTTTCATCTATTTCACTTTGTATTTCATTATATATGTTTATTATTTCTTTTATTTCTTCAAATTTTTTTCTTTCTGTGTAAGCTTTGAAAAGTAAATGAATAAAACTAAAAGATAACTCATTATAATTTTTAGCTAAACAATAATCTAATCTTTCTTTTATATCTTCAAAGTCCTTTTCTATTAAAGCTCTTTCTTTATAAGCTTCTATGCTTGCTTCAAGCTCCATAACATCATTATGAAGTAAATATTCAAGATTTAAATCTAATCTCTTTGCAACCATTTCTAAAACCCAAGTGTCTGCTTTAACTTTATCATTTTCTATACAACTCATTTTAGATATAGATATGTCATTTTTACAAAGCTCTTTTAATGTCACACCTTTATAAATTCTTGCTCTTTTTATCTTTTCCCCTGTTGATAAGAAGTTCATATTTAATCACCCATCTACTTTATTATCATTTTTTTATTATTCCAATTTTCTTTAAGCTTTCTATTCCCTTATCTAAATACTTAGCTGATTCATAATCTCTTTTAAGTTCAAGATAGAACTTTCCAAGTGTTATAGAAATTTCCGCTTTTCGTTTTTCTAATCCATACTTTTCCGCGATATGAATCATATCTAGAAGTACAAACTCAGCTTTTTCTTTATTATCTTCTAAAGCTGCTACTCTAAAACATAGATAGTTATAGTCTAATATTTTTTCTACATCATCATTTATTAAATTTTCTTTTATTGATTTTAAAACTTCATTACATTTGTCTATATTCTTTAATTTAATGTAGTTTTCACAAATGTCAATTAAAGTTTCAACAAGTTTTTCATCTTTGTTGTCAATTCTCATTTTCTTAGCTTTTTCATAATGACTGAAAGATTCCTCTAAGTTATCAAATTCATAGAATAATCTACCTAGCGAATTTTCGATATTGGCAATATCTTTTTCATGCTTTAATTCTTTAAAAATATCTAAGCTCTTTTTAGAATATACTATAGCATTTTCTAAATCTTCTGCTTTATTATATTCTTCACTTAAAAGTGCTAAAGCTTCGGCGTATCTCTTTCTATCATATATTTTTTCAAACTCTTCTTTAGCTAAGAAAGCAAAATTTATCGCCTGTCTTATATCTTCCATTAGGAAGTAAGTCTTAGATAAGTAATAGTAAATCTCTCCAAGTAAAGTATCTTCTGTTAATTTACTTGTTACATAAACCTTTTCTGCTTCTTTTAAATAAGAATTTGAAGAGTGATAAGCCTTTGCTTTAAGACTTATTTTACCTGCTTCTAAGTAAGTATTAACTATTTCTACAGAACTTCCTGTTTTAATAAATAAAGCGTTAGAAGCTAAGAAATATTGTTGTGCTAATGCACATTCATCCTGTCTTAAATAAACCTCTGCTCTTAAATATAGATTTTTAGCTTTTCTATATTCTAAGTTATATTTTTCAGCATAATATAAGGCACTTTCTATATGCTGTTCTGCTTTTAAAATATCTCCTTTTAAAAGATATCTTTCAGCTGCTTGCTCAAAAAATAAACATATTTTTTCTGCCTGCGTTTTTTCTGATTCCATTAAATACTCCACAGAAGTATCTAATGTATTAGCTAAATATTCTAGAAGATCCATTGATGGATTACTTCTTCCTGATTCAACTAAACTTATTTGTCCTGGTGTTATTCTGTCCCCCGCTAAATCCTTAAGAGTCATATTTAATTCTTTTCTTCTTCTTTTTATCTTTTCACCCAATGATAATATTTCCATAATCAACTCATCCTTTAATCTGTTCTATTATTAAATATAATGACTTGATTAAATTATAACACATAATTCTAGTGTTTTTTGCATTTATTCTTTAAGTTTTTTTTAATAAAATTAGAATTTTTCAAAATTGAAATAAAAAAAAGAGAAATTTTTTAAAAAAACTCCTCTTTTTTTACTAACTCAATTTAAAATTTCTTTTTTTTTGGTTTTTCTTCTTTATAATTTTTCTTAAAAAAACCAATTTTTTTAATTATTATTATCTTATTTTAGACATCATTTGATCATAACTCTCATTAAGTGCACCCATAGCTATTCTACTAGCTCTTTTTATTTTTCTTTGAGTTTTTCTATCAAGAGTTGGTACTACCATCATTCCTATTGTAGCTCCTACTATAGTTCCTGCTGTTATACCCATTAATACTTTTCCCATATAAAACACCTCTTTTTTATTGATTTCAAGGTTAGTTTCACCTAGATAAAGGTAAGTTATGTTAGTATTTTACTGGGATATTTTCAATGGCTTTCCTAACTTTTTATTCCATTAGGGCTTCCTTTGCTAAAATATCAGCCATATCATTAAATTTATTTCCAGAATGCCCCTTTATTTTTTTAAACCTTACTTTTATAATCTTCATTTTTTTGCTCATAAACTCATTATAAGCCTTGGTTAACTCTTTATTTCTTTTCCAAGTTCCAAGTGCCCAGCTTTCTACTCCTTGATAATCATAGCAGATAGTTATTTCATCTATTTTATTATTTATAGCATAATCAACGGCTTTCATAGCACCCATAACTTCACCACTTACATTTCTAAGTGCTATAGCATCTTTGTCAGTTCCTATTCCCTTATCTCTATGTATTACTTCACCTTTTTTTACTACCACAAGACCATAGGAAAAATTATTTTTCACTTCCATAAAACTTCCATCCACATAGATTTCTACATCAGTGCTAATCTCTTCTTCATCACCTTGTATTTCTTTCTTAACCACTCTACTACTATTATTTATTTCTAAAAAGTTCTTAGCCTCTTCTAAACTTTCAAAACTTTTATATATAGCTCCCTTTGCTCCTATAACTTCCTTTTGACAGGCTGGCCAACTTTCAAGTATCATAGGTTTATTTGATTTTCCAACTGCTACTGCATAATATTTTTTCTTTGCCATTTATTTTCTCCTTATATTAAAAGAGACTATATTAAAATTTAATATAGTCAACTTACTTTTTTTCTAATCTTATTATACTAAAGAATCTATTACATTATATATTTTATTTAAACTTTTAGCTCCTGTAAACTCTGATACATAGGATACAAGCTCTGTTAAAACTACAACAAACTCTTTTTTACCCTGCCAATTTTCAAGAAGAACCTCTGGCTCTATATCATCTACAATTCTTTCAAGGGCAAATAAAATAACTGCTATATCATCAATTTGTCCTAAAATAGGAAACTTATCTGGAATTATGTCAATAGGAAGTACTGTATAACCAAAACTTAATCCTAAGGCTACTCTTGTTTTCATAGGTACTCTTTTATCCCTTAACAATCTACAAACTAAAGCTACTAAATCAGGAACAAACATTATTATATCGCTATAATCTTTTACATTTTCAGGAATTGTTCTAACAACAGCTTCTCTACCATGGCTATAGACATCATCTTTTTTCTCTACATCTATATTAAATAAATAATCTGCCTTTTCTTCCTCTTCCTCTATTTGTCCATCAACCACTTCTAAATTTTCTCCTGGAACTATAGCCACTTCTTTTTTCTCTATAGCACCTTCTTCCTTAGCCTCAACCTTTACTGTTGGTTTTTTCATCATCTCAGGTAAGTTTATATTTATATCTTCTACTAAAACATCTAATTTATTATCTACTATTTTAGCCTCTTTAGCTTTTAAAGTAATAAATTTAATATTTCCTAAGATTTTATTTATATCTATTTCTATATTATCTTCACTTAAACTTATTCCCTGTTCTTTAACACCCTTTAATGCTATTTTTAAAGCTAATTTTCTAACAAACTTTAATATTCCAATGTTCATTAAAGCTGCTTTCTTTAAATTAACCTTTAATATATTATTTTCAATAGAAGCAATTTCAACTGTGGCTGAAAATCCTAGAGAAACAAACTTTTTAAAACTCCCAGTTACCTTTAAAGTTTCCTCTTCAAAACTCATAGTATTTAAAGTTAAGCCCTCTACCTTTACAAAATCATTTATCATTGATTTTACATCTTCTCCAGTTAATGAAATCGCTAATTGCGATATGTTCATAATTTTATCCTCCTCTTAGTTAGAAAATAAAGTTACTAGCCTATAGCCTTTAACTTTAATAGCTTGTCTTCATTTTCACTATTTGCATTTAATAATATTCCTTGCTCAGTTACCTTTATAGAATTCAAATAAATTTCTCCAATATCTAAAGATTTAAAAACTTTATTTCCTTCTATTATAATTTCTTTACCATTTATTATAATTCCCTTATTTCTAAATCGAGTTAAGTTTCTTCCTTCTATAACCCTTTGAACCTTTGAAAATAAATCTATTTTCAATGAAGTTATTTTTTCTATTTCACTGTTGATTCTATCCCCATTTACAGAAATTATTCTTAAGGTAACATTTAAATCCACTGAAAATAACTTTTTTATAGATACTTTCAAATTAATTAATTGATTTTCCTTTTGAAATTTTATTTCCTTAATATTAAAATTATCTTCACCCAATAAACCTTTAGCTATAACCTTTAAATCTTTTTCCCTTAATAAAACATCCACTATTTTCACCCAATACCTTCCTTAAATACCAATGTTCTTTGACTATTTTTAGTATAAACTATTTTCCAGTGTTTTAAAAGATTATTAAAAGAAAAATAGTGCTAGAAAAATTAGGTTCTTTATCACCTAACTTGAGAAAGAACTAAAAATTAACTCCTCCCCAAAATATATCCATAAAATAAAAGAATGACCTACCATCACCAAATATATTCAGTAATGAGCCATTCTCTTATCTCTCTTAATGCTTTATTAAAAATTATTAAATAATTTCTTCAAACATATCTATAAGTTCATTAAATCTTTGAAGAGTTACCTCTAGTGGTTTTGATGTGGTCATATCTACTCCACCATCTTTAATTGCATCAATAGGATATTTTGATCCACCAGCTTTTAAGAAGCCTTTATACTTCTCTACTGCCTCTACCCCATCATTTAATATAGCTCTACTAAAAGCTGTAGCTGCTGCATAACCAGTTGCATATTGATAAACATAGAAATCAGAATAGAAATGTGGAATTCTAGCCCATTCTATAGCTATTTCCTTATCTATTATAATATTTTCTCCAAAGTACTTTTTATTTAATCCAATCCAAATATCATTAAATTCCTTTGCAGTTAAAGCCTCTCCATCCTCTATTTTTTCATGTGTTATAAGCTCAAATTCTGCAAACATTAACTGTCTAAAAACAGTTGTTCTAATTTGTTCAATTTCTTGATTTATTAAATAAAGCTTTTTATTTTTATCTGTTTCCTCATTTATTAATTTATTAATTAAAATAATTTCATTAGTTGTTGATGCTATTTCTGCACTGAATAAAGTATAATTTCCATAAACATAAGGTTGATTCTTTCTTGAGTAATAAGAATGTATTGAATGCCCCATTTCATGAGCTAATGTTGAAACATCATTTAATGTATTATTATAGTTTAAAAGTACATAAGGCATTGTATCATAAGCTCCCCAAGAATAAGCCCCTGATCTTTTCCCCTCATTTTCATAAACATCTATCCATCTATTGTTTATACCTTCATTAAAGATATTTAAATATTCATCACCTAGTACAGTAAGTGCTGATTTAACAATTTCAACTCCAGCCTCATACTCTACATCTTCTTTTGGACTATCTATAAGAGGAGTATATAAATCATACATATGAATTTCTTCAACTCCTAAAAGTTTCTTTTTAAGATCCACATATCTATGAAGAGTTGGTAGATTATTATTTATAGTTTTTATAGCATTATGATATACTTCTACAGGAATGTCATTAGGACTTAAAGAAGCCTCTAAAGCTGAAGAATATTTTCTTGCTTTACTTTTAAAAATAAATGACTTTATTGAAGCTGAAAGACTTGTTGCTAAAGTATTTTCATATTTCTTATATTCATTAAATAATCCTTCAAAAGCCATTTTTCTTACTTCTCTATTTTTACTTCTAATAAAAGTTCCATAATTTCCTTCAGTTAATTGAACTTCTTTTCCATCCTCGTCTTTTATCTTAGTAAATTTCATATCTGCATTAGTAAGAATTTCATAAATACTCTCTGCTGCTCCTAATGAATCTGATGCTGCTGCCAAAAGTTCTTCCATTTCATTAGATAGGATATGTTCTTTACTTTTTAAAATATTTTCAAATAAAAATTTATATTCTTTAAGATTTTCATTTTCTTTTAAAAATCCTTCTATTTTTCCATCTTCTAAACCTAATATTTCTGGTTCAAAAAAGGAATTATAACTTCCAAATACAGCCATAAAACTATCCATTTTACTTACAAGACCTTGATAATCTGTATTTCTAGTATCCTCATGACTTTTCATATTTGCATAAACATATAAATTTTCTAATTTTCTTGATAACTTTTCATTTAACTCTAAGTAAGCTAATATATTTTCCGCTGAATTTAAAGTACCTTTAAACTTCTTAATTTCCTCTGACTGTTCCTTTAAAATAGCAAAATCCTTTTCAAAACTTTCAATATTTAAATAAATTTTCTCCAAGTCCCATTTATAACCTACTTCAATTTCACTTCTAGATTTTAACTCTTTACTCATACCTAATCCTCCATTCTAAATATAGGGCCTACTAGATTAAAAAATAAACTACATCTACCTTAAAATCTATTAGCCCCCATCAATTTTTATTAACCAAACTCCACAAAAATTCAAATTCAAAATCAATTCCACATTCC